>WTCA01000103.1 GCA_013138805.1 archaeon | reverse complement strand
TGCAGGACACAGGCCTAATCTGATTGAAGCTCTAAAGGCATGACATCTATCCAAAAGATACAGGTATATAATAATATCAATCCAAATCAATCACATGAAGAAAGCTATAATATTTGACTGCTGGGGCACTCTTTTCTATGATGATATCAACCCCCGGCCGCTTGACAAATTTGCCGCAAAGCTCGGCAGAACAATGAAAGACTATTCATACCTGAAAGCGCTTGAAAAGAATCTGATGCTGGAAAAATGCGAAGATATTGCCGGTGCAGTCAGGAATCTTATAAGTGATCTTGATATTGAAACAGATGAAAAGCTGGTCAAAGAACTAACAGGCATACTTGAAAATATGCGCAAGTCTGACAAGATAAGGCCTTACCCGAAAACTCTTGAAACATTGAAAATTCTGAAAGACAAGGGTTTCAGGCTCGGCATTATAAGCAATGCTATCTATCCTGATTTTGAATCGCTTGATATGAAATATGGCCTTAAAAGCCTGTTTGATGTGATAGTCCTTTCTTATGAAGAAGGTGTAATAAAACCGGATCCTAAAATATTCAAGATTGCTCTTAAACGGCTCGGTTCCGGCAACAGCGAGACATTGATGGTGGGTGACAACCTTAAGGATGATGTCATAGCAGCAGAAGAGCAGGGGATAGACAGTCTCTTGCTTGACAACGAGAACAAGCATCCTGAATTTGATAGAAGGATAACATCAATAAGCCGGATTTTTGATTATCTCAGATAATCTTATTTCTTTCCCAGATAGACCATCTTAGTCTCTGCTTCCTTTGCAAATTTTGAAAGCTTATTTTGGATATCTGCGTCAAGGGTTTTGTCTTTCATCGCTTTTGAAAGGGCGAAAGTGTCAAGGGCTGAGAAGTTATCCCAGGCGCCTGTCTTTTTCAGTATGTCTATGACTTTCTTCTGGTCTTCGTCATTCCTGCCGGGCAGTCTTATGTTTATGTATTTTCTTAGCCTTGCCACCATGTCAGAGCCTGTGATATTGTCTACGCTGTTCTTCTGTCCATACTCAAAAAGTGCCTGCTTCAGGTCTTCCAGTTCCTGGTGGATAAGCTTCTCTGTGTCTTTGAGCTCAACATACTTGTTGACAAGCTTTACACCGCTCTCGTCTTTGTACTTGCCTGCCGGAAGAGCTTCTGCCATAATCTCATGCTTTTTTCTCGGGCAGAACTGAGTGAACTCGCACCAGCCGCAGAGCGCTGACTCGTTCGGCTCAAAAGTCTCTGCTGACTCTATTGTCTTTATGAGTGTGACTGTCTCTTTTTTCAGGCTGTCAAGCTGTTTTTCTGTCCGGGATGAGACCATCTCCTTGTCAAAGGCAAGGAAGTGCCAGACAAGTCTTATCTTCTTTGCAAACGGGTATGACTCTTTCACCGCTATTGCGTAAAGGGCGAGCTGGCGGTCTTGGTCAAGATAGTCCTGCAGGGGCAGGTTAGAGTTTGTCTTGTAGTCGTGTATCTCTACTGTGTCCTCGCCTTTCATGGCAAGACGGTCTATATATCCCTGGAGCTTAAATTTGCCGTCTCCGTTTAAGTCTATGACTACCCTGTTTTCTATGCCCAGAATTCTTGTGTCGTTGAACGGCCTGTACCTGTTGTAGTAATCAGTTATGAATTTCTCTCCCATCTTCCTGTAGTTCTCTTCCGTGTAGTCTTTTTTGACTATCTTTATTGTCGGGTTCCAGTTCTTTTTCCACTGGTCGCTGAAGTATTTTATAAGGTCGGGGAGAGTGTTTGTCTTTTGGAACTTGAGGTCTATGTAGAGTTTTTCCAATGTCTCGTGCACTCTTGAGCCTAAGAAAGCTTCTATGGACTGGGCTGTGTCTACTGATATCCTGTCTATGTAACGGAAGCGGAATTTCAGCGGGCACTGCTCAAAGGTAGAAAGTCGGGAATGAGAATAGAGTGTCATGATGATATTTCTGTTCTTTCATATTTAAGCTTTTTGGGGTTGAGTGATTCCACTATATCTGTCTTTCAGTATTTGCGGGCCACCATGTAGTCGGCAAAGGCGAGCAGGAATTCTTTTGCCTTCGGATTCACGTCTTCAAGCTGATTGAGATATTCTTTGGATTCGCTGATAAGATTTTTTGCAAGATTTACTGAATAATCAAGAGATCCTGTTGATCTTACGATATCCCGGACATCTTCTATCATATCAGAATCTATATCCTGGTTACCAAGACAATAATATATCACATTTCTTTCTAAGGCCTCTGCCTTTTCAAGAGCTTTAATTATCAGAAGAGTCTTTTTGCCTTCCTTAAGGTCTGAATCTGCCGGCTTTCCCAGCTTTTCCTCATCTCCGAAAAGACCCAGATTATCATCATGAACCTGAAATGCTTTTCCAACAAGCAGAGCGTATTCACTTAAGATTTCTAGTTGTTCCTTATTCGCTCCTGCAAGTTCAGCGCCAATCAATAATGGTGATTCAACAGTATATACTGCAGACTTTAAAAGGTGAATATTAAGCAGTTCTTCTTCAGTTGACATTTCGGGTGTAATTCCTGAATGAACATCAAGCACCTGACCATGCAGTGTGGATATATCAGTATTGTTGAGCCTTTCCAGAACTGCATATTTTTTATCTTTAGGCAGTGTACTTTTAAAGATTATATTTTCGGCAAATGTGTTTGCCAGATCTCCGGCTAATATCGCCATTGACTTACCCTGATGTATTGCATCCTCTGTACTGATGCCATCTTGTGTCATGTACCATGCTTCAAGCATCTTGTGCATGCTTGGGCCGCCTCTTCTTTCATCAGACTTATCTATATAGTCGTCATGTGCAAGATAGTATGCCTGTTTCAATTCAGTGGCTATAGAGAGTATTATCAGTTCTTTTATATAGTCCTCATCTAAATTGCTGCCATCTGCAAATAACCGATGACCCTGATATACTAATGCAGGACGTATCCTTTTTCCGCCGCGTCCAGTATATTCTTTCAGAAAATATGTGAGTTTGCTGTAAAAGTTGTTGGGGTCTTCTATCTCTTTTATTTTATCGTCAAAGAATTCGTTTATTTTAGGATCTGCTATCTTTTTGTAGTCTAAAAGTTCCTGCATTACATCCATAACCTATACAAGGCGCAGTCTTATTTAAATATTTATCCCTGTTTAGTCTTAAAAACTTGCTTTTTGTGATTTTTAGGCTTTGACGGATATGTCTTTGCCTGAGATTTTGCTTAAAGCTTTTTTTAGTTCTTCTGTTTTCAGGGAAATTGTCTCATCTGTATCTTTTTGTGTGTTTTCTATCTTTTGAATATCCTGCTCTTCGTCTTCTATATTACTTTCAGTGTCTTTAAGCTTTCGCTTTGCTGTTTCTGTTTCCCTGCTTATCTTTATGGCATCGAGACTGGTCTCTATAGTTTTTATCTGCTCTTTCAGCCGGCTGTGTTCTGACAGATGCTGATTCAAAAGAGAATGGTCTTTCAGCGATTTCAGCCGGGCCAGCGCTTTCTCTTTCTGCTTGTCTTTCAGGTCAATCTTACCTGAACTTATAAGCTTTTCTGTCTCTTCTGTAATCCTGTCAAGGGTCTGGAAGCCGGTGTCTTTCTTAAGTGCCCTGAACGGCGATTCAATCTATGCTGAAAGTATTTTTGCGTCATCTGCGCTGAGAGATGTGCTGAACCTTTCATATTTTTTCAAAGCTTTTGCCAAAGGCGAAAATATCTGGATTATGCAGTTCCGGTTCATGCTGATTTCATCGTTCAGATCGTCTTTCTGTTTTAGCATCTGCTTCAGCCGGGAAGATTCCTCGCTTTTCTCTAACTTTTGCAGGTTGTTTTGGGTCTTGTTCTTTTCATTTTTTA
>WTCA01000061.1 GCA_013138805.1 archaeon | reverse complement strand
CTGTCTTCCTGCACAGCACACCGTCCCTGTCAAACGGCGATGAACATAACCTTCCGTCAAGAGCGCCGCAGTCCCTGATATTAAGGCATTCAGAACCGACTGTCTCCCCTACCTTCTCTGCAAGCATTGACTGTCCTTTCTGTACACGGTCAGCGTTCACAGATAAATACAATGTATTTCCAAAAACAGCTTCAATGACATCTGCATCAAGAACAACTGTCTGACTGGCAGATTTAACATTTTTCTTGCCCACACCGTTAACCGCAAGCCTTGACGCTTTCTCAACAAGAAAATTTGTATCAAATCCTTTCAGCGATGTTGCCGCAAACGATGCATTCCCTGATGAACTCTTTAACACAGCCTCGCATACAGCACTGACAGAAGTCAGCTCTGAAGAATAAGATGCCCCGTTTGAATTGACCAGAAAATAATTGCTGGAAGCAGCCTCAAGAATAGACATATTCATCTTAAGATCTTTGCTTACCGCCTTAAGGTCATCGGACAGCTTACCAGAAATATCCATGACAGATTCCGGGGTCATATCA
Source organism: archaeon (assembly GCA_013138805.1). Taxonomy (GTDB): domain Archaea; phylum EX4484-52; class EX4484-52; order EX4484-52; family GLR71; genus GLR71. The sequence goes on along the minus strand of WTCA01000061.1, from coordinate 5,340 downwards.
GAAACTTTTTTGTCATAAATATTCTTTATCTTCTGCATATCTCTTTTTTCAGGCAGGGTCTTCTGCTCAAGTTCAGAAAACTTTGCGTTTGCCATTGCCTGGCGGACTGCCTTTTCAATCAAAGACATGTCAGTAGCATAAGAGAACCCTGCCCTGCCTCTAACTATCGCCTTGACACCAATCCCTCCATTGACTGACTGGTTTGCCGAACATAACTTATCTCCATGTACTTCAGATATAATATTCTTTTGTCTGCTACCGAAAAACTCAAGCGGGACATCTCTGTACTTCCTGATTATCTTATCTATCTCATCAATCATCATCTCTGACCACCTACCAGAAGCTCGCTCACCCTAAAATGCGGCCCGCCATCAGAGACTGGCACGGCCTGCCCCTCCTTCCCGCAAAAACCGACACCATCAAGCCATAAGTCTTTTCCGACAGCATCAATATTTTTGAGCACGTCAAGTGTAAGTCCTGACATCGCGCAGTCTTTCACAAGCTTTGTCTTCTTCCCGTTCTCAATCATATATCCCTGCTCAACACCGAAAGTAAATGTCCCGTCAACAGGATTGACTTCTCCTCCTTTGAAGCCTTTCATATAGAGACCTTTCTTAACTCCCTCAAAAAGCTCATCAGTCTCCATATTACCCTTATCAAAATATGTATTGCTCATCCTGACTATAGGCAGAAAACCGGGAGACTGCGCCCTGCCGTTCCCTGTAGGTTCCACACCCACAAACCCTGCAGTCTCACGTGAATGAAGATATGACTCAAGAACACCTTTACGGAATATGACTGTCTTTTTGCCGCGGACACCTTCATCATCATACATATACGAACCATGTTTTCCATTAAGGTTAGGATCATCAACAATATTCAGATTATCAGAACCGATTTTCTCGCCAAGCTTTGAATTAAAGATAGACTCTTTCATTGCATGGTCTGCCTCTGACGCATGGCCTACAGCCTCATGGACAAAAAGCCCGCCAATCGTCGGGTGAAGTATCACAGGCATCTTTCCGGACGGAGGATAGACTGCACCAAGAAGTTTTACAGCCTCTCTTGAAGCTGAAGCTGCAATCCTGGCCGGATCTCTCCTGATAAGTTCGTCTATACCTGAAAAGGAAGCATACCTGTCAAAAGACTCTTCTCGTCTGTCTCCCTGTTTTGCAGTCGAGAAGACATAATATTTAAAATACTGCGGATTTGATGTGATATATGTACCTTCAGAGCTCGCGAAAACATTTCTGGCGCAGGAGTCGCCGTACATCAAAGATACTGACTTGATCTTATCAGAGACTTCCGTCGCCCCTTTATAGCCTGCCTTAGCAAAATTTATCCTGTCATCAATTGACATGTCTTTCAGGTCAATCTTGTACTTGACATCAATATCTTTCTCAACTGTCTTTGTCTCTGCAAGCACGACATCCTTGCTGTTGTTCGCATCCTGTATAGACTTGGCTATCCGAAAAGCTGTCTCTGCAATGCCTGCAAGCCTTGAAATATCATCTGTTGAGGCAAAGCCCCACGAGCCTTTGTAAAGGACCCGGAACCCGAGAGAAAAAGAGTTTCCTGTCGTTATATCTTCTATCTTTCCGTTCTTCTGTGTCAGGCTTGTTATCTCTTTATCAGAGCACCTGATATCTGCATAGGTTGCACCCTTTAAGATAACAGCATCAATTGCTTCCTTTATGTTTCTGTCCATAAGTATCACATAACAAAGATCTAAGACTCAAGAAAAGCCACATATGCCAGATATGCTGAATACATGTCTGCCTTAGAGACTATCTCAAAAGGCGAGTGCATGCCAAGGACAGGAACGCCCAGATCTATTATGTCCATACTGTAATTTGAGAAGAAAATAGCTATTGTGCTTCCTCCGCCTTCATCAACCTTTCCAAGCTCACCAATCTGCCATGGTATCTTATTATCGTTCAGAATCTTGCGTATGCGACCTGTGTATTCTGCACTCGCGTCGCTCGCGCTGTACTTCCCACCATACCCATTATATTTCTCAAGCAAAGCACCAAATCCGCAGAAATTTGAATTAAAAATATCATGCGCTTCCTTAAATGTAGGATTTACAGCAGCGGAAACATCAGCAGACAGGGCAGAGGATTTCATGAGAGCTTCTCTCACAATAGAATCAGAAGCTGCATTTCCTGAAAGCTCAAGGATCCGGCTTACAATATATTCAATATAATTAGACCTGGCGCCTGTATTCCCCACACTTCCTATCTCTTCCTTATCATAGAAAAGAACAATTGTAGTATGTTCCGGAATTTTGACAGAATCGGACGCGATAAGAGATGCAAAGGCGCATACCTTATCATCCTGCCCATAGGCACCGATAAGGCTTCTGTCAAACCCGACATCCTTTGATATACCCGCAGGAACTGCCTCAAGTTCGGCAGATACAAAATCCTCCTCGACAATGCCGTACTTGTCATAAAGATGTTCAAGAACTGCAAGCTTCACTTTATGCTTGACTTTGTCATCATCTACCGGAATGTTGGCTACAATCAGATTCAGCTCCTCCCCTTTAATTGCTTCCGAAGCAAGTCTTTTGTCCTGTGAGTTCTTTGACAGATGTATAAGAAGGTCAGAAATCACAAACACCGGATCCTTTTCAGACTCGCCTATGACTATATCTATTGTCTTACCGTCCTTTTTTGTGACGACGCCGTGCAGTGCAAAAGGTCTGTTCACCCACTGGTATTTCTTTATGCCGCCGTAATAATGCGTCTTTAGCATCGCAAGTCCTGAGTCCTCATACAGCGGATGCGGCTTAAGGTCAAGCCGCGGAGAATCAATATGCGAGACTATTATCCTGGCACCTTCAGTTATCGGCTTCTTTCCGGCAATGACAAGTGCCGCATTCTTGTTCCTGTAAGTGTCATATACTCTTGACCCGGGTGTCAGCTCTTTTGCCTCTCCTATCCCGGAAAAGCCTTTCTTTTTCGCAAAAGCCTCAATCTCTTTGACAGCTTCACGCTCAGTCTTTGCATTATCAAGAAATGATTTGTAATCGTCGCAGAGTCTGAAAGCATCTTTTTTCTGCCTGTCTGTAAACTGATCCCAAGCACTCTTCTTCTTCAAAGCCAGCTTTTCCTCTAATTTCTGGTACTTTGTCTTCTTGTCTTTGCTCTCTTTATTCAACAGACCCATACAGACCACTAACATAGTAATCTGCGCAATGATTTATATTGTTTTGTAGAAATTGAAAAAAATACAATTAAAGGATAAAAAGAAAAAAAGAAAAAGACCTTTAAAGGTCTTCCTGTGTTATGATATTTACCTTGCCTGCCTTGTCTTTCACTTTCATGGCAACAATGTTGTCTGCGCCGGAACTCTCGACAATCCTGCAAAGGTCTCTGTCCACTTCAGCGTCAATTATAACAGTCAGCGGCTCTGCAACCTGTTTCAGTGCAGCCTCTATATTCTTGACAGGCACTCTGCCGGCAAAATTGTTGTTCTTGTCATATATGCTTACTGCATGTGTGCCTATAAGCTCGTTCAGCTGCTCTTTATATACCTTTTTCTGTGCTGCTGTAAGTTCGCTCTTGCGTGACGCCGGTGCCGGCCTGTCCTCAAAGCTTTTCCTCGGAGCTCTTGTGTCTATCTTTGTTGTACGTTCGCGTGAAGGTCTCCTGCTGTCTGAAGAGATGCTTTTCTTCTGAGGGGATGATATTATCCTGACTGTCGTGACAGACGGTGTACTGCTCTTCGTACCCTTGTAAGGCTTTACAGACTTTCCTATAGGCGACAGGTCAACTGCCTGTTCTGAAGGAACTTTCTCACGCAGACACTTGAATATCTCTTTCTTGGTAAGCTCCTCGACTTCCATGCCTTTCGGTGCCCTTGCAACAAAATCTATCTCTCCTACCTGTTTAAGCTCCTTAAGGATAAGGTCTCCGCCTCGATCTCCGTCAAGGAATGCTGTAGTCTCCTTGGACTTAGTAAGCTGGGCTATTGCAGGAGGTACGCTTGTCCCGCCTATAGCGATAGCATTCTTGATGCCGTGCTTCAGAAGAACCAGGACATCTGCCCGTCCTTCGCAGACAATTATAGACTCTCCGCCTTCTACATCAGGACCTGCAGGGTTGCCTTTGTATGATGTGATATCGGCAGACCTCACTGACTCTTTCAGCTCTTCTGTAAGCGTTGATATTTCCGGGACATCTTTCATAAGTTCCCTGAGCAATATCTTTGACCTGTCAATGATCTGCTTCCTCTTTACAGCCCTTATGTCTTCTATAGAATTGCATCTGAGCTTTGCGTCGCACGGGCCCACTCTCTCGATTGTCTCTATTGTGGCTGCGATAAGCGCAGTCTCTGTGCTGTCAAGGCTGGAAGGTATTGTTATCTTTCCCTTGGATTTTCCTTTGACTGTTGTCACGTCAACATCTATCCTTCCTATCCTTCCTGTCCTCTGGAGCTCTCTCAAGTCAAGCTCATTGCCTAAAAGGCCTTCGCTCTGTCCGAACAGTGCTCCGATAACATCCGGTTTCTCAACCGTTCCGTCAGCATCAAATTCTGCTGTAATCAGGTATTTCACTGATGTCTGTGCTAATTTTCCCATATTTATTACCTCCGTTTTCATGGAAGGCATACTCAAGAACAAGAATTTCCAGACTCTTTATGTATCACATTTATTATTGCGGAATATATCTGCATTATTATACATTATTATCCTGTTTTATGCTGTGAAATATTGAATCTGTGAATATTAAACGCCAAGCTTCTGCCTGGCTTCCTGTTCAGTTATGCCTTCTATTCGTAATGTTTTTCTTCTGCTTTTGGCACCTTTTGCAATTGTGGTTCGTCTGCCGAGCAGTCTTTCAAAGTTCTTTATGATCTCTTGGTTCACTTTGTTGTCCTGCGGCCTTTCTGTCACAAAGACCTGTATGTTTCCGTCTTTTGGTTCTATCCTGAACCTTGAATTGTTAAGCTTTACTGTTATATCGATGTATGCGTCATGTTCTGACATGATTATTATTGTTCTGGTCTGCTTAAATGTTTGTGTAATACTGATATAGCCCGCCAGTAACGCAAAATATCACCGATCAATTTTGTTGACGATTGGCGGGCAATGTAAAGCGTTAGGGTATCCTTATAATCATAGTCTCCTCAAAAAGGGACCCATTAACACCTGACATAAGTTAAGAATATAGTTTTAAAAAGGTTTTGGTTGGGGTGGGATGGGGAGGATTTGGGTTAAAAAGGGTATATAAACAGCCAAATTTAGAGTATTATACGGACAAAATTCCGTATAATTCGTTGTTAAGTTCAATTGAGTTCTCGCTTATTAGAAAAAGGGAAGGGGGCGTGTCCTTC
>WTCA01000028.1 GCA_013138805.1 archaeon | reverse complement strand
TGCTTAAAAAATAAAAGTTAAGCAGATATTATTTTCGGTTTTGATTTTTCAAAAATATCTTTATTGTCAATATATCTTTGCGCAATGAGTTCAAGGCTTTCTTGTGAATGCACATCATTGATGCCTTTAAACAATATTTCTGAATTATTAATCATTTCCTGAATTAATGGGTTGTTCCATTCATGATATCTGTTGAAATCTGCATTATCTATGCAATTGTTGACTTTTTCAATTAATCCTGACTGTTCATTATCAGCACTATCTAGATTTTTGCAAGGCATATATGCAGAGATAAAATAATCACATTGGTATGCGGGAAAAAAATGCATGCCTTTTAAAGGGTCTTCTATATTTCCATATGGTGCTCTTACATCTGTTCTGAAACCTATGACTTTCTTGCCCATAAGCTTTGCATAAGACATTTCAACTACAACGCCTTCATCTAAAGGTTCGTCAAGATTTGCAAGTATTATGTCGCTGTTATTGACAAAAACACCCATGTCAAGATGATATATTATATCCTGCACTGCAGAACCAATCTCTTCTTCAGGTAATTTGCCCTGCAGTGATTCAGCCAGGTTTCCAAATTCAAATCCGTCTCTTTGAGGCATGATTATATTGTAATTGCGTTCCAGCTGTTTTGCGATTGTTGCATTAAAATATGTTTCTCTTCCTGAAAAAAGGGAGGCAGCCAAATATATTGTTTTTTTGTCTGTTTTGTTTTTTTTCATTTATATCACAAAGTTTATTTCAAAAATGTGATTATTATAATTTTGTTGTAAGAAATTATACAACAGAAGTGCAAAAAGGCTAAGATTTAAATCTTAACAGAGATAAGGGAATATTATGGAAACCAATCCTGAAAAAATCAGGGAGACATTAAAGAGGGTCGGATTGAATGGGAATGAGGCTAAAGTATACATTACTCTTCTTAAAATCGGTTCATCAAAAGCAGGTAATATCAGCAAGAACAGCCAGATCAACAGGACTACGACATATGATGCATTAAAACATCTTTTAAATAAAGGCCTTATTAATTATGTGGTGAAAGAGAATAGGAAATGGTTTGAAGCGAATGATCCTAAACGATTGCTGGAATATCTGAAAGAAAAAGAAGAAGATGTAGAAAATATACTTCCTGCACTTAATAAGATGCAGTCAATGCCTAAAGAGAAACATGACATAACCCTGTATTATGGTTATAAGGGCGTAAAGACTGTCTTTATGGATATTATAAGAGAAGGATATGACAATGATGTTTTTGGTGATGAAGGTCATCTTAATGATAAGCTTCCCGGATTTTCGAAATTTTTTATTAAGCAACAGGATAAGAACAATAGAAAGACACGGCTGATAACCGGAGTAAGAGATATAAAACCGTATTCTAAAGGCACAAGATACCGGTATCTGCCTCTTAAGGCATTATCTCCTGTCGCAACAAACATATACAATGATAAGATTGCGATAATAATATGGACAGATCCGCCTGAAGCTATAATTATCAAGAATAAGGAGGCTGCTGATTCATATAAAAATTATTTTGAGTTCTTGTGGAAGGCCGGGAAAAAGATGGATGCAGAAAAGGATAAAGCTGAATAGTTCATTCCTTTATCGCAATAGGGCTTCCGCCTGCATGCCAGCTCATCCTGGGGCGCATTCTTATAGGATAAAGCCTTTCTGAGTTGTCGTCAAGGATGATGGCCGCGCCTTTGACTCTGGGCAGGTTGTCGAAATAGTCGGATATGCCGTATTTCAGGTATGACTGCATTATCTGGCTTAAGGAATCAATATCTTTTGAGCTTGTCAGCCTGTGGGATATCACAAGGTCGCACTGGCTTATCGCTTCCTGATGCAGCTTGTTTGGCATCTGCGTGGCAAGAAGAAGAGATACTCCCGGCTCACGGCCAATCTTTACCCACTGGAGCAGCGGCAGTGATGCAGCTGTCATGCCTTCCCGTGGCAGGAACTGGTGCGCCTCATCTATCAGCATCCAGGTGATTGGCATGTGGCCTCCTTTACTTGTACCTTCCATGCTCTCTGATTCTTCCATTCTTCTTGCTTTTATTCTTGCGTTAAGTATATGCCTTGCGAGGAGACCGACGACAAGGCTTTTTACACTCCATCCGCCTGATGCCTGACTGAAATGGCTGACATCAAGGATTGTTGCCTGTCCCGGTTTTATTATGTCATGAATTGATGAGCCATCATCGCTGAAGATGCCCCATTCCTGAGCTACAAGGTACCTGTTTATGAGCCCGTCTTTAGCGACATCGCTTCCTTCTTCTTTCTTTATGTTTTCTATTATTTCGTCTATGGTGTAGTTTCCTTTGTCTCTCATCTGTCTCATGACTTTCTGGAGAAGTATACCCATCTCGCTGTCAAGCTCCAGGTTGAAGCTCAGAGCCCAGTCGTCTGTGCCCAGGGTTGAGGGTTTCATAGAAAATGTGGCATCGAAAGGTATTGCATCGTCATTGTATATCTTTGTAAGACCTTTCGGTACAGTCACCTTGACATCAAACCCTCTTGGTTTGAGTCCCCATTCGGTGAGAAGCTCTGCGTCTTTCTCGTTAGGTGTCTTCATGCTCCAGTATATGCCCATAGTGTCTATGACGATGACTCCTATATTTTTTTTGATATCTTCAGGGAGCAGCATCATCTCTTCTACAATGTTTCCCATAGAATAGGATTTTCCCTGTCCTCTCTTACCGAAAAGACCTATTATGTGCGGCCGGGCAAGGTCGATCTTCACAGGCGTCGTGACATGTGCCTCGTTCTTCTGGCCGACAATGTGCTTTGCTATATATCCTGTGCCTTTCATGCCGTATTTTTTCTGGTCGGAGAGGTCTCTGCCTATAAGAATCTCATGCATGATGATTATTTGGTCGGTTTTCATATATATGTTTGGAGTGAGTTATGGCGTTTTTTTGTCTGGGCAATAAATATAAAGTTATTTTTACTTATAAGGAAATAATCTAATATCTGGTGTTATCATGACTGAAGACTTATCTTTTTATAGGGAAAGAATGTTAAATAATGGGTCAGATGTGATTGCTTTTTCCGGAAAACCAGACTTATATATGGATAATGATTATAACACCTTAATGTCTGAAAACTGTTGTGCTATGGGTCAGTGCGGCAAAGGTTCGTGTAATTGCAATAAAGGATAATAACATTTTTCATTATTTGATATATTTTTAAAATTAGCTATTCTATTAGATTACATGATATCAAAGATAAAGCAGCTTCTTGAGAATGAGGAGGCTATGAAGAATCTTGTGAAGCTGTTAGGCACCCATGACCTTGAGACTGATATTGAGTTTGACAACCATAAGATTGAAGTCGAAGGCGTCTCGGTGACGCTCAACGGGAAAATTAATGTGAAGACAAGGCATAAGGCTGATTGAGATGATAAAGGCAGAGATAAAGGTTGACGGCAAGGATGTTGTGGGATTGGTCAAGACTGAATCAGAGGTAAAAGTTCATGTCAAGAATATCACCAAGATACTTACGACACCGATACTTACCAAGGTCGCTTTGGATCTGAAGCCTATCTTTGATTCTGATGGGAATAAAATCAGTCTGGGAAAGACATTCTTTTCCGGGATTTTTGGGAAGAAAATAGGGTCTTGAGGTTTTTTTGATGCTTACGGATAACCAGATACGCTGGCTTATTGATAATAGTGTTGTAGAAATATCACATTTTCCGACAGAAAAACAGTTCCAGCCTGCAAGCTTTGACTGGCGTATCGGTGCTGTTGAAATTTTTGATGATAATACTATCTATAAAAATCAGCTGGAATATCTTAGGCTGTTTTCTGAAGGTCCTAAAGCAGATGAGAGTTATGGAGACTTTATAAATTATATTGATGATTCTGTGGGTAATCTTCCTAGAATAATAGAAACTCTTGATAAAGACAAGCCTTTTGTTCTTGAATCTGGCCAGAAGGCAATATTTTATTCTCTCGAGCAGTTTGATATTCCGGATGGACTTTTCCTTTTCTCTGAGCTTCGCAGTTCCAATGGTAGGAGAGGTCTTTCTCCTGTAGGTGATCTTGTCCAGAACCTTTCTTATGATGGGAGGGTGCAGATGTCTATTGTTAACAAGAACACTAATCCTTTGAGGTTTTATGGCGGGGACAGATTTGCCCAGCTTTTTTTTGAGCCGGCAGATAAATTAAGTAATATACCTTGCGCTCAATTGTTGGGTGAGGAAGGTATACGAACTCTTATATCTGAAGGTCTTCTTGAAGTAAGCCCTGATGTTGTGATACATAATGATCAGCTTGTCTTTACATGTTCTGATACTGCTCTTTCGTTTAAGAAAGAGTTAGGCACTATAGATACGAGGGAGAAGTATGAAGATGATGTTCTCTATGATAAGATTAATCTTTCGGAAGTGTATAAGCTTAAAGAGGAGAATCTCCTTGTTGTGAAACTTGAGCAGTATCTTAAGCTGTCAAATCAGGTGGGGATACTTTTGAAGCTTTCACAGTCTCTGAATGATGGTTATTTGCATGATTATAAAGCCGGTTTGAATATTAATCATATATTTAACCATAAGGTCGGTGCAGGTTGGGTTGATCCTGGTTATGAAGGTCAGGTTACGATACATGACTGGACGCATTTTGTAAATCTGTTGGTAGAAGGCAAGGCTGTGATGACAGGTATTGTATATTATTTTCCGGAACCTGTCGGAAATTCTTATGGTTTTGATGGATTAGGCTCTCATTATAAGAATAATGGCAGCATAACAGCATCTGTCTAAAGGTTGTCTTTCCTGTAGAATATGAATGATCCTATAAGCATGACCAGAATGAATCCAAGCCATGATAGGCCCGGTGTGCTTGTTGTTTCGACCATAGAGCCTGTGTCCTCGTCAATTTTTGGTATGATTCGTACAATCAATTCTTTCTGCACTTCCTTTAGCGTGAGAAGTGATTTTACGTCTATCTTAAGCGTGTATGTGCCTACCTTTCCGCCAAGTATCTCTATGATGATTTTTTCTTCGGATTGTGGCGGTACACTTACAATTTTTGTGTGAGGGTTCATGTTTTTCTGGCCGTTGAACCATGCCCAGTTGGATATCTCTTCGTTCTTGTCAATGTTTATCTCTACATAGTCTGTCACATTCATGTCGTTTCTTATTTTAAGCATGATATCTCCGGTCTCTCCTAAGATTATGCTTATGCTTGGAAGTATAAAGTTAAGTACAGGATCTTTTATCACGACGCATATGTTTTCTATGCATGTTTCGCCTCCTGCTGTGTTACAGTCTGACTTTTGCGTGCATCCGCAGTATTCCGGTGCAGGCGTTACCCATTCAGTTCCATCCCACCATTTCTTTGTGCCGTTAATCTCTGTTTCATCGCATTCGAAAGTCACAACAACATCTAGTGGAAGCGGGTTAAGAGTTCCATCGCAATTTAATCCTGTATAATCTCCTAGAACCACTCCGTTGCTGCATATCCATTTGTCATCCGTGCTTGTCCAGCTGTCTCCTGCATCACAGCAGCCTTTTGCGTTGTCCCAGTAGCCATTTGATGTGCAGCAGCATGAGTCCTGTGATTCGTCCGGGCTGTCCTGCCATTGGTATGTTCCTGTGATATCTCCACAGAATCCTTGTGTTATTCCTGTATTAATGCAACTTGTATTATCTTCATCAGTGCCGTTGAAGCTGTCATCATCGCATTCTATTGTTCTCCAAGTTCCTGAGCCTGTGCAGATGTATGCTGTTTGATCTACTTGCGATACCTGAACATATCCTTCATCAACTCTTGTGACAGCAATGCCTGCAGTTATGACGTCGTTGGATATATCAAATTTGCATTTGTATGTATCGCCGTCAATGCATGTATGGGTCTCTTCTGAGGATATCCAGTTGATTCCATCAATACATGTCTTATAGACCGTAATTTGTGTAAATATTGATTTACTACCTCTTGCAGCGTCTTTTAATGTGGTGTCTAGTAGGTTTGAAGGGGGACCCATTCCACAGTCTGCAACTTCATAATATGGCCAGCCTCTATTGACTTCTCCACTTATTTCACTTAGTATGCATGCATCCCAATTATAAAGACATTTTGCAAAATCTTCGTTATCTATGTCTCCTAAATTGCCCCAACTCCATGAAGTTTCGCAATCATATTCATTTGTGAAATCAACTTCAATATTTGTGATTATATCATTAATCCATGTGGTTGTAATTTCCGTCATGTTTACTTCAACAAACACATCTTTTTTTATTTCAAGAGTTATATCTGTAATTATATCATTAATCCATGTTGTATCGCTTTTAGGCATACTAATATCTGTATGATTGAGGTCAATTATATTTACATTGATATTGCCGTTGATTGTATAGCTTCCGTAATTGTAAGTATAACTGCTGCAACCTATTTCTGGTAAATTTACTATTGCTGACATTAAGTCATTTGATTTCTGCTGAAGATCTGCATTTGTTATGAGTCCTATGCTTCTTAGGTACTGGAAAAGCTGCTCGTCTGTCAATGTGTCTGTATAGTCTTTGAATACTGTACTGTTCTCGTAACTTTCATCAGTAACATCAAAATTATTGATGTCGTCAAGATCGATTGTAATCGGAGTATTTATCGGTGTGTCTATTGTCATGCTTTTGATTATGTCTACATTTTCTAAGCTATATAAGTCATGGAGTTCATCTGAAAGACTGGTTGTTATTTCATAGTCTTCGTAGTAATCGGTCAAGTCATCTATAGTACACATATCATCGCTTTCAAGTGTATCAAGATTGTGTAATACATCAATACTATATGTTTCACTTCTTAGACCATCTTCGCTTTCTTTGATATCTATGTCCTCTGTTGCTTCATATCCTATGAATTGGTATTCATAATCATCACAACCGATTTCATCTGTATCTACTAATGTACTCATCTGTTCTTCTGATTTTTGCTGAAGGTCATCAGTTGTTATGATTCCATTATCAATCAAATAATCAAATTTTTCATCATTATCTTCATCTTCATAAAAATTAATAAAACCTGTGCTATCTGAAAAACCATAATCTCTAACATCAAATACTATATTGTCCATATGATAACTTACAAAATAATTTTCCGGGTCTTTGATGTTTATATTATCAATACTTATGAGAGCTTCTAATGAATATGTTGTATTAAGATAATCTGTTAATTCCTGAGTTATGCCTTCTGCGTTAATATAATCGTTTAGATCAGTAATAGTGCACATAGTATTGTCTGATAATTCCGGTACGCTGTGTAATACATCCATTTCATATGTGTTTGTTAAACTTATTTCGGCATTGCAGGTGTCATCAATATCATCATACTGTGTTTGACCCCCTAAGAAATCTGCGGAGAAATATAAGTCACCAATCGTCTGAGGTGTAATGTCTTCTGGATATCCAGGTATATCTAATCCTAATTTATTAATTATCTTGGGTATTGCATCTACCAAACGCGATCTCCAGGCCCAGGGCCTATATCCTTTTAATTCTGCGTGTAATGTGTAATTTTTTTTGAATTCATCTTGTTCTGGAATTATGAAAGATTCAAGCAATCCTAAATTTTCTGTTGAGTAATTTAATTCTTCATGTTTTGCATATATACCTGTTATTGCTGATTCTGATTCACCCGTTGCATTTATAAGCTTTACATTTAAGTTTAGGAGCGGAACCCGGTTTATGCATGCTTCAATATATGCTGTAAATGTAAAATCTGTTGTTGTATTGGATCCGTAAGGGTAGTTAGACATAGATATGCTTTGAAAAGTTGAAGAATCGTCTTCAAAAAGAATTGGTTCTTCATCTTGCCGTATTGATAATTCTTTACATGTAGGGCATTCCCAGGACGGTGCTGTCATATCTACCCAAGAGTTATTAAGATTAGTCTCGTTACCGCAAACATAGTCTTTTGTCGGTTCTTCGTTGCAGTTTTCTGTAACTGACCAACTATCACAATAAGGGCTGCCACCTAATCCACAAGCAACAACGATTGTTCCGTTTTCGTAATAATCATATGTATGATGTGCACCATCGAAACCTTCGCATGTTCTTATGCAGCTAAATATGTTTCTCATATAATATTCATTTTCCGGGCATGATAAAAATGGTGATGTTTCACAATCCCTGATAAAAGCGGTTGGTGTATATGTAGATGTCATAGTAGATCCTGAACAGATCTTGTTCAGCTTTGAGTTTGGCTGCCATGGAAATTCATTTCTTAGTTCTTGTTTTGTAACATGACAATCATAAGTTGAATCATAGCAAACCCAATTGTCTGCAAATACTATGTTTGTGTTGATCAGAGTAACAAATAATGAAATAAGAATTATAATAATCTTTTTATTTGAAAATGTATTTTTTTCGTTTTTCATTTGTTATTACCCCAAACTTTGTAAATTATATAAATTAAAAGCGTTGTAGTTATTACAAAAATAATTATTATTTTGATTGAATCCTTATAATTATTATTGTCTGTCTGTGTTTCTTTTGATATCTCATTATTTTCGTAATTGTTATTAGTTTCTGTTGGTTCTTGTTTTGGGTTATCTTCTAAATAGCAGTCATAACAATTACCAGATTGTCTTTCTTCTGTGGTGCATATATTGTCATCAAAACATCCACCAAGTCCTGGTGAATATATTCTACCGTCAGGTGTAATCATTTTCTCTACAATTATTGGTTCATAATTGATTGTTATTTCATCGTATATTACATCATCTTTACCCAATATCATCTGTATTCTGTATTTTTCCAGATTCCATTCAGATATGAAATTTATTGTTTCAGTCATTGTTTTGAATTCCAAAGCAGGTATGTCTTTAATAATCACTTTTATAATTTTATTATCTTCACTTAAAATCAGTTTAAGATATATATCTTTTAGTTTTGTAGCTCCATCTGCAGGACCAACTAAATCTGTATCTATAGATATTGTATCTCCTATATTATAGGTGTCTTGTTTATTTTTTACGCGAAGTATGCTTCCACCTTCACCAGTAATTACAAGACGAACTTCTTTTTGAAACAAAAATGAATCTCCATTATAAAATGATAGTGTTATTCTATAAGTTCCCGGTGTATCAAAAGTCATTTCTACCTCATAATCATCTATCTGTGTTGTTGATGTATAAGGATTTAATTCATATTCAATAGTTTTTAGCGGAGAATCTCCTAAAGTAGGAATTATATTAATGATAGCTTTTAAATCATTATAATTACTATTTTCATTTTTCAAATTAAATTTGAGGTAATATATAGATCCCTGGAGAACATTTGAGCCTGTTGTTCCATAACTTTCAATATATGTAATTGTGCCAGAATCTGAAACAAATGGTATTTTTAAATAAGGGCCTTTTACTATAGTTAATGGTTTTATTATATCTTTGTTATTTATTTGTATTTTATGATTAAATCCCGCAAGAGGTATATTGTTTGGACCGTTTACAAAAATGTTTATTATATATTCTCCGGTAGGAATTGTATTTGGTATCTTTAATTCTTTTGATATATCTTTTACTTCATAAGCACCAAAAGATAGAATTGTGTTTTCATTTATTATTTCTGAACCGTCTTTTTGGTTTATTAATTTATAATTGATTATTAGTTCTGCATGAATATAATTGTCATAATTAACAATAGAATTATTAATCTGAACTGTATCTATATTTTCAAGATTTATTGTGTCTGCGTTTATTTCTGAATTTAATATTCCAATTCCTGTAAATGCAGCAGATACAGAATTTGTGAATATCATTGATGAAAATAATAATAAAATAAATATTGATTTTAAGTTTTGTGTTTTCATAGGTAAACACCTTTTAAATTTTATATATATGTTATATATTGATATAGATAGTGTATATATAG
>WTCA01000051.1 GCA_013138805.1 archaeon | reverse complement strand
TTGGAGATTCTTTGAGAGTCATGGTGATTGTTACCGGTGTTAAGAGCCCTCAGATATTCGGGACTGAGATGTCTACTCAGAAAGAAGGCACAAAGCAGATTGAGAAGGATCTTGGCATTGAGTTTATCTGAACTCATCTTTTTATTTTTTTTCTTTTTTTCTTATATTTTTTATTTTGTTTTACTTTTTTTTCAGATAAATTTATATAAATTCGCTATTCAATTCAACACATTAAGGTTATTGTCATGGTAGAGTCTAAGATTTCTGAGAAAAGATGGGAAAAGTCTTTTGAGCCTGAGATTTACAAGAAGTGGAAGAAGGACAAGGCTTACAGGTTTGATAAGGGTTTGAAGAAGAAAGTATATTCTATTGATACACCGCCGCCTTATGTGAACAGCCCTATACATATGGGCCATGCGACGACTTATGTTCTTATGGATATGTTTGCACGGTACAAGAGGATGAAAGGGTTCAATGTGCTTTTTCCTCTCGGTCTTGACAGGAACGGCCTGCCTATCGAGATGGCTGCCGAGAAGAAGTTTGGCGTCAAGCTGACTGAGACTAAAAGAGAAGATTTTATTGAGTACTGCAGGAAGATACTTGCGGAATCGTCTGATATATCTACGCAGTCTTTCTTTCGTCTTGGGATAAGCTTTAATTCATGGGATCTTGGGACTGATATAGGTGATGTGTACCATACGGATTCTGATGATTACAGGACTCTTACGCAGAACATTTTCATTGACCTCTGGAAGAAAGGGTTGATATATGAGGACAAGAGGATAAATAACTGGTGCCCCGGATGCCAGACGACTATTGCTGACTGCGAGATTGAGTACAAGGATATTTCTACATTTTTTAATGATATCAGGTTTACTGTTAAAGAGACTGGCGAGGAGATAGTTATCGGCACTACAAGGCCTGAGCTTGTGTGCAGCTGCGGCATGGTCATATTCAATCCTGAGGACAAGAGGTACAAGCATCTTGACGGTAAGACTGCTGTGACACCTGTATTTGGTAAAGAGGTACCTATAAAGGCGCATCCTTCTGCTGAGATTGAGAAGGGTACCGGGCTTGTGATGATGTGTTCTGCAGGAGATACGACTGATATACGTTTTTTTAGGGAGATGGGGCTAAAGCCTTTGATATCTGTTGATAAGGACGGGACGATGAATAAGAATGCAGGATTTCTTTCAGGGCTTAAGGTCAGGGATGCAAGGCTTAAGATGGTCGAGAAGCTTAAAGAGGAAGGGCTTCATGTCGGTGCCAAGAGAACTACTCACAGGACTCCTGTGTGCGAGAGATCCAAGGATGAGGTTGAATTCATTGAGATGAGTGAGCTTTACCTTAAGCAGGTGGATTTTAAGAAAGATATGACCAAGATTGCCAAGAAGCTTAATTTTTATTCTGAGAACTCAAGGAAGATACTTCTTGACTGGATAGAGGGGGTGAGCATTGACTGGCCTATATCCCGCCGAAGATATTATGCTACGCCTATTCCGCTTTGGTACTGCAATAAATGCGGTGAGGTTATTGTTCCTGAAAAAGGGAAATTGCATAATCCATGGAAAGAGAAGTGCCCTGTTGATAAGTGTTCAAAGTGCGGGGCTTCGGACTTCCGAGGTGACGAGAGAGTATTTGATACATGGTTTGATTCCTCTAACTCGCCGCTTTATGTGCTTAAATATTCAAAGGATGATGCTTTTTTCAGGAAGTCTATGCCTTGCTCGCTTCGTCCGCAGGGGAAGGAAATTGTGAGGACATGGTTATATTATACACTTCTTAAAGGGTATCTTCTTTTAGATAAGCCTATCTTTGAGGATGTGTTTGTTCATTTCCATATACTTGATGATAAGGGTATCAAGATGTCTAAGTCACTGGGTAATGTGCTTGATCCACGGGAGATACTTGATAAATGTGGTGCTGAGCCGTTCAGGCTTTGGGCTGCTGTGGAAGGGAATCTTGACAGGACTGATTTTCGGTGCTCGTATGACAGGATAGACGGTGCCGGCAAGACACTTGCTAAGCTTTGGAATGTTTCGCGGTTTATATCTATGTTTGATGCCGGTTCCGGGAAGGCTGAGCTTAATGATCTTGATCTTTGGATACGGGCTGAGGTCTCGCGGCTTGTGAAGCTGGCTGATAAGGAGTATGCTAAGTATAATTTCCATAAGCCTATGATTGAGATAAAGCATTTTATATGGGAGACTTTCTCGTCGCATTATCTTGAGCTTGTGAAGAACAGGGCGTATAATTCTGAGGGGAAGTTTTCTTTGGAAGAGCAGAGAGGCGCTGTCTCGACGCTGAACTACTGTCTTGAGACTGTGCTTAAGGTCGTCTCTCCTGTGATTCCTTTTTTGACTTACAAGGTATATATGGATCTTAAGGGTGAGGATGTGCATGCTTTAGAGTTTCCTTCTGCTGAGAAGACGGCTAAGACTGTTCTTGCTACAGATGATATTGTCGCCTTGAACGGGGCTGTCTGGAAGGCGAAGAAGGATGCCGGGCTTTCATTGAAGAGCGAGGTGTCTGAGGCTGTGGTGCCTTCTATCTTTAAGGGTGTCGAAAAAGAGATAATGCTTACGCATAATGTTAAGAAGATTAAGTATGGGGATGTTGTGAAGGTTAAGGTTTGAGGTTTTCATCCTCCATAAACATTTATAAAGATATCCTTGCAATTTTAGATATCATTATCAGCTTGCATGACTACTTAGGTAGGAGAGAGCTTGTTCTGTGATTGGCATGAAATTTGACTTGAAAAGAAAGATTCAGGAATGGAAGCGAGTGCTTGGCATAACTAAGAAGCCGTCGAGAGACGAGTTTTCGGCGTCTGCTAAAATTACAGGGATTGGTATGCTGATGATCGGGCTTATCGGGTTTCTGATATACCTGTTCGGTAAGCTGACAAATATATTTTAAGAGTGATCTATTATGATATTTACTGTTCGCACTACTGTAGGGCGTGAGAAGACAGCTATAGATTCCATAAATGTTAAGGTCGGCGGGACTTCAGGGCCTATAAAGGCTGTTATGAGTCCGGCAGAGCTTAAGGGCTATATCTTTGTTGAAGGCGATGATGAGGAATCTATAGTGGAAGAACTGCGCAGCGTGCCTCATGTCAAAGGGCTTATCAGAAAACCTGTTGATATAGAGCAGCTGGAAAGTTTCTTTACACAGAAAATAGAAGTTGTTACATTTAAGGAAGGCGACCTTGTGGAAGTCATAGGCGGACCTTTCAAGAAAGAGAAGGCAAAAGTTACAAGAATAAATGACCAGAAGGGCGAGGCAAAGGTAGAGCTTGTCGATGCTACTGTGCCTATACCTATAACTATCAAGCTTGACCTTTTGAAGAAAATAAATAATTGATTTGTTGATATATCATGGGAATGAAGACGATTGAGACACTTGTGGATGCCGGGAAGGCTTCAGCAGGACCGCCTTTAGGGCCGGCTCTGGGACCTATGGGCGTGAACATCGGTGATGTTATCGGTGCTATAAATGATAAGACAAAGGATTTTTCAGGCATGAAAGTGCCGGTCAAAGTCATAATTGATGAGGACACAAAAGATTTCAAGGTAACTGTCGGAACTCCTCCGACTTCGCAGCTTATCAAGAAAGAGCTCGGTATAGAGAAAGGGGCGCACAAGCCCGGCGAAGAGCTTATAGCTGATATGAAGATTGAGCAGGCTATAAAGATTGCCAAGATGAAGCAGGAGTCTATGGGCGCAAAAGATATGAAAGCTGCTGTCAAGACAGTATGTGGCACATGTGTCTCATTGGGTGTAATGGTTGAGGGAAAGCATGCCAGAGAAACTACACAGGATATTAATAATGGTGTCTTTGACACAAAGATTCTTTCAGGGAAGACAGAGCTTACTGCTGAAGAACTTAAGGTTATGGAAGAAGAGAAGAAACAGCTTGCTGAAGATATTGAGAAGAGGCATGCTGAGGAAGAGACAAAGGCTAAAGATCTTATATCACAGATGAAAGGCAAGAATGCTGATGATATAAGGTTCCGTCTTAAGGAGCAGAATATCCATAAGGATGTCATCGATAAGCTTCTACCTAAGACCGGAGCCAAGAAAGAGGACGATGGCGGCGAGGATAAGCCTGAGAATAAATGATTATTTATGTGATACTATGAGCGATATACAGGATGCTATCAAGAAGATTCGGGAAGATTCAAAGGAACGCAAGTTCACTCAGTCTGTAGAGATTGCTATTAATCTTAAAGGGCTGGATCTCAAGAAACAGGAAAACAAGTTTAAGGAAGATATAGTACTGCCTAATGGGAGAGGAAACCCTTCAAAGGTTGCGGTGATAGGAGAAGAGCTTGTATCCAAGTCAAAAGGCATTGCTGATGTATTTATTACAGGTGATGATCTTTCAAAGATTGAAAAGGATAAGAATAAATCCAAGAATCTTGTTGATGATGTTGATTTTTTCATAGCTGAACCGGCGTTCATGGCAAGGATTGGTAAGAGTCTGGGAAGGGTTATGGGGCCCCGGAACAAGATGCCTCAGCCATTGCCTCCACAGGCAGACCCTAAGCCATTGATTGAAAAGTTCAAGAAGACAACACGTGTCGCGCTTAAGGATTCTCCAGTTATACACTGTCTTGTGGGTGGAGAGAAGATGGATGACAATGAGATTGAAGCAAACATTGTATATGCCATAAATGCTATAACATTAAAGCTAGCGAATAAGCAGCATAACATCAGGTCAATCTACCTTAAGATGACGATGGGTCCTGCGGTGAGGATAAGATAGGGTGGTATGTATGGTTCAGCAGTATAAATTAGACAAAGTAAAGGAACTTGCCAAGCTTATTGATGATCATAAGGTTGTAGGTCTCCTTGAACTTAGTAAGCTTCCTGCGGCGCATATGCACAGCATCAAGCAGGATACGAGAGATATATGTAAGGTTGTTGTTGCAAAGAAAAGGCTTATAAATAGGGCTTTTGATGCTTCCGGCAAGAAAGGTGTCTCTGAGCTTTTTAATATACCTGTTGCTATACCTGCATTGATATTTTCAGATGAGAACCCTTTCAAGCTTTTTGCGACACTTAAGAAGAGCAAGGCTGAGGCTTTTGCAAAAGAGGGTGATAAGGCACCAAGGGATATAATTGTTCCTGAGGGTGAAACAAACCTGCCTCCCGGTCCTATAATTGGTATCCTGCAGAAGGCGAACATAAAGGCAAGGATTCAGGGCGACAAGATTGTCATTTCAGAGGATTCTAAAGCTGTGGGCGAAGGGGATGTAATAACTGCAGACCTTTCATCTATACTTATGCAGCTTGGCATAAAACCGATGGAGATAGGCATTAACATTGCGGCCGTGTTTGAGGACGGGGTTGTATTTGACAGGAAGACTCTTGATATTGATGTAGGCTCTTATGTGTCTGATATTTCTTCGGCGTATGCCGGTGCGTTCAATCTTGCTATAAATGCGGGTGTTATTACGAAAGGTACATTGCCTGTGTTGATTGGTAAAGCTCATATGGAAGCGCTTAATCTTGCTGTCAATGCCGGTGTGGCAAACAGCAAGACTATTTTGATGTTCATCTCAAAGGCACAGTCACAGATGAATGCTGTGGCCTCTATCCTACCTGATGATGCAAGAGGTGGGATTGCTGTCGTAAAGCAGGAAGCTGTGCAGGATGCTGATGATGGTGACGGGGATAAAACTGAACCTGTTAAGAAAGAAGAGGAAAAGAAGCCGGAAGATATGGCTGCAGGTCTTGGGTCCCTGTTCGGTTAAGAAATACTAATGTGATATTGGAGGAATTGATATGGAATACATATATGCGGCAATGCTGTTACATGCTACAGGAAAGAAGATAGAGGAAGCAAGTGTCAAGAAAGTTCTTGATGCTGCCGGTACAAAAGCAGATGATGCGAGAGTAAAGTCACTTGTGGCTGCGCTTGATGGCGTTAACATAGAAGAGGCTATACAGACATCAGCTATTGCAGCACCTGTTGCTGCTGCACCTGCAGCTGGCGGAGAAGCTCCTGCGGCTGAAGCTAAAAAGGAAGAGAAGAAAGAAGAGAAGAAACCTGAAGAAGCAGCTGCCGGTCTTGGATCTCTTTTCGGTTAAATCTTGAATAATAGTATGGTCTTTTAAGACCTTTTTTCTTTATTTTTTTAATTGATTTTTGTTTTTATGTGTTGATATTTATGTCTGGTGTTGCTAAGAATAGATGTAAGCACTGTAAATATTATTTTCTTGCGCATCGTCGTGACGGCGTTCGTGAGCTGTGCACTTATCCCGGCGTAAGCTTTAGGTATGCTATATTTAATTCCAGGACTCCTGTGTTTAGGGATATGGACTTTATTGAGAATTGCGGTGATTATGCATTCGGCCTTTTTTCATATATTATGAACTGTTTTCTGTTGCGGTTTCTCAGGCGTGAGAAGCTTTAGAATCCGGTCAATCTTGATTGTTTGTCTTGGTCTGTTATCTTTTTTATTGTTTCCCAGGAATGCCTGACGAAGGGTGGGAAGCTCTTGTTTTTCTTGTAAAAGTTTTTCAGGAATTGTTTTGTTATCGGGTCGCTCGGGTATCCTGATCCTATGGGTTCTTCTATATCTTTTTCTATTGCTTTTATAATACTGTCTCTTGTGACTTTTGCTATTATTGATGCTGCTGATACTACGGGGTATTTTTCGTCTGCCTTGTGCTCTGCTGTGAGGTCTATCTTTCTTTTAACTTTCGCTTTCAGGCGTTCAGCAAAGTCTGAGTTGCGCTCGGGAAGGTCAAGGTATACTTTGTCTGCTTTCAGGCTGTTGATTATCTCTGCGAAGGCCTCAAGCTCTATTACATTTAGGGATTTTGTCTTTCTTAGGGTGTCTATTGTCTGCGCGTCTATTGTTATTGTCTTTATGTTATCTGCCATCTTTTCTATGTTATTGTACAGTTCTTCCCTTCTTTTTGGTGTGAGGAGCTTTGAGTCTTTCACTTCCAGGTGTTTTAAGGCCTGTTCATCATCTTTTTTTATCTGGACACCTGAGATTACCATAGGTCCTATGACCGGTCCCCTGCCTGCCTCATCTATACCTATTATCATAAATATTGCCTTTCCAATAGTTAAGCTTATAAAAATAAGCATTATATTGTATATATTCGCTTGTTCTTATATTGTTTTTAGCGAAGCGGGATGGAATAGCTTGGAGTGTTCGCCGGGCTCATAACCCGGAGGTCAGAGGTTCAAATCCTCTTCCCGCTATTTTTTTCTTTTAGAAGTTGGTTTTTTAGATATAGACTTTATTGCCTGTTTCGTATTCGTTTAGCTGTTTGTAGTTTAGTTTGTTGTTTAAGATATCCTGGATATCTATGTCAGCCATCATTGCAGCTGCCATCTTATCTTCCTGGATTTTCTTTTGATTGATTGTGTAGCCGTGCTCTACAAGATTAACTATGAAATCTGTGTGCTCTGTGCTTATTGTTAGCTTGTGAGGGTATGATTTGAATGTGTCTGTTCTTTTTTTTGCGAAGATACCTATATCATTATTTTCATCTTGCATCAGGTTATCTTTTGGGATGTGTATCTTTGTCATTGCTTCTATTGTAATGCCATAGTCTTTTTTAATGTTGTCTATGTGGAATTTTATACTGTCCCTTTGTTTAAGGTATCCTTCTACGGTCTTGTTTGTTTCAGGTGGCCACCATACGAGGTCTTTTAACTCTATGCCTGATGTTGTTATTTCGTCGCGTGAAA
>WTCA01000088.1 GCA_013138805.1 archaeon | reverse complement strand
CCGTTGACATAGATGTAAAAGACGCAGGTGTCAACGCCGACGCCTGAATCAGAGACTGTTAAATTGAAGCCAGGTGTTGTGTCTTCTGAGCAAGCAGGTGAGGACGGGTCAATTGATAATGTAGGTGATGCGCCGTCTATTGTTACCTGGATTGTTGTGGAGTTGCCTGTGTTTGATGCATTGTCAGTTATGCGCATAGAGATGTTGTAGACTGATTGGTCGGGCTGGTTGTTGAGGGTTATTGTGCAGTTGTTGCCGCTGTAGGTTGCGCCGGTCCAGGATGAGCCGTTGTTTAAGGAGTATTCGCAGGTGGTTGTGTTAAGGCCGATGCCGGAGTCTGAGACTGTGGCGTTTATGGTGAAGGTGCTGTTTGTGTAATTGATGCCTGCTGAGTTTATTGTTGGGATTATTGTAAGGCCTGTAACTTGCGGTGCCGTGGTGTCTATGTAGAAGTATACAGCATCTGTAGTGTTGATGTTGCCGGCACTGTCGTTGCAGCGGAAGATGACATTATGCTGACCTTCAGTCATTGAAGCGTTTAGGTCTGTGTAATGGTTGCCGGCGTCATTTGACATGGTGTGGTATGTGCCTTCTTCTGTGCCGATGATTGTGTTGGGTTCGGTTGCGGTGTAGGAGCGGATGCGGAGATCATCCACCCAGCCCGTCATTGTTGTTGTGTATCCAGGATCATTATAATGATTAGATATCGCGTAGATATATCGCAAATCTTGTAAAGAATAAGTTAATGTCCCGCTTGCTTTAATCGTGGTTCGTTCGTTATCCGTGTAAATATATCCTTTCTTTGTTGAACCGTTGCGAATTAATGTATAGTAATATGTTGTGCCTTCGTAATTAGCATCTAAACCCCCGTTTCGATATACGGTTCCGTCTGAATATACCGTCAATGGCCAGAAGTTTTGATTCCCTGCTCTCTGTGTATATACACCTCCATGAATACCATCATTCCAGCCACTAAACCAATTCAATGTATCAGATACACCGGCACCGACAACATTTGAGTTACCATCACTCGTTATCTTCATCGTAAAATCCATTACAAAATTACCTATATCGGAACCTTTGTCAATATATACGCGTTCATTTGTTTGACCCGCAAGTGCGAAATCAATTCGTTTGTTAGTGATCCGGTCAATCGTAATTAAGGCATTATCATCTGTTTCCGTCCATTGTTCTGTTCCACCATCAAAATCATCCCATACAATAAAGGTTGTACGACCGTCACTGGCGCTGCCTGCCCCTGCATTCCCATAATACATATAGACATACCCGTTGGTGTTCGGTGCGACATACGGCACCTTTACCCATACAAGTGCTTCCTCTTCTGTAGAGTTCCAGGATTCGATCCAGAAAGATATGTTCTGCTCTGTCGTTCCATTGAGCCATGTGAATCTTGTGTCATTGCCGTCTGAGTTGGCATTTGCGAAGTTGAAGTTTGCAGAGGTGAGGTTTACAAGAGTCTGATAGTCTGTGAGGTTCTCTGAGTTTTGCGTGTTGTTGACTGTAATCTTCCTGCTGTAATCCCAAGGGATTGACCATGACGGCCGTGTCAGATGGTCAAGAATGTAGCCGCACCATTCTACTGTTGTGACTGCATCTGATGCTGTGAGGTTGAAGTAGATTGTGCTTATGTTGTAGGTCTTGTTTTCGGGTGATTCTATTGAAACTGATGGTGCCTGAGTGTCAATCGTGACTGTCCTTGTCTCTGTCTGGTTTAGGTTGCCGGCCAAGTCCTGTGCGTATGCTGTGTAGTCGTATGTGCCGTCGGCGAGGCTTGTGTAATTAGTCTCTAACCTGTATAGCCCTGCGTTGTAGGAGGCGTTGATTTCCTCAGGGGAAAGGGCGCGGTTCCAGATGCGGAATTCATCGATTGTGCCGTCTAAATGTCTTTCTCCCAGCGGCCTATAGAAACAATATCCTATTTTAAATTCAGTCAGATCAATATCATAAGCAGCATTATCTTGTATTGCTTCCTGCACCCCATCAAGATATAATTTTTCGGTTGTGCCATTCCATGTCAATACAAAGTGATACCATTTGCCCGCATCCACATAGACTCCTGTACCCCAATCATATTCACCACCACCAAAATGAACAACATTAATCTCACCATCAGCAGGGATAATTATATACACAATTTGATTTATATCATTGTCACCTATTGAAAAGAGAGAATTATAATCTTTTAGAGAAGAAATATAAAACCATAATTCATAGGTATAATCTTCATTGCCATCAGGGATATTTGTAAAAGAAGTAACATCAATATAGTCATTATAACCGTCAGACCGTATAGCTTTTCCGAATTTGCCGCTGCTTGTCCAGCCGGAACAGTTATCTGTGCAATTGTCTAATCCAGAATTCATGTTTTCCAGGGTTCCGTTGTTGCCGCTGCCTGACCAGTCTACTACGTCAGTATCATCTTCTCCTGCTTCAAGGTTGAATCTCCACCAGCCGACCAAAGAATTGTTCCAGTCGATAAAGGCGGTGATGCTGTTGGTGTCTGTTGCTGTGACATTGATGTAGGTGTAGTCGTTGTTTGTGATGTTGTTGTCATCAGGTGTGGGGTCGACGAATTCAATTTCCGGGTTTACTGTATCTATCGTGACTGTCCTTGTCTCGGTCTGGTTTTGCTTTCCTGCGGTATCTTTAGCAAATGCCTGGTAAGTATAAACCCCGTCATCCAGACCGTCTGTTGAATTCTTTGATTGGTTCACATACAATGCCCATTTGTCTGGGTCGTATTTGTTCAGGTTTGTGAAGTAAAGCTGCCGGATTTCTGAAGCAGATAAAGAACGGTTCCAGATTCTTACTTCGTCTACTGTACCATTAACAACGGAATTACCCAGATAACTGCTGCCAATTCTCAAAGGGGATGTACTGTCATTGATTGAAGAAACTATATCCCCATATGAAATAACGCTTTGATTTTCTCCATTAACATATAATGTCGGATTCTCATTACTTTCCCAAACACCAACCATCTGATACCATGTATCTGTCTGCGGTGAAAAGGAAAAGCTCGATATTTTAGCGGTAATACCATCAGCGCACACATAAATTCTGGCTTCTGAAGAGTTTTGTTGTTTTAAAATCCATGCCCTTTGCTCATTTGCTGTATCATATTTGCTAACTATGTAGGCCGTATTTAGTGCATCATATTTTACCCAGACACTGACTGTAAACCCGGAAGTAAAACCATCTAAAGAAGGGTCGTCTGCAACTGTTATCGCATCATCAATACCGTCAAACTCTATTCCTAAGTTATATTTTCCTGTTGTGTAATTAATATCTCCTGTTGTAGAATTTTCCCATGTACCATTATTCCCATTGCCACTTACATCAACAACATGAGTATTATTTTCTCCAAGAGCAGAAACATTATCAAAGTTCATCATTAAAACCAGGCTGTCATTGAAGATTGTATAATTTGTCCCGTTCCAGTTGAATTTGACTTCGTCTAAATTAAGTTCTGTGATTGAGACGTTTATTTCGATGCTTGTGTTTGTGGTTGTTGTGTCGTTTGGTGGTGTTGGAGGTTCTGTGAAGTTTATTTCCGGGGCTGTGACGCCGGAAACGTTGATGCTAATATTTCTTTTTTCACTTATGTTTGTATTAGTCCCGTCACTGCAATTGACCCACCACCAGTAATCGTCATTTGTTAAAGTTGCATTTGCTGTTAGT
>WTCA01000087.1 GCA_013138805.1 archaeon | reverse complement strand
GCGCATAAGCACAGCCCTAGGCGGAAAGTAGGGCTTTGCGGCCAGGCACCGTCGGATTATCCTGACTTTGCGAAGTTTTTAGTGGAGTGCGGCATAGACTCTATATCTGTGAATCCTGATGTTGCTCTTGATACTATTCTTCTTGTTGATAAGATGGAAAAGAAGCTTAAGTCAACAGGTCATGTTTTCCATAGGATGAAGGCAAGGGTGTTTGGTTCCGGAAGATGAGATTCTGAGGGTCTATAAACATTTATAAAGATTGTATAGCAATAGTATTTTGTGTTGTTTATGTTAAGTGGTAATATTGGTGTTTCTGAGCTTAGAAAGCTGGAATATGAGATAGGATATAAGAAACATCTTATTGGCTTAAAGCTGGAAAAAACAGATTCGAATTCTATTGAATATCTGTATGATGCAAGTCTTTCGAAAGCAACAAGCAATCAAGTGAAATATTTTGAAAAATGTGATATTGCCTGCAATAGAACTGATTGTTTCGTTCCGATGTTCTATAATACTCTGTCTGCTCTTTGTGACTGTCTGGATAGCGGTGATGAGGAAAAGTTTTCTTCTGCTATGGTCGCTTACAAAAAGATTAATCTTCATATTGATTCTGCTATAGGCTCTATCCAGATTGGTGATTTTGTGCCGAATAATACTTTACTGGATTACATTGAAAAGATAGCAATGCGCAAGGCTACAAAACTGTTGAGCGAGATTACTGTCTAAAGAAGGCTTGCAAGGTATGGCAATGCGATGAAAGTCCCTATCGTGCTTCCAAGATTCGCCAACACGACGACTAGGAGTATTCTTGTCACCCTGTTTCTCCAGAAATCAGTTATTCCGTTTAGTTTAGATAAGGATTCAAAGTCCTTTACTTTTGGCTCGTTCATTTTTGCTTCCGCATAGCCTGCGAACCATCCTGCTGCAAGCATAGGATTTAGTGATGTCAGAGGGGCTGCAAGAAATGCTACTATGATCGTTATCGGGTTTGCAAGGGCAATCAATGCGCCAAGGGCGGAAAGGGTGCCGTTTATCCAGAGCCATTTCCAAAGCATGCTTATCGTGACTTCTGCGCCATGCCCCAGAAACCCGTAGATTATAAGTGCTGTAAATATGACAGGTATTGACCAGCTGATATATCTGGATATGTTTTTCCTTTCAGGTATCTTTTCAAGCGCTTTTAAGTCTGTTGTTTTTTTCATGTTTTTCCTTATGCCAGGGATATGGCCTGCACCTACAACTGCCACTATCTTTTTTCCTTTTGTTTCCTTTATTTTTTCGGCAATGTAGGCGTCCCTTTCGTCTATGATTACTTTTTTTATGTTTGGTATGTACTGGCCAAGCTCTTTGAGCATCTCGTTGAGCATGTCTTTGTCTTTCATTGATTCTATCTTTTTCTCATCTATCTGCTCGTCTGCGAAGAACATGCCTTCAAAGAGCAGGAAAAACATCCTGAACTTCTCTTTAAGCCCCATATTTCTCCATGCTCTTTTGAGAGTGGTCTGTATGTCTCGGTCTACAAGGCTTATCTTTATCTTCTTCTTCTTTGCAACATTTATTGCTTCTATCATCTCGCTTCCGGGCTTCACCTTGACCTGTTCGCCCATCTTTTTTTCAAAATTTGCAAGAAGGAGGTTTGAAAGAAAGAGGTATGCTTTCTTGTCTCTTATGAGCTCTGTTATCTTTGTGTCTTCCCATGTTTTGCTTTTTGTTATAGAATCATATCTTGACTTGCAGAGCTCTACGCATACTGTATCCGGTTTCTCTTTTTCTATGGTCTTTTTGACAAGCTCAATACTATCTTTTGATATGTGCGCTGTGCCTACAAGAATTATCTCTTTACCGTCTATATTCAGCCTGTCTATGTTATTTTGCATAAGAGAATATAGGGGGATAATTATAAAAAGGTAAAAAAGGGAAGAGTTTTCACTCTTTTTTATCTTCAGAATTTTCTTCTTCTTTTGCGCCGAGAAGATCTTCAATCTTTTTTGCTCCGGCTTTTGTAATCTTCATGTTGACCTGTGCTATGGCTGAACTTAAGGTGTTTCCCCTTACACCTTTTCTTATCCTTATGCCTTTGTTGTATTTGTATCCTGGTCCTCTCTTGAGAAGCAGTCTTTTTCTTGAGGATCCGTCAACATCTTTTCTCATTCCGAACCCGTCCGTGTCAGAGCCGCCGGTTATTGTGACTTTGTATCCCGGAAGGCTGAGGATGCCTGCGTCAATCTCGTCGCCTATTTTCTTTCCCATTATGCCTGAGACTGCCTTGTCCTCAAATTCTTTCTGGTAGGACTTGCCTGTCTTTGGATCACTTATTACAAATTTTATCATCATTCAAATCACCTTTTTATTTCCCAAGGCCTTTATTGGCTCTTATGGATGGGCGTATCTTTTCTGCGCCCCTGCCTTTTGTCCTGACAAGGCCTCTTGCTTTCTGGCCTGCAGATGTCTTTCCCCTGAATACACGCCTTGTGCTTGCAGGTTTTGATATCCATCCTATGTCCTTGTCGTTTATTATGCTCGGATGATCCGGGTCTGCAAGAATGACTTCGTACCATTTGTATCTGCCGTCTTCTGCGACATAATATGAGTTGACGACTTCCATGTTCGGATACTTTTTCTGAGCCTTTTCTTCAGATGTCCACTGCAGTGATTTTGCCGGGTTGAACACTTTGTAACCTGACTTTTTCGGTTTTCTTCCTGCCCTGTCTCTTGGCCGTTCTCTTCCGCCTCTTATGACTCTTACCCTTGCTATGACAAAGCCCTGCTTTGCCTTGTAGCCGAGGCTTCTTGCCCTGTCTATCCTTGTGGGTTTATCTACCCTTTCGATAGTGTTTGTCCTTCTCCATTTGATCAGCCTTTGCTGCCATAGAGGGCCAAGGCTCTTTTTAGGAGTCTTCCAGATCTTTTTTATGTATTTGTACATTCCCATCGAATTCACCTTTTTTGAATTCAATCCCGTTCAAGCATTGCCTTTTTGGCATCCGTATTAATTACGGAACGCTCACATCCTAGGAACGCATAATTATTTGTTTAAATAAGAATACGCATGTTTAAGTTTGAGAATAAGCTTTATAAAGGTTTTTATGCTTTGGTTTGTTCTTTTAATTGTATTCTTTTATGTATTACAGAGTATGTTTCGTCACCCGGTTTTAATTCTGTGTGTTTTTTTAATTTTTGCTTTTCTTAATTTCAAAGGGGTGAAAAGTTTATATATATTCGGTGTCAAGGATATATTGGTGTTTTATATTAGTTCTGATGGTTCAGCTCCTGATTTATTTTTCAGGTTTGATGGAAATACTTTAGTGGAAGAGCCATCATATTTTAATGTTGATAAAAGTCTTATTTCAGTTCCAAGAATTGTGCTCAAAAACTGTTTGAGCGGTCTTGGCAACGATCTTGGCCCGGAGCATCTTATTGTTTCAACTGATGAAGTTATAGGACCTTATTTCGCTAATAGGCTGGTAAGCGGTTATGTGGAAATCAATAACCGTTCTGGAAAAAAGAGAAAAACAGATTATGCATTTTCAGGCCAGATAGGCGGTTCTGTTACATTTAGAAATCTTTATGGAAAGTTTATAGGACGTGAAAGATATGGCGGTGTTCTTGAGGGTCAAAGGATAGATGGAAACCATTTTGGACTGGATATGGAAGGCGGTGTTGCTGTATTGGATTCTGTCAACGGCGCGTATCCGTTCAAGAATATGAATGGCGGTCTTGTGGTTCTTGGCAGGTGCAAGGGTGAGAATCCGTTATATGGAATGAAATCAGGCATCGCTATTGTGGACAGTTTTGAAAGCAAAGGCAAGCCGGTATTTCCTGAGCGTGACGGCGGTACGATTATAACTACTGAAAAATCCTTGACCGGAGATGAAGATGTTGATAAGCTTATTTTTGATAATGCTATTGTCTTTTCGGGTAAGGACGCTTCCAGAAAGCTGAAATCTTTTGCCGGTCTTATTCTTAGCCTTACATATCCATGGCTTATTGAGAAGTATAATGGGGTTGTGTACAGTTCTATTCTTGAAAGTTTTAGGAATTCTGATCGGTCTTCTGAATCTTATAAGGATTTGCTTGATGAATGTTTAGAATGGACTGTTCCTGTGGATATTCGTGATGGTGCCACTATTTTTGATGTAGAGAAGAACAGGAAAGATATATATGAGAAATCTAAGTTGATACCAGTATTGCATAATGTAGAACGTTTGAGAAATGTTGAGACTGCGCCTGATTTTTATAAGAATAACAAGCCTGAAGCTCATAAGATTTTATTGAATAGGATTTATGATTCTGCAAGGCGGATTAAGTTTGATAAAGACTTTATCGATATCTTTTCTGATAAACCTCTATACATCGGAAAGATTGAAGTTGATGGCATGAAAGATTGGGATATTGCCAAGAAGGTTTTTGGGATAAAGAGTTGAGCTATTTTAATTCTGGTCTTTCTCTTCTTTTTGTGTCTGTCACAAACAAATAAAAGAGTTCTTTTACTTATTGTATAGTATTGGAGTTATGTTGATATGGATTACGAGATAAAATTTCTTGAGAGAGATGCTGTGGAGAAGGTTGAGGGCGATGAAAAAGCAAAGTCGCTGATAGATAAGAATGGTCTTGTCCTCGCATCAGCTTTTGCTATGATAACTCCTGACAGCAGTGTTATTGACAGGTGGAATGTTAACTATTTCAATGCGGAGACTTCTGAGCTTACTAACTTTCTTGTTAAAGGTGATGATGTTACACATATAGAGACTTCTAAAAGGATACATGATACTGAGATCAAGCCTATTGATATGTCAAAGATAACAATTCCTGTCACAAAGATACTTTCCTCTGCAATGGAGAGGTCTGAGCTTGAGTTTCCTCATGAGACCAATAAGATCTTTATCACTCTTCATCATAACAATGAGTATAAGAACGAGTGCTGGACCATTACTTTATTCAGCACGAACCTGTTTTTGTATAAGATTAAGATTGATGCGATAACCGGGAAGATTGTCAGTTCCGAGATGAAGCATCTTTTGAAGTGAATTATGTCAATCCCGGCGAAAACTATATATATTTTCAAACCCCTTATATTTTCTTATGTACGCTGACGCAAACATATCCAAGTTCAAGTCTTTTAACTTAGTTAGTGTGCTGTTTTTTATTGTGCTGATGCTGGTGCTTTAATGCACCTGTACAGGACTTGCTGATTCTTCGCGGTTGAACTCAACTTTTTGATATTTTTATATCAGGATATCATTTCCGGTTTTTTGACACATTTCTTCTGTGAAGCGTCAGCCTCGTATAAGATAAGAAGGTGGTGTTGATGCCGAAAAAAAGAAGAGATGGTGCGGTTGAGAGGTATCTTAACAATTCAGGTACTCCTACTGTTGTAATAATACCGAAGGATGT
>WTCA01000011.1 GCA_013138805.1 archaeon | reverse complement strand
TAGCTTCTTGTGTTAAGGGGTCTATAACTTTTTCTTCTGATTTATTTATAGCTTCTATAATTGACCTTTCAAAAGGCGTTTCCTTGATACCGTCAAGTTCTGATGTGCATCCTATATATTCCATTTCCCCTAATATTTCATTCATTTCTGTTAATTCTATCAGAGGTGTGTAATATTGAACCAGTCTGTCTGTAAGTATATCTGATATTGAAAGTTTTGGCCCTAACGGGTCATTATTGAGAATCATGATAGGCACATCCACCAATAATGAATTTATCATATCTAAAGGGGAATCGAATTCAGAGATATTTGTTATATATTCATCTTTATCAACCATAAGAGATTCAGAATATATTAACTGTAATGGTTTTTTCTTATCTATAACATTGTTTTTCTTTATGACCTCAATGCGATAGAAAAATATATTGCTTAATTGTTCATCGGCTATAATCAGGCAATTCTCATTTTCATTGTTGTATAAATATTTGCATGCATCAAGAAAATAGTTAATCATCTCTTTGTCAGCGTTTATATATCCATCAATGGTATATTCATCAGTTGCAGTATCAAAATCTTCACTCA
The DNA here is from genome assembly GCA_013138805.1 of archaeon. GTDB lineage: Archaea > EX4484-52 > EX4484-52 > EX4484-52 > GLR71 > GLR71. Next base: position 10,414 of record WTCA01000011.1, on the reverse strand, counting down.
CAAATAATCACAACATAAATAAAGCACCTAAAATTTATAAAACCTTGCCTGAATAGTTAATGTATCAGGTGAAGAGTATGGCAACATCAAGGATTGCAGTCGTGGATATGAACAAGTGCCGTTTCAATGAGTGCGATAAGCCGTGCATCAGGTTCTGCCCGGGCGTGAGATCCGGCGATGAGACTATCCTTGCCAAAGATGATAAGATAATCATAAATGAGGATCTTTGCATAGGATGCGGGATATGCACGAAGAAATGTCAGTTCAAGGCTCTCACTGTCATAAATCTTGCGCATGAGCTTACAGATATTGTACATCAGTATGGTAAGAATTCTTTCAGGGTGTATGGCCTTCCTGTCATAAAGAAAGGGGAGGTAATAGGGCTTCTCGGGGCAAACGGGATAGGAAAGACTACTGCGCTCCAGATACTTTCAGGCAGTATCAGGCCTAATCTTGGAAATTATGATAATCCTCCTCAAGATGCTGATATTATCAAGAAGTTCAGGGGGACTGAACTGCAGAACTATCTGATAGATCTTTTTTCCGGTAAGATCAGGACTGTCTACAAGCCGCAGCAGGTGGACATTATACCCAAGCAGGTCAAAGGAAAGGTGAAAGATCTCTTGAAAGATGAGAGAGGAAAGCTTGAGGATATTACAGGGAAGCTGAATCTTTCAGGCATTATGGATAGGGATATAGGAAAGCTCAGCGGAGGCGAGCTCCAGAGGCTTGCTATTGCCCAGACCATGCTTAAAGATGCTGATGTATATTATTTTGATGAGCCGTCATCATTTCTTGATGCTAAGCACAGGCTTATTGTCGCAAGGACGATAAGAGAGCTTGCTGCTGAAGGGAAGGCAGTCGTGGTCGTGGAGCATGACCTTGCGACTCTTGATCTTCTGGCAGACAATATTCACATTGTATACGGCCATGCCGGCGCATATGGTGTCATATCCAAGCTTTACAGCTCAAGGAGAGGCATAAACATATATCTTGACGGTTTCATAAGGGAAGAGAACATACGGTTTAGGGATGAGGCGATATCGTTCCATGCGCAAGGTCAGGTATTCAAAGGTGTGGAGAAGATAATAGAGTATCCTGACATCTCAAAAAAGCTTGGGGATTTCTCTTTTGACATAAAAAAAGGTTACATATATACAGGTGAGGTTCTTGGGGTCTTTGGTGCGAATGCATTAGGGAAGACGACTTTTGCGAAGATACTTGCAGGCGATATGAAAGCGGACAAGGGAAAGCTTGAGTCAAAGATAAAGATTGCATACAAACCGCAGTATCTGTCTTCTGATTTCACCGGGACTGTCTCGGAGCTTCTGTCATCTGTCTCAAAATATTTCGGCACGACAGAATACAATAAAGATATAGTGAAACCTCTTGAGCTTGAAGGGATACTTGACAACAAGATTTCTACTCTGAGCGGAGGCGAGCTGCAAAGGGTTGCTATCGCAGTCGCATTGTCTAAGGATTCTGATTTTATACTTCTTGACGAGCCGTCTGCATATCTTGATGTTGAGCAGAGGGTGAAGTTCTCAAAGATGATACGAAAATTTGTTGAGAACAAGAAAAAGACATGCATGATAATTGATCATGATCTTCTTCTTCTTGATTATGTATCGGACAGGACAGTTCTTTTCCTCGGGGACTCCGGTGTCTATGGCCATGCGGGATGTCCGCAAACGCTTGAGAAGGGAATGAATGATTTCCTTAAGGAGCTTGACATAACATTCAGGAAGGAACCGGATACAGGAAGACCGAGAGCTAACAAGCCGGGGTCGCAGAAAGATGCAGTTCAGAAGCAGAAGAACAAGTATTATTCAAAGTGAATGTTTGACTATATAAATGTATATAAAAGATAATATTATAAATTATATAAGGGTGTTATATGTGTATGAAATAGATAAGCAGCTGGAAACTCTTGGAAGGACCAAGAGCCTTGAAATAACAATGGATGGAGATAAAGGAGTCTTTGTGAAGAACAATAATTTTGATACGAAAATATTTGTTACTCTTGATGCTTTAAAGAAGAACTCTGTTGATGATATAATCGCACAGACTGTCCAGGGACGTGATGTAGATCAGATAACAAGAATTACAGGATATATGTCTACAGTAGGAAACTGGAACAAGGGCAAGCTTGCAGAACTTAAGGACAGGTACAGGGTAGGAAAATTCTTCACTGACGCCGCTTAGACTTTTTTCTCTTTTTTTATTTGTAGATATAGATTTACTGCTGTGTGTGGTCTCTTATTATCTTTACCCTGAGGTTTTTTATGACAGCACCGCATATAGGGCAGAACCTGTTTGACTGCGACCTTTCCATCTTGACCTCGTTGTTGCATTCTGGGCAGAGCGACTTGTTCGGGTCGCCGGACTCTTTATCTTCAGAGTCGTACAGAATCTTTCCTTTATGATATCCAACTATTGCCATTTCAATAATCTCCGATTAAAAAATATATAATTCAAATAATATATATTCTTTAAAAAGCTTTGGGTTGTTTTTGGTCAATCAGAAAGTCAAGTCTTCATTTTATCTAGAAAGAATCTCTTCTATTTTTGGTCTTATTTTCTGTACCATATCAAGATATCTTTCATCATTCTGGCAGAACCTGTATTGGATCTCTTGGTAACGATCCAGGAACTTTGGAATATCTTTTTCAAGAGTTTTCCTGTCCAATACTTCTGCTGTGAATACTGTATACCTTTCAGGAAGGTTGTCCATATTCTGAAGAGCATCCATTATAACTGGAAATTCTTTGAAATGCATATCTAAATCGTTGTCATTACATATCTCTGTTGAAGATAGCTTGCTGATTGTTTCTTGGTCTTGTATATGTGTAAGATATCCGTAAGCTTTGTAGAAGTCCGGCAGTCCTCCTACATTGCCTGCCAAAATAATGTATTCTTCACTCATGGATGAATATTATTCTGGAAAATATATATAGGTATTGTTGGTAATGGTGATGTTTATTTTTTTAAAATGAAAATTTAATTTGGCAGGGTTTAAATATAGAAGAAGTTATAGGACTTACAAATCTTGGTTATTTAATTATTCCGTTTTTGGTGCTAATTCAGTATAACATGAATATCTTAATTGTGGGTATGTCTCTTTAATTAACGAGAGGTCTTTTTTAAGTGCTTCCCTGTCCTGGATTTTTGCTGTGAAGAAATGATAATCTTTCAGATTTTCATCAATCTCAGAGAATTGTTCTATTATGTCTGATAATGTTTCTCTTACTGTATTATATTCAGGTCTATCTTCAGGAAAATGCGGGTCAGGATTATTGTTGATTATTGTTCCTGATGTCACTTCTTTCAATGTATTTTTTTCTGATACACATTTAAGAAATCCTTTAATATCCCATGATTTCTGCCTGTTATATGGTATTGCCAAAAGAATATATTCTTCACTCATAGATGAAAATTCTTATAGAACATTTATAAATGTATCACTTCGCAGCGTTTATTATCTCTATAACATCGCCGTGTTCCAGCTCTTTGTCGCCGGATATCCTTAACTTTTTCTTGACATCCATGGCGTAAAGAAAATGCTTGCCGAAATCAGTGTGTATCGCGTAGGCAAAGTCTTTTGCTGTCGATTTTGGCGGCATCAGAAAACAGTCAGGAAGTACATTGCCTTTGCTGTCGGAAAGGTTGTTCATGCCGCCGGGGAAGACTGCGATGTATTTCAGGAAATCAAATACTGCTGCATCAAGTGTCTGCTGGACCCCGGTTGATTTGTTTTTCTTTAATAATTCTGTTATGAAGTTTAATGCTTTCTTCTGCTTGTCTGAGAGGACTTCGGGCTTGAGGACTTTGAATTCTGAGTCTCCGGGAATGTATGATATTATCTTATGCTTTGCCGCTTCTCTCAAGGCAAGCTCTGATTCTGCTGAGCATGGGATGAACATGGTGTCGGGGAATTCTTTTTTCAGGTTCTCTATGTTTTTCTCTGCTCCCAGGATGTCTATCTTGTTCAGGGCGATAAGGATTGGTTTTGTGTTTTTCCTGAGCAGGGTTGAAAGTCTCTTTATATCATCTTCGGACCACTGTTCCGGGCTGTCTTTAAGTCCTGCCTGCTCTATGGCTTTTACGGCAATAGCTTCTGTGATTTTCATTGCCGACAGCTGCTCGGCTATCTCAATCTCAATGCCTTTTTTAGTCATGCTTGCGCTTCTTGCGAGTTTTCTCCAGTTGCTCCAGAGGATTGATGCGTACCAGAGGTCTATCTCATTCTCAAGAAACCTCACATCTTTTGCAGGGTCATGGTTTCCTGCGCCTATAGGCTCGCCTTTCTCATTTGTTGAACCTGATGCGTCAACGACGTGTATAAGGACGTCTGCCTGGTTGAGATCGCTCAAAAACTGGTTTCCAAGGCCTTTGCCTTCATGGGCTCCCGGGACAAGTCCTGCGACATCTACTATCTCTACCGGGACAAATCTTGTGTGGTTGAAGCAAAAGCCGAATCTTGGATTGCACTGGACGCCGAAAAACTTGTCTGCGCAGGGCACTGTTACATATCCTGTGCCGACATTAGGCTTTATTGTCGTAAAAGGATATGAAGCTATGTCCACTTCTGCAAGGGTAGCTGCCTTGAAGAAAGTTGATTTGCCTGCTGACGGCTTGCCTACAAGACCTATTGTGAATCCCATGTCTGATTCTTGTGGAGAAAGAGTTAAAAGCTTTTTTTGTTTTTTTTAATTTTACTTTTCCGTGATAAAAATAGATACATATATAAAATTTTTCGTTTTTAATAAAGTTGATTCATATGTTTCATGTTGTAACTGATAAGAGAGATGAATATATATTTGATAATGAAGGCAGGGTTACTGCTGCAAAAATGTCTGGCGGTTTTTGGGGAAGGACATATTGTATTAAATATAATGAAGCTCCTGTATTTTCTGAAACTTATTCGGAGATATCGAAAATGTTAGCTGCAAGTGATAATGTTGTAGATTTTGATGAATTTTATCCACCAACACTCAAAAAAATAGATTATAGTGCAATCGATATATATAGAGGCAATTCGGATGCGATTGAAAGTCTTTTACAGGATGAATCTTTAATAGATGTACTTGATAATCTGGTTCCTTTAGAAATTATGCATCTGATAAAATCTCTGGAATCTGATGAAGAAACAAAAGATTTGGTAGAAATGGCAAACAATTATATTGAATGGCTGGTTTATGGCAACCATCTATTTTGTTCTAATCCTGAAGAAGAAATTAAACGTTTAAATAAATTGAAGGAAAATATAAGTTCTTAAAATTTTATTTTTATTGACTTTACAAGAACTTTATCTCTTCTACATCTTTGAAGAATTTTAGGAAGCCTTTTGGCCAGTTTTTCTTGTCAAGACCGTGCTGGGCAAGGAATGTCGCCACCCATCTTTCAAGGCCGATTCCTGTGCATCCGCTCCATAGCTCTACGCCCTGGCCTTTGATGCTGAAAGCTTTTGTGTACTTGTCGCCGACGACGCTTAAGTTCTGGAACTCAAGCCATTCGGAATCTTTCCTTGTTCCTCTGTACGGCAGGTATCCTTCAAAGTCTATCGTTCCTTTCCAGTTCTTTGCATCCTGCTTGTCAGCTCCGAATCCGCCTGCCTGCTGCATATAGAACGGAACTACATCTGAATATCTCCATTCAAGCTCAAGTATGTTTTCAAATATGTCTTTGTATGTTTCCATCAGCTTTTTCTTTATGTCTTCCACCTGTTCAAGAGTGCCTATGAAGACCGGCTCTATCCTGTGGAACTCGTTTACCCTCTCTATGCCGTGCCTTCCTCCTGCCTCGTTTCTGTTGGATACTCCTGACCTGTCAAAGACAAGTACCGGCAGGCTTTCTTTTGCAATTGTCTTGCCTGAAAAAGCGTTGTATATTGTTGGGCACTGTGCATAGCAGAGACCGCCCATCGGGTCTTTGAGCATCTTTTTTATCTTGTCTATCGGTGCTTTTTTGGTAATCTTGTAGTGATCTATGACATCTTCCCAGTCTTTTATGTCTCTTGACTTTGGCAGGGATACGAAATACATCTCAGGCTCTGAACCGCTCAGGTGGCCTGTCTTTTCCCATACCTCGAAGGGTACGACTTTAGGCGCTATGACTTCTTTGAATCCTAGCGGTTTGAGTATCTTTTCCACTGCTATAGTTTCCATTGCCTTGAATAATGCTGTTGAGTTGGGTGTATGGAACCATTGGCCCTGTCCCGGACCCTGGATTACCCATTTCCTTTTTATCATGTCTTCTGTAGGGTCGTCTTTGTATGCGAGCTTCTTCTCTTTTGATGTCCATAATATGCTGTTGTATTCTGCCTTTCCCTCGTAATCCTGGGCTGCTGCCTTGTCTTTTGCAAGGGCTGCTATCCTTTCTATGACTCCTGTGTCAATCTGTGTGGTATCGAAGGATTCGCCGAATGTGAGTATCACTTTCTTGCCTTTGAATTCTGTCTTTTTTGTGAAAGGTATGCTGAATTCTTCTTTTGGCTTTTTTTCAAGGTCTATTTCGAGGATGTAGTCTATTAGGCGGTATGATCTTATGCCTATCTTGTGTTTTGAGATGTTAGGCATCATGAGGTTCTTTATCCTCGGTATGAATGTGTGGGTGAAGCCTTCTGATTCTATGTTGAGGAACAGCTCATTCTTCTTTATCGTGTCTGCGGATATCCTGAAAGATTTCTGCTTTTCTGATATTGTCTTTTGGATTTCAGGAATGGCTTTGTCTATATCTGCCTTTAATTTTCCTATGTCTGAGCTGAATACCAGGCTTACTTTTAGCTTGTTCATTTATTTCACCGTATACTGTTTTTATTTAAAGGTAAATTTATATAAATAGTGGTTATCTGGTGATTCAAATTTATTTAAAGTTTTACTGCTCTGATTAAACTAAGACAGAAGGATGATAACGATGGCATGGCAGTATATTGAATCTTTGAATTTGATAAATGATGCTTTTTCTTTGCCTGAAAAAGAGCTTTATTTTGGTGATGCGCATAATGTGCAATATGTCAAGGATAAGGAAACCTTTGCCGCAAAGCCTGCTTGGATATATGTCTCTGATGATTTTAGGGTTATAATACCTTATCAGAAGAATTTTTTTGAGCCATGGATTGCGTTGGAGACAGAAGATGATATAGCGTTCCATTGCATCCTTACTGAGGAAGCAAGGTATAGGAAGCTGAGAGAAGATGAAAAGAATCCTCTGTTGTCAACATATGAAATATATGGCACTCATGCATTTTTTACAAAGAAAAAAGGAGATGAAGGGTCATATTCACTGATGATGCCTGAAGATATTTTTGGTTTCTGCAAGATATGCAAGGATGTTTTATCTCTTGATTCTGAAGAGTCAGTATTGCCTGCTGATTTTAAGGATGTTCATTTTCCTTATTTACCGGAAGCATTGCTGTCTCATTTTAATGCGGAGACAGATTCGATAGAAAGAAGTGTTAAATTTTGGGCATAAATCAGATAACTCTTGATTCAAATGTATCTCTTACTTTTCAAATCCTTTCTTCCTCAGCAGTTTATGGTAGCTGATGGCGAACCTGTGCGACTCGTCTCTTATGTGCCTTAGAAGGAGAAGGGCTTTTGAGTCTTTTTTGAGAACTATTGGCTTTTCCCTGTTCGGCAGGTATATCTCTTCCTCTCTTTTGGCGAGCGAGATTATAGGCTGGTTCCTGATGTTGAGCTCTTTTAAGACATCAAGGGCGATGCTGAGCTGGCCTTTCCCGCCGTCAACAAGGATAAGGTCCGGCATCTCTTTGCTTTCTTTTTTCAGGCGTGTGTATCGTCTTGTTATTACTTCTCTCATCATTGCGAAATCGTCGATGTTGTCTACTGTCTTTATCCTGAACTTACGGTAATTGCTCTTGTCCGGCTTTCCGTCGCGAAACTGCACCATAGATCCTACTGAATGCTGCCCCCCTATCGTTGATATGTCAAAGGCCTCTATGACTTTTGGTGCTTTTTTTAGGCCAAGCTCTTCTTTTAAGCATTCAAGTTTCTCTTCTGAATCTTTTTCTGTCGTTGAGTGCTGTAAATAGGCCTCTTTTGCGTTTCTGTCTGACATCTCAAGGAGCTTGAGCTTTTCACCCCTTTTCGGGACTGCTATCACGACTTTTCTATCTTTACTATCTGACAACCATTCTTGGATCAAGTCCTTATCATCAAAGGGAAAAGGGGCTATAATCTCTTTCGGCACGAATTCACCGTGTCTGAGATAGTACTGCTTCAAAAAGCCTGAAAGCATGTCTTTTTGTTCTAAGCCTTTGTCGAAGAGGTAGTGCCTTGTTCCTGTCACTGTGCCGTTTCTGACAAAAACGATATTGAACACAATAGTTTCTGTATTTGAAAAGCTGCCGATGACATCTGTATCTGTCTTTTTTTGCGATACTATTGACTGCCTGCCGACCAGAAGCTTTAATTGCGCCAGCTGGTCCCTGTATATTGCTGCTGATTCAAAATCATGTTTTTTTGATGCGTCTTTCATACTCTTTTCTATGTCATCAATCACGCCTTTGATATCACCTGACAGGAAACGCTTTGCCTGATTTATGTTTTGCTGATACTCATCTTCTGTCATGAATTTTTCGCAAGGACCGCTGCATCTTTTTAGCTGGTAGCTTATGCATATCTTTTTCGGCAGGTTTTTTGTCTTGCAGTCACGTATCCTGAAAATCTTTCGGAGGAGAGTTATCAGCCGGATGACTGAGTTTGCATAAGGCCCGAAATGGAGATCTTTTTTTGACAGGTTTCTTCTTGAGATGATCATTCTCGGGTATCTGTCTGAGACTGTGAGCGTTATGTAAGGATATGCTTTGTCGTCTTTCAGGTCTATGTTATATTTTGGCCTGTGCTTTCTTACAAGTTCTGCCTCAAGGATAAGGGCTTCCTTTTCTGTGCCTGTTATGATGAAATCGATGTCTTTTATATGCTGTACCATTGCTGAGACTTTCGGGTCATGAGTGGCAGTCTTGGCAAAGTAAGATTTTATCCTGTTTCTGATGTTTTTGGCCTTGCCTATGTAGATTATGCTGCTCTTTTTATCTTTCATCAGGTATACTCCCGATTGCTTCGGGGCGTTGCGTATTTTTGAGTTGAACATGGTTATTGTTGGGGTATTAAGAATATAAGGGTTATTTTTTTGTTTTATTTGTCACTTATTTGTGTCAAAAAGCGAAACCTTTATAAATACAGGAAAACAATATATCTGTAATCACTTATTGTTAATAAAACTATTATGGTGAATTAATATGGATGAAAATCAGATTAAGACTATGCTCAGGATTGCACGTGAAGCTGGTAATTTCAGAGAGCTTAGAAGGCTTGAGAAGATTGTCAGGTTTCATGACCCTAATTTTAAGTATTCTACAAATAGGGGTCATAAGAGATACCTGAATGATTCTATCTTTGAGAAGGTCAGGAAGACCAACAACCCCCGATTTGTATCTGCTTAAGGTGGGTTTTGTGGAATCAGAGAAAGAGCGTCATGTACATAAAGATGATGAGATAGACATGATGCTTATGCCTTTGATTGAGAGTTTGTGAAGATGGTGAGGATTATGGTCGATATATTTGAGATAATTAAAAAAGACATTGAAACTCTTTCAGAGAAAGTTGAGGATGATAAGATTAAGCATATTATCCATAAGCTGAATGAAAGGACTGTCGAGAAGATCTGGAAGAAGTGAGTCAATTCTTTTTTTAAGAGCCACAAATCTGTCGATACAGAGGTTCTATTTTTTTCTTAACAAGATGGATTTCAATATCATTTATATTTATTCCTGATTCTGCTTTTTGCTTAATAAAGGCAGGTACATCAATACAGATTCCGTCTTCATTATTTTTATGTATATGATCATACCAACTGTTCTCTAAAGCTGTGCATCTCTTGTATTTTTTGTCAAAACTATTTTCTTGAAGCTGTGAATAAATATCTTCTAATGTCTCTTTATCTATATTTATTATGTTGTCATTTTCTTTTGGCTTGACAACAATTTCCGGATATTTTGCTGATAACAACAATTTTGCACCAGGTATGTCTTTCTGCTTCTGGTATATAATGCTTTCAGTATTTTTCCAAGCAGCTCCGCATTTTTCTTTGTCCAAACCGATAGGGCATATCTGTGTAGATTGTCGGTTATTGAATTCCGGAAAATATTGCCTTATTTCTTGTAAATCTTTATCTGTAATATTTATATTGGCGAAAAATATATTATTTTTTTTCAGGAAATCTGCTGCATTTTCCCAAAAATATTCACCCCTGTAAATATGATATGAGCGTCGGATGCTTGTTTTTTCTGGAAATTGGACTTCACCTTTTCCGACTTCTACGAGAACTGTTCTCTGGCCGGAAGAATCCTTTATTGTTTTAAGATAATATTCTTTATTTTTTTCATGGAAAA
>WTCA01000059.1 GCA_013138805.1 archaeon | reverse complement strand
GTGAACATAAAAGCATATATCTCCGATACGCAGCATTTTATTGATAAGGGCGACCTTGTGCGCGCCTTTGAGGCTGTAGTCTGGGCATGGGCATGGCTTGAGATTGGCAAAGATGTCGGTGTTTTAGAGGATAAGAGTTAGGTTTTCATTCTTTTCAAACGAAAAGTTTTTTCTTTTAAACATATATTAACCGGATGAACACTATTTATTGTATGCTTGAGATTGTTCTTTTATTTGCATTGTTCTGTGTAGGGGTTGTTGGTGTTGGGTTTTTGAGTACCAGAGATATCTATAAGCAGATAAATGAGACAGTCGCTAATATGAAGCGTTCAGGGAACAGAGAGGCAAGAGGCGTTAGTATTAGGGAAAGCCAGAATGTGGATACAGGCGCTATCAACCCACAAACAGGAGATATGCTTGTAAACCTTGAGGATATTGAAAAAGAAAGTTACGGGGCAGGACAGGCAATCTATAATTCAATAAGGGATGACGCGAAGCTTTTGGGTGAGATTGGCCTTGACAAAGCGCAGACATATAGGGATTTTGTATATAAGGTAAAAGACAGTGTTGTTGATTCCACAGTAACCCATGAAATAGGGCATGTCTGGTCAAAAGCTGATGAAATCGGTGCTGAACTTTACAGGTCTGCTGTGAAAGGATACGGCGAGCTTACAGCAAAAGACAAGCTTGATTATGCCGTGTCGTTCTATAACCTTATCAAGAAAGGTGGAGATGAGGGATATAAGACAGCACAGGAAACATATGATGTGCTGAAAAAGAAATACAGTTATCTTGCAGAACCGATAAAAGATGTTGTTAATTTGATGCTTAATTCTGATGATAAAGTTGTTTATGGAAAGAAATCATTCAAACTGGATATTTGAATCAATATAATCTTCTTCTTCTATGATCTGAATTCCTGTAACGGGAATCCCCATAACGGCCTGCCATATAAATTGGACGGTCATATGTATACATATCATCTTCCCTTAATTCATCCAAGTTCTTGACACCCATCCGCTTTATCTTCTCTTCAATACGCCTGAGGTCTCTTTGAAGTTCATCCCTGCGATGATTATCAGATGGGTCATCAGGAGAAATGTCTGCCAAGTCCATCTTTATTCGATTATATTGCTTCATAAGTTTTCGTACCTTATCATAGTCAGGTTTCCCAACACCTAAAAGGCTCTTTATCACAGCGTAGACCACATAGAGGAAGGTCAGGCTAAGAACATCTGAAAAGCCTATTCTTATCGCATATGCGCCGATGATAAGAAGGCCACCGCTGTTGACGAAAATGAGACCGCCGACAAGCATCAGGACTATTGTCAGTGCGTCCTTGTGATCAGATAAGACTGATGTCGGGCTGCCGCCGGACAGGGACGAGCCGAAGCCGACTATCATAAGGAAAAATAGGAGGCCTACAAGGATTGTCATGCCGCCTGCAGTTATATTTGTGAGGAAAAATGCGAACTCTGTGAACATGGTCACATACATGCCGAAAACAAAGGCTATTACCGCGTTTATCTTATCGTTATCGCCGAATAGATTTATCTTTCCGAGGATGCCGTAGACTATTGCAAACACAAGAAGGATAGGAAGGATTATATTGAACAGGCCCTGTTCCTCAAGCCTTTGAAGAATGTACGCAACACTGAATGCCATAGTGATAATTGTGTCTTAGGGTATATATCTGTTTATGTGAGGAAGAATGATGCAAAGGATTTAGGAGAAAGATTTCAGCTATTATTTCTTGATGCTCTAGCTTCTTCTCCTAAAGCTCTTATTTTTTCAAGATCCGGACGATTGTGTGATGGGGCTATGATACGTTTATCAGGAGATATGTCCATATCTTTGACAATCCTGCCTTTTAAGTCATACAGATCAGGATTGTAAGGCGGGGACTGATTATGTTCTGAAGATATCTGTTCCGCGACATCATCATATTCTGTTGCCATCATCCCATATCGGTCTATATCTGCATGTTTTAGTTCTATAAGATAATCAAGCATTTCCTGATGCTTTAAGGAGACATCAAAGCCGTTTTCCATGTTTGACTCTACAAACTCTGTTACTGCCATGTCCACACTGTCCCTGTCGTATGCGGTGAGAATATTTGCCAGAGAATGTATGAGGCATCCGTATCTTTTCGTAAGAATCATATCATTTTCATTGAGCTTGTCATTGAGATCTGCCTCAATCGCCTTTATCTTTCTTTTGTAGTCAGGAGATGTAAGATATGCGTTTTCTATATTTTTTAGTACAGTATCAATGTCTGACATCCTTACAGTATGTTTTTGTACTTTTGGGATTGTGTCTGTGTCTGTGCCGTATCTTGCCAGATGTGATGTATTTCCTGTTACTATGAAATTCTGAAGGTCTTGTATAGCTTGTGTTCCCTGTTCTGACGTTTCTCTGAGCATCGCGTTGTAGACTCCTTTCTGCTCTTCTGTCATAATCTGAGGTCTTATGCCATCATAGGATTGGTTTTTTCTTTCTTTTATTTCCTCTGGTGTCAAGGTTGTAGGTATTGTTGTGTTTTCAGGCAGGGGGGTGTTTGGGCCGAAGAGTTCCTCTATAACCTTGTCAGTAACTCCATCTTTGCTATCCTTTTGAATTTTATAGATATCAAGCTGCATTTGTAAATATGGATCTTCTTTCAATAAAGTATACATTTGCTGTAGATTCATGTTGTTTTTCCTGACTAAAGATCTAAGATCCTTTTCAGTAAGCTCTTCAAGACCTAACTCTTCAATAACGCCGGCATATGTCAGCCTTGGAGCCTTTTTTGGCTTGCTGTCATTAAGGACATCTGCGAAACCATCTACTGTATTAAGAGCAGTGTATAATTCTTCCAGATTGCTGCCGTCTTTTCTTACAAAGGATTTAAGTTCTTTTTTGGTGAAATCCAATTCAAACTCTTCAATAACATTATCATACGTTAATTTAGCCATAAAACCACTATTTTTTTATGGACATATAACTTTATAAAGGTTGTTATTACGTAGGAGTTAAAACAACAGAACATTTAAGGCATGAAAATCAATTTTGTGACTGTTTTTTAAATGCATTTTGGTACTCAGACATAATTATTTCTGATGCTTGAGCACCTTGAGGCATAGAAGGGAGTATATGTTTTGAATTATTTTGTCTTTTTTCCAATCTTTCTTTTACTTCTTTTATTAATTTAGTCATATCTTTTTCAGCTTTTTCTCTTTTTTTATCGTCTTGATCATATAACGCTTTCAGATCGTTTAGTATACTCTTTCTTTCTTCCAGTGCCAACAATGCACTTTTATCAGCAGAATCAGAATGTATGTATGGAGCTCTTAATAGATTTTCTATAAAAGCTATATCATCGTTAAGTTCATCTTTGTTTCCTACAACATTGATTGTTTTTTCTAAGAGGAAATTATCCATCTGATCCAGAACATTCTTCCCTGAATCATCAGACAGATAGCCAGAGGGTACCTCAATTGTCCAGGATGTTATATCCTTAATATCTTTTGCAAGCCCTTTCAAATCCATATTATCCTGTGTAGGTATATTATTTTTTACATTTAACTCATTCTTTTTTTCTATAGACCTCTGCATTATAACATCAGATATAGCTTTCCCTAAAGCATAATTGTCTTTCAGAGCATCTGTATCCACAATCTCTGAGAACTTGTCAACAGAAGGCATATTGGTGAAAAATTCAATGAATGCAGCAGTAGTGCTATCATTAAAAAAGTTTATATCTGATGTTCTCATATCACTGATTATCGTCATTGTCGGACTGTATTTTGTTTTTTTATTTTTTTGTTTTTTATTATCCGAAACAATACCTAAAGACAAAGATTTTGTCAGAAACTCATTCATAAAATCTGTGATGATCTTGCCGTCCAGTTTTTCAAAAGAAGAGTAAATACCTGTAGTATTCTTTTTATTAGAAATATTTCCTTTTTCAGCAAAAAAATGAGCTTCCTTTATCAAATCGTTTATATTATGTATCTTATTTGGGTGATTGCCTAGCTTAAATATATTTTCATCAGTCTTATCAATATCCTTAAGTTTTGTCTTAATATATTTTAATTCAGAGCCTATCACTTGTTCCCTGACTTCATCTGCAATCTTTTGTTTCAACTTATCTTCCGGACTGTAATTAAAGATGGATTCCAATAACTCTTTTTTATCATAAAAACGGTTTTGCGTTTTCAGCTCGTCTTCGAGCGCTGACACATATTTCTCTACAAGCTTGTCAAGAAGTCCGGATTCGTCGGCCACCTTTTCCAGGGCAGAGAGTTTTTCTCTTTTGTCAGCAGAGCCAACAATATCAACTGGATCTTCTGAAGGTATTATGTCTTTAGAAGACAGTCCTTCATGTTCTATCTCATCTTTAGATATTTTCATCTTTGCTTTGTCATATTCATCCTGAAAACCAAGACTTTTTGCATATTTTTCGAGGAAGTCATATTTAGCGTCCTTTTCTTTTATGTTGTCAAAATTGATTGATTCTGCTTCTTCCTTAATCCTTTCTTCAAGCGCTTCTTTGTTGCTGTCTGTGAGCTTTGCCTGGTCATCTATGAGCTTTGAAAGGTTTTCGTAATCGCTTTTCGTGAATGTGTCTTTTTTCAGGAGAGATTTTGTCTGTTTGTTGTATTTGTTTTGTCCTTTCAATGGTTCGCCAAAACTTAGGTTAATGCTTGGTACAGTGGGTGTGAGTTTTCCTTTTAAGCTTATACCAAGCCCGTCTTTTATTTTTGATATAGCTTCTTCTCTTTGATAATCATATTTAGAATTTAACATACCATTCTTTTCTTCAACTATTAATTTACCAGATTTACTGCTGTAAGTTATTGTTTTTAAAGGAGAAATGGAACAATCTTTTGCTTCGTGGATTACTGATTTATATATACCTAGAGATTTTAAATCATTTTTTAAATTTTTAATCTCATTTAGAGAATATTTTGTACATTTACCGTCAAGAATGAGATTTACCTGATAGCCTGCCTTCTTTTTAAGAATGGCGAAGCTAATAAGTACTAATGTCAATGAAATCAAATAAAAAAATAAAGATGTCATATCCATAAAAAAACCTTAAAAATAAAAAAAAATAAGAGGAATTTTTATTCCTCTATTTTTCCATTGATTCTTTAGCAAACTCTCTTGAAACCTGCTGCTCTTTAAGCTTTATGCCATCAAGCTGTCCTTTCATCACTTGTATATCAGCATCATATGCTGTTAGTGTTTCCTTATATTTTGTTATTGTGCTAGATATATTCGTTCTTTGATTATCGGTTGTTGCAAGTGCAAACTTTGCTGCTGCTTGCTGTATCAAATTGTTTATATGGGCTTTTTTACTCTGAACATCTTGCAAGCGTTTATATATATCAACTCTAGTATTTCCTGCCTCCTTAATGTCTTTTTTAAAAGCATCCCCTTCAGCATCAACTATGTTTGCTGCTGCATTAAACCTTTTCTTTTTATAACTCATACCTGCTGCTGCAACCAACATAAATAAACCAACAACAATCATACCACCTATGCCAGTAAGTGCTGCAAACCACTTCATCATTGTTGGACTCATAGAAGCTGCAACACCAATAAGCGCACCAAAGCCAAAAGCAGCTTTCCAATTACGATAGTTTAAAACCACATCCAGAATTATTACAAATGTTGCACCCATTAGCAGGACAATCAAAACTGCTACATTTTCTGTAGGATTCAAGAAATCAGCAACGCTACCCAACACATCTGCGGGATCTCCTGTCGCTGCAAAAACCGAAACAGCAGTATATAAAAGCGACATGAACATCGCCACAAATGTCATTTTTAAACCATTAATTATTTTCATTTCAAAAACCTCATTTTAATATAATTCAACTTGTAGTCAATTTTGTAAAGTGCTCATGAATACGCTCATTTTTTTCTTTCTTTTGTGCAAGCAAAAGAGTCTGGTGATGAGTTAATGATTCAAGTTCATTCTTTAAAGTCAGAATTTTTCCGCCTTTGCTCATTGTCTTTTTAAAATTACCACCATCTTTCTTCACTATATCCAGAATTTCAGTATTTATCTGATTTATTCTATCTACTGTCTTTTTAATTTCTGAATCCAGACTTTGTGAAAGATGTTGTGCATCTTTCATCTCGTCCATATGAACCTGACCGGTAGTTATATCTGTCCGTCCTTTAACATACATATTCTTGTATCCCCAGCCGATCATCATGATGAAAAGGAAGATATAGAGCAGGAACACTGTACCGCTTGCCAAAAGAGACATGAGGCTTATAAAAAGTATCCTGTAAACACCCAACGGTGCCATTAACAGCGCAAGAGCAATAGCTATGTATTTCTGTATATTTTCATCAAATAGATTTACCTTCTTCAGAATACCCCAGAACATGAGGAATGCAAGAACGATAGGCAATATGATATAGAACACAAGATTTCCACCGGCGAGAGTGTTTTGTTTACACCGAGCCTCCGCATTGTCTGCTCTAATGTAAAGATATTTGTTGCCGTTAGTATCATAATTGCATAGGCCGAAAGTGTCCAATACTCTATAATATATGCCTTTAAAGAAATCGGATCCGCCGTCAAAAAGGCCTGTGATCTGATAATCTGCAGGGCTATCTGCAGCAAAGGCATTGCTGCCTAAGATGCCTGCAAAAATCATGCAGGACAGCAATACAAATATCGTTCTTTTCATTAATAGTTTCACCTGTTGGGGTTCATTGCTTTCGGGCAGAATCAACAATACTGCTGAAAGCAAAGGCATTGCTGCCCAAGATGCTTGCAAAAAACATCAAGGACAGCAATACAAATATCGTTCTTTTCGTTAATAGTTTTA
>WTCA01000064.1 GCA_013138805.1 archaeon | reverse complement strand
CGTATCCTGACAGGATCAATACTTTCGGCTGTTCTTCCATAAATATCATCATTTTTATATCAAAATTGTTTGAATGTATTATTGTATGCATCTTTAAGCTCGTCAACAGAACATTCAATTATTATGTTTCCTTTGATGCCTTTGATTTTTAATTTGTTTTCATCTGTGACTGCGCCTATCAGGCTTATGTCTGTGCCGACCATCATGCTCTCAAACCTGTCTCTGTTTTTCGGGTCTATTGTCACGACAATCCTGCTCTGTGATTCGCTGAACAGGGTGAAATCATCTCTTTCTGTACCTTCTCTTTTCAGCCTTGACAAGTCAATCATGCAGCCAAGGTTTCCTGCGATGCACATCTTTGCCAGCGCTATGCCTATACCTCCTGATGATACGCTGATTGATGAGGCTATAAGGCTTTCATTTACTGTTTTGAAGTATTTCCGGTATGAATCTATTGCTTTTCCTGCGTCAACCTTTGGTACTGAAGCTCCTGTGAATGGTTTTCCTTGTAGGATTTCACCCTGGTATTCATAGTATTCTGAGCCGCCCAGTTCGTCTCTTGTCGTACCTATGACATATATCAGGTCTTCCGGCGCTTTTACATCAATGGAGATTGTCTTATTGACATCATCTACCACGCCTGTGGCTGTGATAAGCAGTGTGGGGGGCACTGATATGAGTATCGGGTTATTGTTTTCATCATATCCTTTGAAATCGTTGAACATACTGTCTTTTCCTGATATGAACGGTGTCATGTAGGCTGTGGCGTAATCATAGCATGCTTTTGCCGCCATTTTTAGCTGGTACAGGCGTTTAGGGTCATTGGATGAGCACCAGCAGAAATTGTCCATCAATGCCATCCTGTCTATGTTTCCGCCGGCTGACACTGCGTTTCTTATAGCTGTGTCTATTGCGCATGCTGCCATGTGATATGTGTCTATCCTGCTGTATTTGGCTGTAATCCCCTGTGACAGGACAATGCCTTTGTCGCTCTTGTTTATCAGCTTTGTGACGCTTGTTGAAGCATTTACCTTGCCTTCGCCCTGGAGAGGTTTTAAGACTGACCCTCCCTGGACCTCGTAATCGTACTGGTCTGATATGAATGAGAAACTGCACAGGTTTATTCTTGCAATCATGTTTTTGAGGGTCTGGGACAGGTTTTCAGGGGTGCTGAATTCAGGTTCTGTGTTGATGTTTTCTGTCTTTTCGGTCTTAAGCGTCTTTTCAGGCAGGCCTTCGTGAAGAAAATCCATGTTCATATCCATTATGATCTTTTCCTGATATTTTACTATGGCTCTTGAGCTGTCGTTGAACTCGCCGATGACTGTCATCTCGACACCTCTTGAATCCATCAGGTTTTTGAGATCTTCTATCTTCTCTTTCGGCACTGACAATGTCATCCTTTCCTGCGACTCGCTTATCCATATTTCCCAGGGCTGGATGCCTGCATATTTGGTCGGGACTTTTTCAATATTTACTATGAATCCTCCGCATTCTTCTGCCATCTCGGCGACTGAGCATGAGATGCCGCCTGCACCGTTGTCTGTTATGCTTGTGTAGAGGTTTAAGTCTCTTGCTTCCTTTATGAGGGCGTCGCTCATCTTCTTCTGCGTTATCGGGTCGCCTATCTGGACTGCTGTTGCCGGGCTTCCCGAGTCCATAGCTTCAGATGAGAATGTTGCTCCGTGTATTCCGTCGCATCCTACTTTTCCGCCCATCATGACGATAAAGTCGCCTGGCTGGGCTTTTTTCTGGTCGCTTCTTTTTTCGTTGACAGTCTTGGGTATCAGGCCGAAAGTGCCTACAAAGACAAGCGGCTTTCCGCTGAAATCATCATCAAAGTATACAAAGCCCTGAGGTGTCGGTATGCCTGAGCAGTTGCCCCCGACTCTTACTCCTTCTATTACACCGTCCATTATTCTTCTGGGCGATAATGCTTTTGATCTTCTGTCTTTCTGCCTGTATAATTTTCTTTTCTTGAACGGGTTGGCGAAACAGTAGCCGTAGAAGTTTATCGCGGGAAGGGCTCCCATGCCGAAGCCCATTGTATCTCTGTTGACACCTACAATGCCTGTTATCGCCCCACCGAAAGGGTCAAGGGCTGAAGGGGAATTGTGCGTCTCAACTTTTGTCGTGACAAGATGATTGTCGTCAAAGATTATGGCTCCTGAATTGTCTTTGAAGACTGATACGCAGAAGTCGTCTTTTCCTAACTTTTCTCTTATCTTCTCTGTAGCTGACTTTATGTATGTCTTGTAGATGCCGTCTTTTATCTCGTCAAGCTCGGATGCGAATATTGTGTGCTTGCAGTGTTCAGACCATGTCTGCGCTATGGATTCAAGCTCTATGTCTGTCGGGTCTCTGCCTTCTTTTTTGAAATATTCTTTAATTGTCTTCATAGATTCAAGGTCTAGGGCAAGAGGCCCGCGTCTTGTGCCGTCGCTGTTGGGTATGCCTTGTTTTCCTAATCTTGATAGGTTTTCGTCGTCTGTGTTGAGGTTTACAGTATCTATCTGTATCTTTGGCTTAAGCTTTACAAGCGGTACTTTGTAGTCCATACCGTTGTCTTTTTGGTAGTTTTCAAAGGATTTGACATCAATCCTTTGTATAAGCTCGTTTGCCAGGAATTTTCCTATGGTCTTTGCGTCTGTCTCTTCAGTCTTGAGGAAAAGTATCTGTGATGTGAATACCGAGTCTTTGCCGATATTTCTTTTCAGGAGATCTTCTATGCATTCCCTTGCCGTGTTTCCTGTATTGTCTGTGACTCCGGGCAGAAAGCCTATCTCAATCGCCCAGTTGAAGTCCGGTCTTGTCGGCGTGTCTATACTGTATGTCTGGATTACCGGGTTTGACAGCAGTTTTGCTATGTCTGTTATTTCTTCATCTGAGAAGTTTCCGTACAGGGTGTAGACGTCTGTGAGGATGAGGTCTTCAATGTTGTAGTTCATGGATCTGATTTTTTTCAGCAGGACTTTTGCGCGGGTGTCCTCGTTTTTGCTTGTGATTTCAATTCTCTGAATCTTTTTTTCTTCGTCCAATTTGGCCACCAATTATCTTTAATTATTGCCTATAAGTAAAAAATGTAGGTAAAGATATTTAAAATGTGCGTTTGCAAGAATATTTTAATTTAATGAATCAGTAGTAATTATCGTTAAGTTTATATAGTTAAATGATCAATAGACTATTGTTACATATAAAATCCTCATTAAAAGAAATCCTTTTGGGATACTTCATTGCATAAGTGGTGGAGTCTGACGAGTCAATGAGGTTTTGTAACATATTTATTTATTATGATTATTTTTCTGCAATAATTTTTGCTTGGTTTTTCTAACAATTTTTGTTATTTCTTTGGTTTTTCTTGTGCATACTAAAGTTAATACCAAATATTTACTATTTTTTCCTAAATCACCACTTTCATCCAGAAACGCAAATTCCATATTGATACACATCGGTCTAGTTGCTTAGAATGTATTGATTTAACTATGAAATGTAGGTAAAGATATTTAAAATGTGCGTTTTAATAATTAATTAAATTAGAGTGATGAATATGGATGCAATTGTAGATACAGAACATGTTTTGAGAATACCATATGATGTCGGTGCGTTTGAGGAACATGCGCAGATGGTAAGGGATGTTAAGGATGATCTTTTAAGGAATGGGGATGCACAGAGGTTAGGTCCTATGCTGGATGCCCTTTCAATAGGGATGTGCATGTTAGTCAAGGATGTATATAGATATGGTGAAGCTTTGCTTCTTGAATGTGGTGGATCTTTGCCGCCCCATGAACGGAATATTTTTTCTATTGTTCAGGATGGGCTTGAGATGACTGCATATTCGTTTTTCAATTTTAGGAACGGTAAATATGAGGATTTTGATGATATCTACAGTGTCATAGCCAATGAAAAGCTGGCATCAGATGTGCATGTTCCATATCGTGGTACACTTTTTTTGCTTAATGCTTTTAATATTATTAAGAATCTTGAAGGCAGTGAGAAAGATAAGGCTATTGAGATTGGTGATATTGTTATTCGGGGCATATATCATGCGTCGGATGATATCTTTAATCCAAAGACATATTTGCAGTCTGTAATTAGTTCAGGTTCTGATTATACTACAAAGAGGGATGAGGTTCTGCCTGCGCTGGCTAAGATTTTTAAGGGTTGATTTTTATGGGTACTATGGACAGAATTCTGGATGTCAGCTTTGAAGAAAAAGAAAATAATGTTCTTGATATTGTTTTTGAATATGATTGTGAAGTATTAAGAGATCCGGACAGCCGCGTTTATTTTTATGAGTCTGAAAATGAAATCTATTCTGAAATCCTGAGGACATTTATTAAGATTAAGTCTGATATTTTCGGTGATGAAATCACTCCGGAAAAACTCCAGCATCAAGACACTACAGGACCCTTTTTGGGTTTTTCCAATACTTACAAAAAGGATAACTTTAAGCTTGCTGAAGTTTTTACAACTGATTATCATGGGAGAATCAGCTGTGATTTTCATCTAAGAAATCTAAAAAACGAGACATCACTAAGCTTTGCAGTAGGAGTGCCTCAGTATGGCTCTTTGTATCGTGTTGAAAACCTTGAGCTGAATATAGGAAGGGAAGTTAATTTATTGCCAGGAGGTTGTCATACTGTAAAAGATGAAAAAACATCAGAAAGGATTATAGAATATATAAAAAGAAATGTTTATGCGGAATTGAATATACCAGCTGCAAATGCCTGAGAGATTATTTATCTTCTGATTTTTATGCCTGAAAAAACTGATATACAGAAGCTGCTGGATTTTAATCCTGATGATGCTGTGGCTGTGCATGGGACAAGTGTTGAAGCTGTTAAGTTATTGTTAGAGACAGGAGTATTGCCGTCGTCTGAGAAGAGGTGGAGAGACCGCCATCCTGAACATCTTGAGGATTATAAAGACGGCTGCCTTTATCTGGTGCCGGATAAAGCTAAATTTAAGAGATTTCTTTTTTATAAAAAACTTTTTGATTTTGATGAAATACATGACGATGCTGTACTTTATGCACATCTTATTGCTTCCCGCCATTATATTGCCAGTAATATTGGTTTTGAACCTGTTGATGACCCGGCATTCTATCTTGACTCAAGCGGATGGTATTATCCTTCAGAAGAAGGCGAGAAGCCGCCCCTATTGATTGAGGCAGAAGAATATGGTATGACTGAAACTGATCTTTGGGAGTTTTTTGATGATGCATGGGATAAGACAAAGGGGATTCTTGTCTATATGTCACCTAAGTTTCTGGATTTGCCTATAGGTTATGAGTGTGAGTCCGAGATAAGCGTATATGCGCCAAATGGTCTTGGTTTGAGAAATATATTGGGAATAAAGCCTTTGGGTGAATATGAGAAAAATGTGCTGTCAGGGCTTTCAGGTGATAATGATATGTTTAATTATGATAGAGCTTTGATTATTTCAAGCAATTCTTTATAGCTTATATCGCTCCTGAATCCCGTCAGCTCATGATGTGTCTTTTCTGCACTGTGTTTATAGTATAAACTCTTAAATCATATTATAGATAATATGATATTTATATAAAGTTATATTACTCATAATATGATATGCAGTCTAAAGATATAATTGAAGTATTATCTCCTCTGAACTTCTGGGGGTCAAAACAGGAAACTGGCGTACGAAGAGACTACTATTTAGATAGGATTATGCAGTTTTCTGAAGCAAAAGATATTGCAATCTCTGTCATCGGGATAAGAAGATGCGGAAAAACAACATTGACGAAACAATATATGAAGGAAAATATCGGGAAAAATCTTAAAGATACACAGACATTATATATTAACTTTGAGGATCCAAAGTTTGGTCCGTATCTTGATACAGATTTTCTTGATAAGATATATGATGCATACAGGACATATGTAAATAAGGATGATTTCTGTATAATTGTTCTGGACGAGGTGCAAAATCTGCCAGGATGGGAAAAATGGGTACGGTTAATGCTTGAAAAGAAAGAGAAAGTAAAGATAATCATAACAGGTTCCAGTTCAAAGCTTATATATTCTGAGCTTTCAACTGTGCTTACCGGCAGATCTCTTACTATAGAGCTGAGCCCTTTGACTTTTAGGGAATTCCTGTTTTTTAAAGGTCTTGAAATCAGAGACAGTGATATTACGGTAAAAGCAAGTATTATAAAGAAGCAGTTAAATGAGTATATGGTTTTTGGCGGTTTTCCACAGATTGTACTGGAAAAAGAATTTTTAAAGACTGAGATATTAAGAGAGATATTCTATGGTATCATCAATAAAGATATTGTCAATAGATATCAGTTTCAGGATTCACATCTTGTTCGGGTTACAGCGGAATTGCTCATAAATAATTTTTCTTCATTGACAAGTGCAAATAAGCTGCGAAACAATCTGGTCCTTATCATTAAAAGAAAGCTTTCGCCAAACCTTGTAGTCGATATAATGAAAAGTTTTGAAGATACATATCTTATGCATTTTGTTCCTCTATTTTCAAAAAAAATAAAGGAAATAAGGCAGTATCCAAAGAAAGTATATTGTGCAGATACTGGGTTAATAAATGTTGCTGCACTTAAATATTCTGAAAATTTTGGTAAGCTTGCAGAAAACATTGTAGCTGTCTATCTGATAAGAAACTATGGGAAAGATAATATTTTCTACTGGCGTAATCTTAAGCAAGAAGAAGTTGATTTCCTGATAAAAGAAAATCTTGAAGTTAGCCAGCTTATTCAGGTCTGCTGGAATATAGATGATGAAAAGACTAAGAAAAGAGAGACAAAAGCTTTATTGTCTGCAATGGATGAGTTCAAGCTGAAAGAAGGGATAGTACTAACTGAAGATCATGAGGCTGAAGAGATAATAGACGATATGAAGATAAGGTATACTCCAATATGGAAATGGATGCTTGAGCATTAGATCTCTTTTATGATTTTTAGAAGTTCTTTATAATTTATATCGCTCTTGAACCCTGTAAGCTCATGATGGGTCTTTTCTGCCTTGTAGCCTCTTTTTATGAGTTCTTTGAACAGATTATCTCTCTTGGGTATCTCAAGATGGTTTTTTTTGCAGATTTGATGGAGATCATAGAAAGGTTCAAGGACTGCTGATTCTTTCTGCAGGGCCTCAAGGAAGTCTGAGGTCTCTTTGATTTCTTTGCTGTCTTTTTCTATCATCTTTCCGATGAAAAGATGCGAGTTTATAGGACCTGTCCATAGGGGTCCTGCTATTGTGAAATCGGTGTTGCAGATGCCGCACTTTTCGTCTTTTGGTTTTTTTGTTAATGTCCTGTTGCCGCACTTTTTGCAGTAGAGGGCGTATCCTATAGTCTCTGCTGACTTTCCTGCCAAGCCTGTGCTTGATGTAGATATGCCCATTATCCTGAAGTAATGGATCTTGGAGTATGATATTATCGGGACAAATGACTTGTCATGCCTTGAGAATGCGCGCACTATCGATGCTATAAGTATTCTAAGTCCTATCTCGTGCTTTATGTCTTCCCTTAATGGTATTGCTCCGTATCGTCTTACGCATGTTTTTGGGTATGTGCCGGATAACGGTGCTGTGTCTGTCGCTGTTATGCCTATCAGTGATTTTCCTGAAGCTGCCCTTGCACAGGAGTCAAGATAATATATCGGCGAGCCGAAAGGGTCTATGTCTATGTAGTCGAAAAGGCATTTGTTTTTTGAGAGGAAGACATTTGCGTCTTCTGTTGAGAATTCGGCATTTTTTATGTTGTTGTCTTTTGCTGTCTTTTCTGCTGTCTTTATGGCTCGCGGGTTCAGGTCGTTTATACATACTTTTTCTATTTTTTTGCATTCTTTTGCCATTCTTAATGCTCTTATGCCTGAGGATGACAGGGCGTCGGCTGCTCTTATTTTTCTTTTTGCTATCTTTTCGAAGACTTTTATCGCCAGTATTGAGATGTCGCGGTTGAGCTGCATCTTTGGGTTGTAGAAGACTGTGTCTTTCTTTCTGATGTTGCCTTTCGGGATTTCTATATCTATCTTGCCTTCTGTGATCTTTTCCATATGATGTGTCTTAAAGGTGTTTAATTTCTTAAAGTTATGCGTGAAATATGGGATATGACTGTTAAACATTTCAAAAAACCTGAACTTCTCGTTCCAATCAAGAATCTTGCGGGATTCAAGGCCTGCAGAGATTATGCTGATGCTGTCTATTTCTCATGCGGTAAGCTGAATATGAGGGCAAGGAATAATGGCATAGATCTGAGGAATATTGAAAGTGTTGTAAGAAAAGTCCATGAGAAAGGGCTTAAGGCGTATTTGACTGTTAATTCTATTATTTATAATAATGATATTTCTGTTGCTGAGACTATTGTCAGAAAGGCGAAAGCTTCTGAAGTTGATGCTGTCATAACCTGGGATCCTGCTGTGATTGCTCTGTGTAAGGAGGAAGGGGTGAGATTCCATGTTTCCACGCAGGCGAACATATCCAACTGGAAGACTGCTGAGTTTTATCGTGATATGGGTGCTGAAAGGCTGATTCTTGCGCGTGAGATGAATCTGAAACATATTGCTGAGATCAAGAAGATGGTTGATATCAAGGTTGAGACTTTTGTGCACGGTGCCATGTGCGTGTCCGTCTCCGGGCGGTGTTATCTTTCTTCATATCTATATGGCATGTCTGCCAACTGCGGAGCCTGCGCACAGCCGTGCAGGAAGGAATGGATGCTTGTCGATGTTGAGAAGAATAAGATTATCTGCGACGGCAAGTTTTTGATGAGCGCTAAAGACCTTTGCATGATTGAGCATATACCTGAGCTTGTCAAGGCAGGGATTGACTCTTTCAAGATTGAAGGCCGTCTCCGGGATGAGAGGTATGTTGAGATTGTTTCCAGGTGTTACAGGGAAGCTATTGATTCTTACTTTGACGGGACATATACTAAGGATAAGGTTGCTGGATGGAAAGATGAGTTATCCAAGGTGTATAATCGCGGGTTTTCTACAGGGTTTTATTTTGCGAAGCCTACGAAAGAGGGGTTCAACTATGATGACAGCGATAATGTTGCCAAAGAGAAGAGGCGGGCTGTCGGTGTGGTGAAGAATTATTATGCTAAATTAGGGGTTGCTGTTGTCGCTCTTCAGAATTCGGGGCTTAAGGTCGGAGATAAACTGATGATTGCAGGGAAAACTACTTATTTTAAGCAGGATGCTGAGTCTATCTTTGTTGATGAGGTAAAGGTCAGCAAGGCTAAGAAAGGGGTATTGATTGGCTTAAAAGTTGATGAAAGAGTCCGTGAGAATGATGTTGTCTATAGGGTTGTCGGGGTTTGAATTGTTCTTCATAACTTATAGAACCTGACTGTTGTCTTTTTGTCTTTTATTTTTAGTATACAGCACTCGCTGTCATGGCCGTAGCCGCAGTTTGCGACTATTGTATTTTTGAGCATTTCCTGTCCCTGGTTCTCGTGCATGTGGCCGCAGATGTTTACTGCCGGCTGATATTTCTCGATAAATGCGCGGTATATGTCATCGCCTACATGCTTTTTGTGCATAGGTGAGGATTCCATATCTACAAGGTCCATCTTCGTGTTGAACGGGACATCATGGGTCATAAATATTGTCATCTTTCTGTCTTTCATGTTTTTGAAAAGGCTTTCAAGCTCTTTGATGTACTGCTTCTTGTGCGCAGTGTATTTGAGTGATGTCTTGCTGTCTTTTTTGGCTTTTGATTTTACGCCCCTGTAGCCGCCGTGGGTTATTATGGCTATGCCGTCCACTTCGATGAAGGACCTGTCAAGAATGAGGATGTTTTCAAACCTGATTGCTATGTTTTCAAAGCCTAGTTTCTGGAGACCATACGGCGCAAGACTTTCGGCGCAGTGCTCTGCATTGCCTTCTATAAGAATGACGGGTGCTTTGAGATTGTTAAGCTTTGACAGCATCTTCTCTGCACTTTCGGCTGAGCTTTTCAGGATTGTTTTGTATTTTTTTCCCCCGACCAGGTCTTCTATTGTGTTTTTTTTCTTGTGAAGGATATCCCAGTTCTCAAACTGAAGTTTTCTGAATGTGTCTGATTCTGTTATGTCGCCTGCGACAAGGATGAGATCCGGCTTTTCTTCTTTGGCAAAAGAATATAGTCTGCTGGGGAACCTGCCGTGCAGGTCTGAGATGCAGAGGATTTTCATAAAGATAATTTGGATGCCATGTTTTTATATGTTGCAGGGAAAGAATCAGAACACAATACCGCCATATCCGACAATTATATCTTTGCTTTTTGAGACTTCATAGCTTGTAGAGTAGTCTATCATTTCTCCGGAGCTCATCTTCTTTTTCATTACCATGATAAGGACTGCTATAGGGTATGATCCGCACGCTGTTGTCTCCTTTGCTTTGTTGAGTGTCTGTACCTCGTCCAGTTCGGTTATCTTTTCCATTATTGCTGTATCTGTCTTTTTCATCCATTCAAGCTCGTCTTTTTCAACCGGCACAAAACTGTAGCCTTTGCCGAAATGGGTCAGGTCGGAGCTTGCGATGACAAGGACTTTTTTTCCTTCAATTGCATTGCTTATCGTATCTGCGACCTTTTTCAGCTTATTAAGATTGATGTCTTTATGTGGTATGATTATCGGAACAAATTTGAAATTCTTGAGGATGTGCTGGAGAAATGGCAGCTGCACCTCTATTGAATGCTCGTACATGTGGGCGTCTTCGTCTTCTGTGATTATGTCTGATTCTGATATTATCTTCTCTGCAAGCTCCTTGTCCACCTTCATTTCGCCAAGAGGAGTCTTCCAGTTTTCTGTGCTTATAGATACTGCCTCAGCCATGCCTGTATGGTCCGGACCGAGAATTATTACTGAATCATACTTTTTTGATATCTGGGCATAGGTCTTTGCTGCAGTCTTTCCTGAATAAAGGTATCCTGCGTGAGGCACGACAAGGCCTATCACATCTCTTTTGACAGTCTTTTTTTGTCCTGTGAAAAGCTTGTCAAGCATAAGGTCTAGAATCTTTGCGTTTCCGGGATAGAATCCTTCGGCAACCGGTTCTCTTACCATGTATCTTATTACAGTTTTTATGCTTATATTGTTTTTGGAGTCATAAGCCTGAAATCAGACAGCAAAAGATATATATCACCCATATCCAATATCTCTTATGCAGAGTGACAATAATAATAATAATATCTCGAAGATATCATCTGCTGTAAATGGTGCATTACACAGGTCGCCGGTACAGCAGCAGGGATTGCCAAAGCCAAAACTCACCATAGGACAGAGAGCTGCAGATAAACTGACAAAGATTGGCGGGAGCTGGGGGTTCATATTTTTTCTGTTTTTTATCCTGTTTATATGGATGGGTATTAATGTCACCGCATATATCAATAAGTGGGATCCATACCCATTCATCTTATTGAACCTGTGTCTTTCCTGTCTTGCAGCTGTACAGGCACCTGTAATACTTATGAGCCAGAACAGGACTTCTGAACGTGACCATAATAAGGCGGAAAGAGATTATGCAGTGAACAGGAAAGCTGAGCGCGAGATTGAAAACATACAGCAGGATCTTGATGAGATAAAGAAGCTTGTAAAGAATAATCATCTGCTTGGCAAGGTGCATGTCGGGGCTTCTTGATTCAGTATAATTAAAACTTGATTAAATCATTTTTTGTAGATCTCTGTTAAATTAGCGAACCAACCGTTAATATCGGTATCATATATTTCAGTATCATTTTTTCTCAGATTAAGATCCAATGAATATTTTGAATCTTTCATGCTTAATGTCATTGTGCTGACAGGTACATAACCCTTTTCATAATGCTGATTTGAATGTCTTGAGGTGAGCCAGATATCGCCGTATTCTATAACATATCCTTTATTTAAGAGTTCATCATAAAGAATTTCTCCAAACGATTTAAAACCTTCTTCAGCTGGTATTCCTATTTCAATATGCATTGTGTGGGGTTTACCTCTGGATAATTGTGCATTAAGTATATTCTTTATAATTTTTAGATATGACTTTTCATCATCATATTTTAAACGAGATACATTATTTTCAATATCTATTGAACCCGGAATAAATATTTTAAGATCATTATCATATTCTACTTCTGTCTTTGAGAATGGTATAATATTTTTTTCTTTGCACTGCAAAAGATATTTATTTATCGCTTTTTTCCCCATATTACAATCAGGTATGTCTTGAGGCACAACCCTGAACTCAGCATACTGCGGACTGAGAGGAAGATTAATTAATATATGCTTGAAAAAAGTTTCAACTTCAGTCTTTATATTTCTCTCATCAATCAATGTAGGTTCTGGCATATTATCACATCACACGAAAAAGTTTACAACTTTCAAATACTTATAATAAGACTATATTTCTAAATTTTATAAATCTATAGGATTTGGAATGATTCCTTCAAAAAAGCAAATATATAAATCTATTTCTGACAATATTTGCTTATGCTTGTAAATTTTAGTTCCATAAGGACATTCATATTTGATATAAACGGTACTGTTATGCAGTGGAACAGGCTTAATCCGTATATGGAAAAGCTTATCTCTACACTCAAAAAAAGGAATAAGAAGGTCTACTATGTCACTGATAACTGTGTGCTGACAAGGGCACAGATGGCTGAGAAGCTGACAAAGCTCGGATTGAAGACACAGGAAAAAGATATAATTTCCTCAGGATATGCTGCTGCCAATTATTTTGAGTCTAAAGGTATTGAAAAGGTCTATGTCGCAGGAGAACGCGGCCTTGTGTCTGAGCTTGGTGAGAAAGGAATAAGGGTATCTGAAGATGCAGACCATGTCATTATTTCAATTGACAGGAACTTTAATTATATGAAACTCAAGAAGATCGGAGACCTTGCAGAGAAAGGCGCAAAGCTGTATACAACAGGCATGAACCGCAACTGGTATATAGATGATGAGGTATATCCTGCTGAGATGCCAATCATAGATTCTGTCAAGAAATTTACAGATAAGGATATCATGCTTTTAGGCATGCCTTCCTCTGAGATGAAAGCAAGGCTTCTGGAAGACATCTTTCTTTTCCCTGAAGATACTCTTCTTATCGGGGACAGCATATCTACAAACATAAAGTTCGGCAATTCGTGCGGTTTCAGGACAGGGCTTGTGCTTACAGGAGAGTCTTCCGAGGATGATCTTGCCGGCCTTTCTGCTGAAGAGAAACCGACAGTTGTGATAAGGGATCTGAGGAATATTATTAAGAATCTGTGATTTTTAGATTATTCCCAGTATCTGTTTCTTCTGGTATTATTGTATATTTTAATTTCTGGCATAAGGATCTGGCTGAGTGCTATAAGTGTCCTGTATGCAATCTTTTCATCATCAGTGTTGATCCTGAATTCTGTACCATTGCGATTTCTGATAATTTCAACTTTCTGGTTATATGTATTACTGTAATCATTAAAAGAAACATTCAGTATATATTCTGCCTGCTTTGACAGCTTATTAACAGATGGTTTACCAAATACATTTTGAACTCTTGGTGTCGGAAGTCTGTTCATCATCTTTGCAATAGTCTTTGCATTATCGTCATATCTGGAAGTAAATACAGTTTCCTCTTTAGGAGGGATTGATTTTATACTTATCACTTCATCAACCTGTTCCAATGGGATTACATTCCACGGCTCTTCCTTATAATATGTCATTTTTTTGAGAAGACTGATAACATCATCCGCTTCAAAAATTTTGTTTCCTTTTATCTCTGCATACATTCTATTAAAGTGGGTATTTTCTTCTTTTATTTCAAGTGTATACTCATTATCTTTCGCAAAATCAGTCAATGCAGCATCTATCAGGATGTCTTCTTTATCTTCCGGTATCTTGACAATCAGCCTGTCCTCATCAACAGAGATCAAGTAATGTTCAACAGATTTAAAATCAAATACATATCTGTTATCTTTATCGGATATTCTTTTTTCTATGATTTGTTTCATAAGATTTTCGTCTTTAATCAGTGTATTTTTGAGTTGATAATGTGACTGTTCAATATAATCCCTCTCAAAAATTTCTTTTAACGTTTCAGTAAGATTCTGTATCTCTTTTTCAATATCTTTTTCAAGAAACCTGTAAAAATATTCAATTGAGTCCTCATATTCTGATATTCTTCTTGGAATCTCATCTCCATTGTTTAGATGCTTTTGTATTATACTACCAATATATCCTTCTTCATCCCTTTCAAAATCAAATACAAATTCACAACAATCATCTTCCTTTTTGAAAGATATTATGCAGGAGACATCACTATAATTTATTTTAGTATAATCAATTATATAATCTAAAGCTTCAATATCACAAGCCTTTAGATCCAGCTCTCCGATATAAATATCTCTTAGAAACTTGTTTTTGTTCATAACCTTATTCTTATGAAGATAAATTTATTAATTAGGATGTTTTTGCTTTTATGGAGTGGTCAATATTTTAAAGTTTAGAATAAATGATTCTATACACAATATTTTATATACTTTCAAGCCGAAAATGAGTTCAGGTGATAGCAATAGCAGAATTCAAGCGAACTCTTGTGACCTCAGCGCTTCCTTATGTCAACAATGTGCCGCATCTGGGCAATATAGTATGCACTCTGCGCTCTGATATATATTCCAGATATCTTAAGCTTCAGGGAAAAGAGACGTTATTTATCTGCGGCACTGACGAGTCAGGCACAAGGACGGAAATAGAGGCGCAGAAAAGGAAGCTGACACCGGATAAATATTGCAAGGTCATGCATGATACTATACTTAAAAAGTTTAACTGGCTTGAGATAGAGTTTGACAATTTTGGCAGGACAAGTTCTGAGACCAACAAAAGGCTTACACAGGAAATATTTTCAGACCTTGAGAAGAAAGGATGGATTATCGAAAAAGAGATAACTCTTCTTTACTGCGCGCATGATGACAGGTATCTTCCTGATTCTTATGTTGAAGGTACATGCCCGTTCTGTGGATTTGAAGGAGCAAAAGGCGACCAGTGCGACAACTGCTCAAAATTCCTTGAGCCTGCGGAGCTTAAAAACCCGAGATGCAAGCTTTGCGGAAAGACACCCGAGGTCCGGAAAGATATGCATCTTTTTCTGGATCTGACCAAGGCTGCTCCATATCTTAAGAAATGGATAGAGTCCAAGAAAGAGTGGAAAGGGATATCACGAAATCTTCCGCTTGCCTGGATAAAGGAAGGGCTTGAGCCAAGATGCATAAGCCGCAATCTTAAATGGGGTACTAAGATACCAAAGAAAGGATATGAAGATAAGGTTTTTTATGTATGGTTTGATGCGCCTATAGGATATATCGCGTTTACAGAAGAGCTGTTGCAGAAAGACTGGGAAAAATGGTGGCAGTCAAAAGATACAAGAATTGTTCATTTTCTTGGAAAAGACAATGTACCGTTCCATACGATAATCTGGCCTGCTGAGCTTATGTCTAACAGCAAGTGGAACCTGCCTGACTATATATCATCAAATGAGTATCTTAATTATGAGGGAGAGCAGTTCTCAAAAAGCAGGAATGTGGGTATCTTTACATCAGATCTTGAAAAGACGGGGATTGAGCCATCCATATGGAGATTCTATATGTCTGCGACACTGCCTGAGCATAAGGACTATGACTTTGACTGGCAGGATTTGATGGATAAGACAAACAATGAGCTTGTGGCTAACATAGGCAATTTCCTGTTCAGGACACTTTCTTTTTCCAAGAAGAATTTTGGTGAGGTGCCTTCCGAAAAGCTTAGTGCTGATGATAAGAAATCGCTTGAGAGTGTTGAGAAGCTGAAGGGCAGATATATTGATAATATGGAAAATTTCAATCTCAAAGAAGCGCTGAAGAATGTTCTTGAGATATCAAACCTGGCGAATCAGTACTTTCAGAAGAATGAGCCTTGGGTGCTTGTGAAGACTGATAAGGAAAGATGCGGGGCTGTCATCAATGTGTGTCTTGGGCTTTCATCTCTTCTTGGGAAGCTTCTTTATCCTTTCCTGCCTTCATCATCAGAACGATTGTGGAAGCAGCTTGGTTTTACTGATGATATATCAAAAGGCGGTCTTGACTTTGCGCTAAAATCAGGGCAGAAGCTTGGCGAGCCGAAGATACTTTTTACTAAGATAGAGAAAGATGATGCTGAGAAATTCAAGATTGAGTTTTCAGGGAAAAGATGATGGTGATATTATGGCAAGTTATGAGGATTTCAGCAAGCTTGAGATAAGGGTCGGTACAGTGATTGATGTCAAGGATCATCCTGATGCTGACAAGCTTTATGTTCTTACGGTGGATATAGGTACTGAGACACGGCAGATTGTTGCCGGTGTGAGAAAATATTATACTCCTGATGAGATAAAAGGGAAGCAGATTGCGGTCATCGTGAACCTTGAACCTGCTGTAATCCGCGGTGTGGAGTCGCAGGGGATGCTTCTCGCTGCCGAGAAAGGGAAAAAGGTTGTTCTTTTGGGTGTGGATAAAGATATTGGGAATGGGGCAAGGGTTTGTTGAGGTTTGGTTTTTGAGATATAGAAAACATTAATATGTATATAAATTCTTTTTATTATCATGAACAGAACAGTCAAAGGGATTGATAATCTTCTGGATAATGTATTATGTATACAGAAAACAGATAAGGTCCTTATCGCGAGCGATCTTGAAAGGGGTGAGCTGGTAGATGAAGTATCAATGCATCTTGATCAAAGAAGTGTCAGTTATTCTGTCATAAGTGTAGATTATGATGGCAAAAAGATTCCTGCTGAACTTTCAGAGAAACTGCTGGATGATGAGCATAATGTTGTTCTTCTTTTCTTCGGTAAATCCATCTGGCACCAAAAAGAAAGGCGCGATGCCAAATATGTTAAAAAGAAAAGGATGGCTGCTTATTCGGGGACTTTGGAAATGCTGAAAGAAGGTCCTGCCCTGGCAGATCCAGGAAATATTGAAATATTGATTGAAGATTTGAAAAAGCATATTGGTAAAGGAACAGCTATCAGACTGGAAGGGCCGGAAGGGACAGATATTTCAGGAAGTTGCTCCAGCATAGGTTTTGAAAGCGGCCTGTATGCGAAGCCAGGCGACGGCGGCAACTTTCCTTCAGGGGAAGCATATTCTTTCAATCTGATAGAAGATACAGTCAACGGCTCTGTACATTCTAATATAAAAGTGAAACATCTGGGGTTATCTGCTTCAGGGAACGATGCTATATTTGAAGTCAGGCAGGGGAAACTCTTTCCTGTTGATGACAGGCCTGCTGAAAAGTTCTTTTCGCTGATTGAAAATGATGAGGAATTATATCATGTGGGAGAACTGGCATTCGGGCTTTGCCCTTATGATAAGGTGTTTGACTATCCTGATTCTATACAGGAAGAGAAGATACTTGGGACTGCTCATGTGGGGCTTGGAAGCAATATATCTTTTGGCGGGATAAGAAAAGGCAGGCATCTGGATCTGGTCTTCGGGCCGGCGACAGTCACGGTTGATGGTAAGCGAATCATAATTGACGGGAAAATAAATCCTGAATATCTGTCTGAGGAAAGCAAAGAATGGATTCGTGCAAGAGGTATGCTGTAGGTATTTTGATAATGTTCAAAAATAGTTATACCTGTTGGACAATGAGTAATTCATGCAATTCTTCAATCAATGTATCTATTGAGACATCCATTAATTTATAGAACTCGCCAAAGGTTTCATTGATGCTTTGACAATGTTTTATTGTATTTTCAATCACTTTTATTTTGCCGTTTTTCTTTGCAAATCTGACAATTTCTTTAGGGTCGTAGAAAGGGTTTTCCAGGCTGATTGGTCTGTCTCTGAAAGTATAATTTCTGCAGTTAAATGCGATACAGTAAAACTTTGACATAGGATTAAAACCGTAATCGTAACCTGTTTCTTTTTTATGGCACTCTGATGCTTCACAGTTTATACAGCCTCTTATTTCAATGAAATAAGGTATATCTTTCTGGGTACTATCCGGCATATAATCATGTTATGATTGCATTAAAATCCTTTTAAACTTTTCTGACCATCTATTTATTGGTATCTAAAAATGTTCTATAAGATTACTGTTACAGGAACTGTCCAGAGTGTGGGCTTTCGGCCTTTTGTCTTTCGTGAGGCGAAAAAGCGCGGGCTTAAAGGGTATGTGAGAAATACAAGTTCCGGTGCTGAGATAATTGTTGATGACAAGTCTTTTGTTTCTGTGTTACAGGACAAGAAGATGTTGCCACCGCTCGTACATATAGATACTGTTGATATCGGCCAGTTTTATACTGACAGCTCGTTTTTTCCGGATTTTCAGATAATACCATCTAAATCCGGTGTGGGCTCTACTTTTATACTTCCTGATGTATCAATCTGCGAAGATTGCATCTCTGAGATTTCTGATTCAAAGAATAGGCGTAAGGGGTATTATTTTACCACATGCACAAACTGCGGTCCGCGATTTTCTATGGTTTTGAGCACACCCTATGACAGAAGAACGACGACAATGTCAAAGTTTAATATGTGCGAGAAATGCGAAAAAGAGTATTCAGACCCGTCTGACAGGAGGTTCCATGCCCAGACAATTGCATGCCCGAAATGCGGGCCGGAACTGAATCTGTCTTACGGTGGCAAAATATCTGCAAGATCTGATGAGGCTGTAAGGAAGGCCTGTCAGGAGATAAAAAAGGGATATGTGGTTGCTGTAAAAGGCATAGGCGGGTATCATCTCTGCTGCGATGCTGAAAATAATGATGCTGTCGCTAGATTGAGAAGTATCATCAGAAGACCCAGCAAGCCACTTGCAGTAATGGTGAATGGTGTTGAGGATGCAGGTAAAATAGCAATTGTTGGCAAGGAGGAAAAGTCTGCACTTATATCAAAAGAAAGGCCTATAGTCGTTCTTGAAAAAAAAGATAAGGATGTGTTTTCAGATATATCTCCGCTTGACAGCATTGGTATTATGCTTCCGTATACTGCTTTACATTATCTTATTTTAGATATCTTAAAAAGACCTCTTGTAATGACATCCTGCAACCTGCCCGGCGAGCCGATAGATATGAATTCACAGTCTCTTGCGGGTTTTGAGCTTTCAAACCAGAGAGAGATATCTAATCCGGTTGATGACTCTGTGCTGAAATTCATCGGCGGGAAGCAGTTTTTTTTACGAAGATCAAGAGGTTTTGCTCCTATGCCTATTGGTGTTGATATTAAGGATGCGCCTGATATTATCTCTTTAGGGTCGCAGGAATCCAATACAATTTCTATATATAAAGGCGGGAAAGTGTTTGTCTCGCAGCATATAGGAGATACATCTCATGTTAATGTGATGGAAGCTTTGAAAAAGACGGCCAATTTCTTCATAAAAGTAACTGGTGCGAAGCCTGCGACTATTGCCTGTGATATGCATCCTGATTACTATACGGCTGCATGTGCGAAAGAATTTGCCCTGAAGATTGGTGCTGAACTTGTACCTGTACAGCATCATGTTGCGCATGCGTACTCTGTCGGTCTTGAGA
Organism: archaeon; assembly: GCA_013138805.1. Lineage (GTDB taxonomy): Archaea > EX4484-52 > EX4484-52 > EX4484-52 > GLR71 > GLR71. The sequence goes on along the minus strand of WTCA01000064.1, from coordinate 16,497 downwards.
GCGGGCTTTCTTCTTTTGCCGCGATATCCTGTGACGGGTCAGGGTATGGTCAGGACGGGAATGTCTGGGGCGGTGAGGTTTTCCTTTTTAAAGATGGAAAAGATGCTGATAGTTCAAGAGTCGGGCATCTGGAGGAGCAGGTTCTTGTCGGGGGCGAATCTGCCGTGAATGAGCCTAAGAAGATGCTTTTCGGTATATTGTCAAAGTTTCTTGATGATAAAGAGTTGAACAATCAATTTGGAGACAATTCAGATATATGGAAAAGACAGATTGATGACGGTTTCAATGTTCAGAAAACCACAAGTTCCGGGCGGGTTCTTGATGCTGCATCTTTTTTTCTGGGCTTTTGCGAAAAGAGGACATATACGGGCGAGCCTGCTATAGCTCTTGAGAGCGCTGTTTCTGGTGCAAAGCCTTATGATCTTGAGCCTGTGATCGGCAAAGGTCAGGTTAAGATACTTAAGACAACTCCGCTTTTTGAGTTTCTGTGGGATATGCGGGATAAGGATAAAAAAAGACTTGCTGCTACTGTTCATGACTATCTTGCCCGCGGGCTTTTCTCTATTGCCGATTCCGCATCGCGCGGGCTGCCTATTGTCTTTTCAGGTGGGGTTGCTTATAATAGGTATATTACCGGATATATGCTTAAGAAAGGAGTTATTGTCAATTCTAAAGTGCCTGCGGGGGATGGAGGTATCAGTTTTGGGCAGGTCGGGTATGTGTTAAGGTCTTATTGATATATAGAACCATAAAATTATCATGAGAACCTTATCTATTTTGCAATAGCTTTTTTAATTATATATTTCCAAAGATTCAAGTCTGAGATCCCTTTTTGATAGCCTGCCAGTTCAAGAAACCCGACACCTTTCACTTTCTTATCATCTATGGTGCCTTTGACAGTCAATGCTCCTTCCCAATAATTGATATGACCGAACAGCATTTCCTGGTCTTTAAGCAGAGGCTTTACTTCAAGGATGATATTTTTTGACGGTATGTCAATCTTCCATGACAGTGGATATCTGGTTTTTGTGACAGGGCTTTGCCATGCAATGCCTGTCGGCATCAAGACTATATCATCTGCAGATGCCTGCCTGCCGTCTTTATAAGATATTGTAGCCAGGTATTTTTTATGAGTTCCATCAAGATATTCAAAACAGACCAATTCTATGTTGCTGTCCAGCTGTATTGAGAACCAGGTCCATTTGGTCTTTGGGTCATAGATGACATCTGCCCATTGATGATCCATCCAGGATTTTCCTTTTACCTTAATATTTTTGCCATTTATTTTTATAGTGCCTTCTGTCTTGAGGTTTGTCAGAGAATAATAGTATGTCCCTTTTTCTTTAAGTTTTACATAACCTGTTTTATCTTCCAATAACGGTTTTTTTATAGATGTCATGGTCAGGTCTAAATTGTCTGTTTTTATATGATATCTGGATTCGCTTATCTTTTCAATCACTCTTTCTGTCTTTCCTTTGAGGATAAAGTTATTTTTATAATTGATAAAAAGCAGCGGTCTTGAAAAAGTATCTTTTGATATTTTTGAGACATAATCCATTATTGGATATATCTTTTTTGCCTTGATATCTGAAAGTAAAGAGTGTGAAAAATAAATTATTTTAAGCGGTGTGTGTTTTAAGATAGCTATGTCTGCTTTTTTTATATCTGCCTTAAAGAAAGAGTCCATAAAAAAATACTTGTGTCCTTTTGCGTCTTTAAGGTGACCATTAAAATACCACCATTCTGTAATTGAATCATGCACTGATTCATCCTGCGGAAATTTTATCATTTTCATATTGTTCACTCAGCAGATTCTTGGCACTCCTTCTCCCCTTGGGTTGTCAAGGTATCTTTCTCCTACTCTTGTCTTTAATATGACGCCTTTGCCTTCTATTGCTGTGCCTATGGTTTTTGTATCCGGGTATCTTTTCTTTAAGATATCTAAGGTCTCTTTTTCGTCTTCTTTTGAGACTGCAAAGACGATACGGCCTTCGCAGGCAAGCGTCATCGGGTCAATCCCAAGGATATCAGATATAGCTTTTGTCTCTTTTCTTATCGGTATTTTTTCTTCGTCTATCACAATCCTTACACCTGCTTTGTCTGCAAGCTCGTTTAAGCAGGCAGCAAGACCTCCTCTTGTCGGGTCTTTTGCTGATTTTATCTTATCTTTGAGCATGTCTATGATATCGATTACCGGGGCGCAGTCAGAGATTAAATTGGTCTTATAGCCGAACCTTTTGGCAAGAACTGCTGCTCCATGGTCGCCTACAGGCCCTGTGACTATTATACTGTCTCCCTGTGATATGTTCTCGTTTCTTATTATATTTACTGCTTTTCCTATTCCTGCCGTGTTTATTATTATGCTGTCAAGCTGTCCTTTAGGCATGACTTTCGTGTCGCCTGTGACTATAGGGACATTGAGCTTTTTTGAGATTTCGTTTGCGGATGATATGATCTTTTCAAGGTCTTTCATAGGGAATCCTTCTTCTACTATAATTGAGAAGGATAGTGCTATCGGTCTTGCGCCCATGACTGCAAGGTCGTTTAGCGTGCCTGCCACTGCAAGCTTTCCTATATCACCTCCTGGGAAGAAGTAAGGGCTTTGGGTGTAAGAATCTGTTGTGAATACGAGATAGCTGTCTCCTGCCTTGAGATATGCGCTGTCGTCAAGAGTGCCTTCCCACTCGCCTTTCAGTTCAAGGGATTTTCTTATTCCTGATACCAGTTCGCCCATCATTGCTCCTCCGGAACCATGATTCAATGTGATTTTCTTGTCTTTCATATCTTATCCCTATACCTGTATGCTATCCTGCATGCGCCTTCAGAGCCGACCATGCAAGGTCCAAGCGGGCTTTCTATGTCACATCCTTTCGCGAACATATAGCATTGCTCTGGACTGATCTTTCCTAACATCACATCTGCGCATCTGCATTTCTTGTTTTCTTTAGGTTCCGGCAGATCTTTCAGAATGTCTGCGTATTTTTCTATTGCATCCTGTCCTTTATATTTTTCTTTTAGTCTAAGGCCACTTTTCGGTATTGTGCCTATACCGCGCCATTGTGCATCGCACTTGTCAAAGACACTTTCTGTAAGCTGTCTTGCTTTTATATTGCCTTCAGGTCTTACTGCCTGTGTGTATCCGTTCTCAACTTTTTTCCTGTTGTCTCTTATCTGGCGCAGGAGCATTAGTATTGCTGCCAGGACATCTTCAGGTTCAAAACCTGCTATGACCTGATGACTATCTATTTTTAGATATGCTTTGGTCCCTATTATGATTGAGACATGACCGGGGTTTATGAAGCCGTCTATCTGGCTATTTTTATCTGATATTATTGCCTGCATGGCTTCAGGTATTGTCTTGTGGGCGCAGATTATGTCAAGGCCTTCTTTTACTGCATAGGCTGTCATAGGTGTTGTGGTCTCAAAGCCTATTGCAAGGAAGACAAGGTCTTTGTGCTGTTCTTTAAGCTTTAATGCATCTGTTGTGGATTCTACTATGAATATGTCAGCGCCATTTGCTCTTGCCTTTTCAAGGGACATAACTGTGCCCGGGACTTTCAGCATGTCACCGTATGTTGCTATAGGTATGCCTTCCTGTGCGAGCTTTACAGCTTCATCTATTGTCTTTTGCGGCGTGACACAGACAGGGCATCCCGGACCGCTGACAAGAGTGATATTTTCGGGCAGGACTGATCTTATGCTGTACTTTGCTATTGTCTGGGTGTGTGTGCCGCAGACTTCCATAATCTTTACAGGTCTTTTGAGGCTTTTTGAGATTGATGCGATTTCTTTTATGGTTTTGCCTGTTTCTGCCTTAACTTTCATAAACAAAATAGTCCTGACAAATTTATTAATCTGACGAATAAGTTTTTAGACATATATCAAAAGTTCGTTTATATGTAAAAAATCCAGACAAATCACTTTTTAAAACTTTAAGCATTAGTTAGTGATGGTTGTGTTATTAAGTATGGAAACTTCTAAGAATCATACAGAAATATATGCTGACCTGATGAAAACAAGATTTGAACTTAGCCAGACTCCTCCTATTTATGGATCTGGTGATATTAAATGCTATGGATGTGAGCATCTGGAAAAAACATTATGCGCCTGGTATTGCGAAAAATATGACTGTTCACTTGAGAATGGAAGTGTTATGGCATTCAAAAGTCTGTGCTATGATTGTTTATCTGAGGCTGAAAAAGATGGTGAAATAATTGCAGATGCTATAATTTTTCTTTTTTCTTATCATCTTTCAGGATCTCAATCGCAAAGCCAGCGTGAACAAGAACTGTGTCTCCCACTTTTGGTTTGACAATCGCTATTTTTGCCTGTTTTTTTATCCCGCCGTAATCAATGACTGCTGTGTCGCCTTCTATCTTTATGACTTTTCCGGGAATCGCAAGGCACATGAGTGTTATTTTGTGTGCAGGTTATTAAATGTTGGTTCCAGAAAAACACTATTTAAAATAAGCATTTAGGACATACTGGTGCATCATCCTGTGAGTGTTGAAGAAAGATGCATTATAAGCGATTGCGTGCTTCATTGTATCAATCCAGCCATCTCTGTGATTGTAATACTTCGGCATTATCTTCATCTCAAGCTTGTCGTATATGTCTTTGGCATCGTCGCATCTGGAATTGTCAGGATTCCTGCTTCCGATGGACCAGCCGGTCACATCTTCCAGATGGCCTTCTATCCACCAGCCGTCAAGGACGCTCAGGTTAGGCACTGCATTATGGCACGCTTTCATGCCTGACGTTCCTGAAGCTTCAAGCGGGCGCAAAGGCGTGTTGAGCCAAAGGTCAACCCCTGAGACGAGAAGCCCTGCCATATCCATGCCGTAGTTCTCAAGGTATACTATCTTTATCTTTCCTTTCATCTCATTGATTTTTGAGAATATGTTTTGTATGAGATCTTTTCCTGCACCGTCTTTCGGGTGCGCTTTTCCGGAATAGACAATCTGTATTGGTCCTACTGTCTCTGCAATCTTTGCAAGCTTCTCTACGCTTGATAGCAGAAGGTCTCCTCTTTTGTATGCTGTGCTCCTTCTTGCAAAGCCTATGGTGAAGGTATCAGGACTCATCTCTGTGCCTGTCTTTTCCTTTATGTAGGCGAAAAGCTCTTCCTTTGCCTTCAGGTGAGCGTCCCAAATATCATTGTTCGGGATGTTAAGTGCATATCTCAATGAGAATGAGTCATTTTTCCATCCAGGGATGTACCTGTCGTAAAGGTCTTTGAAATGCCTTGATGTCCATGTGGCAGAGTGCACGCCGTTTGTTATGGAGTCTATGAGGTATCCGGGAAACATCTGTCTTGATATCTCGCCGTGCTTTTTTGCTACACCGTTTATGTACTGGCTGCACTCAAGCGCAAGATATGTCATGTTAAGCTTTCCTTCATGAGATATGGACTCTATCTCGTCTGACGGGACAAGATTTCCGAGAACTGATTTAACAAGATCAAGAGGAAACTGGTCATGGCCTGCGGGAACCGGTGTATGGGTGGTGAAGACACATTTTGATCTTATGTTGTCATTGTGTTTCAGATAGACTTTTTCTTTTGATGCAGCAATATCTTTTTTCAAAAGCTCAAGAGTAAGAAGAGCTGAATGGCCTTCGTTCATGTGATATTTTCGTATCCCTGTATAGCCGAGCTTTTCAAGGATTCTTATACCGCCTATGCCGAGCACTATTTCCTGGCAGAACCTGTATTTCTGGTCACCGCCATAAAGCCTGTCTGTTATGTGCCTGTCATGTTCTGAGTTCTCTTTAAGGTCTGTGTCAAGAAACAGGACAGGTACCCTGTACCCTCCTATGCCTTCGGTATCATACTGCCATGCTGTGACTGCAACATTTCTGCCTTCTATTTTAACTGTTATTTTTTCCTTAAGTTTTGAGAGATGGTCTTTCGGGTTCCATGCGACATCATTTTCTGTCTGGTTTCCGTCGCTGTCCAGCTTCTGGTCAAAATATCCTTTCCTGTAAAGAAGTGTGACTGCGACTATGGGAACATTCAGGTCTGCTGCACTTTTTATCGTATCGCCTGCAAGAACGCCAAGGCCTCCGCTGTATGTAGGTATGCCTGATTCCAGGCCAATCTCCATGCTGAAGTAGGCGATGCATCTCTTGTCTTTTCTTGTTGTGCCTTTTGTAAAACGCTCCATAATCTTAAGATATTGCCGGATAGTATAAATGCGTTTCTGTTTTTTGTGGGGATTAAAAAGAATGTATCAATTATGTTTTGCGTTTCTTATCAGCCTATCTTTTGAATTAAGCCCGATTATGTCTATTATCGGCACATTATCTGAATACTTAAGGTTTACAAGATAATCATAATTGATGAACTGTACTGACTCTGAAAGATCTGAACTTAGCCATTCTACTGTCGGTTTAATAGAATAAAAATCAAAATGAGGGTGGCCGGTGTTTTCTGTTATGCCGAGCCATCCGCTTATTGGAGCAGGATATGTCTTTATGTAATCGAGGACAAGTTCCTGAATCTGTGTTTGATTCATTTCGCACACTTTGTTGATGTGTGGTCGTCGATTATTGTGTAACCATCTGCTGTTTTTTTAACAGGCACTTCGTTTTCTAGCATTTCAGTACCAGGAGATACATTCTGACCAAACATGCAACTATACCAGAGCGTTTTAGGAATAATGTCAACAGGTTCATCAGTCTGTCCATAAACTGGACTCCAGTTACCATTTTCATCTCTCTTTACTGTGTTCGGATCGAAACCATGTTCCATTTCCAAAGCAGCCCTAATTCCATTATATAGTTGCCTAGCACCTTCTGTATTAAAACCATTTCCATAACTCATATTCATTTCACCTCAAAAGTATCTACTTCTTAGAAGTAGTTGTAATTATATAGTAGTTAATCATTTATAAAGCTTTCGTTTTTTGTTCCTTTTTATATATCTATCTCTGCATAAATTCATGTCATGGGTCGCGAAATCAAGAACTATGCTATCATGCTTATTGCTGTAAACACTGTTCTGCTTGTGCTTGAGGCCCTGTTTCCTGTCATTGTGGAGATGTATGCTCTCTATCCGCCGGAGATATTTATTGCGCCATGGACTATTGTGACATCGATGTTTCTTCATTCCGGTTTTGAGCACCTTTTATATAATATGTTTGCGCTCGGGCTTTTCGGCATAGTGCTTGAGAGGATAATCGGGTCTGATAGGTTTCTAATTGGGTATATCGCAAGCGGTATCGTTGCCGGTGTCGCTACAATATTTATGTATCCTCTCAGCCATTCACTGGGTGCGAGCGGTGCCATATACGGGGTGATTGGCATGCTTGCCGTACTTCGGCCGCGGATGATGATATATTTCGGTGTTCCTTTGCCTATGCTGTTTTATGCGGTTGTTTATGTGTTTTTTGATATTGTCGGCATATTTACCGGCGTGAATCCTGACAATATAGCTTATGCGGCGCATGTGGCAGGTTTTACTGGAGGTGCTGTGCTTGGATTTTTGTGGAAGAAAGATTTCGTTGAGGAGAAAAAGATCAGAGAAGAGATATCCCACGAGATTGATGATGAAGAGCTTGACAGGTGGGAAGAGAAGTATATGCGGTGATTTATGCACCAGTCCACCTGTTCTCGTCCTGCCTGAAGCCGTTCAGGTTGACAAGGTTGCATGATTTCTCAAGCAGAGGTGTATTGCCTAAAAGGATGATGCAGGGGTTTGTGTTTATAGTCATGTTGTCTCTTCTGTATACTATCCTTTTCAAATCTTTAAGATATGAAGTATTTATAACCTCTTGCTGAAGGCATATGTCCTTATTTCCGACGATGATATATTTGCTATTCTGATAGATGATTGGAAGCGACTCAATGAACTGCTTATCCCTGACATAATCAGGTTCTCCTATAGTAAAGAAAAATAGCATGATCTTGCCGTTTTCAAGGTCTTCTTCAACGAACTCGTGTCTTGTGGAAGGTTCTGACGGCTGCCCGAGATAATTCATCAAGACCCATGCGTTTGACATTAGAGAGCAGTCTTCAATCCCTGCATCTTTCAATGTGTCTATCGCATCAAGATATATGTATGGTGTGTCATAATACAGCTCTTTTATCAGGGGCTTTCCGTCCATCCTTGTAATTTCTGCTACAAGGACAAGCGAGAAAGTCATGAGAAACATTACAATTGCAAGTGCTGCTGTCTTTTTGCCTATCTTTTTTGCTGCATACCTGACACCGAGATATGAATAGTATATCGCAGGAACAGTCAAGGTGAAAAGATACCGTGGGTCTTTCATGGGGATGTTCATGTAAGACATTACGGAAAATATCAATATTGCAAGCATTATTATTTCTCCTTTCTTGTTGTTAAATGTGGATTTTAGGCATGATTTGATATCTTTTCTTCTTTTGTATATATATTGTGCAAGGCTGTGGATCCCTAAGGCAAGGCCTATAATAAAAAACGGGACAAATATGTTCAGGACAGCGAGAAAATGCAGTGGGTTGGCCGGCTGGATAAGATAGTCCCTGTAGAGTATGTTGTTGGCGTACTGGTCCGCTATGCTTGTGAAAAGATTGCCGAACCTGATGTAATTGTAAAGGAACCATATGCTTATCGGTATTGAGAAAAGAATCATGCTTTTAACTATCTTTTTCGGGTTTCCTAAAAGCAGCAGAACAGGGAACAGCCCGAGGCCTGTGTATCTTGCAAGTGCGCTCAATCCCAGGTAAAAGCCGGATATTACTTCTTTTTTAATGATTGCGGCAATTGAAAGCTCAAGCAATGCGACTGAGAGGAGCTCTGTGCCGTTATAAAGGCCTGACATAAGGATGTATGCGTTCAGGCTTACTGCGTAGAAGGCGACTTTGTCAAATCTTAACGCTTCAGCAAGCTTTGCGCTTGAGTGCATAAAAAGGGCAGAGATGAGGATGATATACAGATATTCTGCCATACTGAAACCGAATATGCTTAATATACCTAGAATGAAAGGCATCAGAGGAGGTCTTAACGGCTCAAAATATGTTCCTCCTGAAAACCAGTATCTGGCGTTTTCCACATAAGAGCTGAAATCCCATGATAGGCTAGCTTGGTGCTGGAATATGAAATATGCGGTTACGAGGATAAAAAGAATAAGCATTTTCTTGTCATAGAGTACTGATGTTTTTGGCTCTGCGCCTGTCTTTGACATATATACACCATTATTTTTACGATAATCATCTTGTGACAATACCTACTCCTGCGATTATCAGGAGTATTCCCATCCATTTGAACGGGGGAAACGCTTCTCCCAAAAAGGATTTTGAGAAGACAGCGACCCAAATGTAGCTTGTGGCGATTATCGGGTAAAGGATTGAAAGGTTGCCGTATTTTAGGGCGACAACGAAAAGTATTGTAGCGACTGCATATAAGGATAGTCCTATTATCAGTTTGTAATTGTATACCCATGATTTGATATCCATGCTTATGTCTGCTGATGCCTGCTTGAAAAATATCTGGCCTGCTGCTCCTAAAAGGGCGCAGAATGCGACGAGCGCGAAAATGATCAATTTAGTTTCCATCGTAAAAACCTCTCTTGGTGTTTGTAAATATTTTTATAACATCTACTGCCATCCTCAATGAATCCTTAACGATATTGAGCCTGCTGTCTTTTGAATTGCTCCATTCCACAGGAACTTCTTTTATCTTATATCCTCTCTTTTTTGCGATAAGCAGTATCTCTGAGTCAAAGGCGAATCCGCCTATTCTCTGTAATGAGAACACAGGCTTTAATATATCTTTCCTGAACAGCTTGAAGCCGCATTGGGTGTCTCTTATGTCTTTTATGACCAGCAACCTGACAAGATATGGGTATATGTTTCCAAGAGCGCTTCTTAAAAACGGCTGTCTTTCTTTTATCTTTGATTCCTGCATGTTTCTTGAGCCTATTATAACATGGTTCTTTTTGAGGTATGGCAGCAGTATATCTATTTCCTCAACTGGCGTTGAAAGGTCAATGTCTATGAAAAGGACAGGGCTATATACTGCTTTCAGCATTCCTTCTTTTATAGAATACCCTTTGCCCATTCGCCTTTTGTTCTTTACTATCTTTACATTTTTAAATATGTTTTTTGCAGTCTTTTCAGTATTGCCTGCCGGCGGGTCAAGTGCGATTATTATCTCAAACTTTTTGAAATTGTTTTCAAGGTATTTTCTGATTTTCGGAAGGTTGTTTTTCAGCCTTTTCTCATCCTTGTATATAGGTATTATGACTGAGATTTCATTGAACTTTTTTGCCATGCGGGATATTTATGCAGAGTAATATATAACTATTGGCGGGTGCAGAGAACCTATATAAATGAATCCTGCCTATTTATCCTATGTCAAATTACTTTTCTCTTGCAGTTCTTCTTGCCCTTATGATTATTGTCTATATATTTGACAGGAAGAATTTTAAGAAAGAGGCATCGCTACTTTATCTTCGCAGAACTAAGAGAGGGCTTGCTTTCATTGAGAGGTTTTCATCCAGGCATAAGAAATTCTTTGAGAGGTTTTCAGATCTTGGTATAATATTCAGTTTTGGCACGCTTGGAGCATGGTACCTGTTCAAGACTAAGAAGTCTAAAGGTGTTATTGTAAAGACTGTGCTTTCCTTTGCGTTGTTCTATATTGTTTTCGGTGTTGTGCTGAAATCTGTGTTTCCTGAAGTGCTGTCTCTTTTCGGAGCTTCCGGCTTTATTGTTGCGTATCTTCTTGAAGCTGCCTATGATATGATTTTTGTAGCTGCGGCACTGCCTGCAGTCCAGCTTGTACTTCCTATAAATATTCCTAATGCTCCTGTGTTTTTTGTGCCTATCGATTTCTGGCTGATAAGCATATTTGTGATACTTGTTGCACATGAGTTTTCGCATGCTCTTGTGGCAAAGGCGCAGGGGATAAATGTTAAGTCTTTAGGCTACGGGTTTCTTGCCATACTTCCTTTGGGCTTTGCAGAGCCGGACCAGGAGCAGATCAAGAAGTCAAAGTCGCTTGTGAAGACAAGGATATACGGCGCAGGATCTTTTGCTAATTTTATTGTGGCCCTTCTGTCTATACCTCTTTTTTTCGGTGTGTTATTTGCATATTCAAATTCAGTTATCGATGGTGTTTTATATGAAAGCACTATAGAAGGTATGCCTGCAGACGGTATACTACCGGAAAACGGAATAATAACCAATATCAATGGAAATGAGACATATGAGATGTATATGCTGGAGTTTGTGATGGAGAGTCTCAAGCCTGGTGATAATATATCTATCATTGTCGATAACAAGACTTATGATCTTATCCTTGCTGAGAATCCTGACAATGAGAGCAAGGCATTTATAGGTATATCTGATATCGGTAAAAAAAGCAGTATTCCTGGTGTTGCAGGCTATATTATTACCCCTGTCCTGCTTTATATTGCGACTCTTTTCAATTTCATAATTATGCTCAATCTCGGTATAGGTCTTGCTAATCTGCTGCCGATAAAGCCTTTGGATGGGGGTCTTATGTTTGAGGAGATTGCCAAGACTGCAGGGATAAGGAGCTGGAAGAATATTGTGAAGTTTGTGTCAATGTTTACGCTTGTTTTGCTGCTTTTTAATATATTCGGCGGCTGGCTGTTTTAAAGAATCTATGATTTTATTTTATTTATGATATCAGTTATATCTTGTTTATGCCTGATCACTATATATGCGGCAGTCATTGCTGCAAGACCTCCTATAGCACCAAAGCCAGGATATTCTACTATATATTCTCCGACGGGATTCGTATAAACCATATTTAATATATTAATAACATAGATATTTAAGGTTTTCAAGGTTTTTTATCAAAATACAGAGATACAGATTTAACTTTATTCCATGATATTTATTTATGATATTCAGATACATGTCGTGGGTTGTTTTAGAGAATCTATAATTTTATTTTATTGATTATCACATTCACTATATCTTCTTTATTATAACATACATATGCGGCGGCTAATAATGGAATTATTAGACCTACACCTAAATAATCAGAAAATTCTATTACATTTTCATTATACATCATATAATCCGACTTTAATATATTGATTAGATATATATTTAAGTTTTTTCAAGGTTTTTTATCAAAATACAGAGATACAGATTTAACTTTATTCCATGATATTTATTTATGATATTTAAGTACAAAGGATTTTCAATAGAAACTGATGAGAATGTGTATGAGCCGTCCGATGACACATATCTACTTTTAGATAGTCTTGAAACAGTTGATTTTAGAGCCGGTTCCAGAGTTCTTGAGGTCGGGTGCGGGACGGGTATCATAGCTATTGCACTTTCCGGCCGGGCTGCGTCTGTTGTTGCCTGTGATATTAATCTTCATGCTGTGGATGTCTGCAAGAGGAATGCTGCAAGAAATAAAGTAAAGAATGTGGAAGTTGTCGGGTCTGACCTTTTCTCTGGTGTTTCGGGCAGGTTTGATCTTATTGTCTTCAACACGCCTTATCTTCCTCAGGATTCTGGTGAGACTGTTTCCGGTGAAATAAACCATGCCTGGGACGGCGGTGCTGATGGCAGGAAAGTTATTGAGAGGTTCTTGTCAGGCGTTTCTTTACATCTATCTTCTTCAGGCAAAGTAATATTTCTTGAGTCATCTTTATCGGATTATGGAAAGTCAGTCAAATATCTTGAATCAGAAGGATTTAATGTCAGGATTATCAATAGGCTTAAACTGCATTTTGAGGAACTGGTCGTCATTGAGGCTGTGAGGAAATAAGATTTATCTCAGTCTTTCCTTGTCCGCAATCTCTGCATTTGCTGCCCTTGCCATCTGGCCGATAAAGGTGTGGTCTGCCGGCTTAAAGAAGAACATGTCGCGCAGGGGGTCAAGGCCATGAGCTTTTATGGCCTGCTCCTGCATTGCTCTGAAATTTGCGTCTATGCCGAAGAACTCTTCAGGCAGGTCTTCAGGCTTTGTGCCTTTCTTTAGTTCTCCTGCAAGGGCTCTTAAAGCAAGAGGAGCTTCATAGGTGCCTCCGCCTGTATCTTTTCCCATCTCCCAGACGAAGTATGCGCCTGACATGCCAAGGCTTTTCAGCTTGTAAAGCCAGCCGTATATGTATTCGGCATCAAATGACATTTTCTTTAGAATCTTATGAAGTCCCTGCACTGATGACGGCGGGTTGATGTGCACCATTGATAAGTATTTCGCGTCTCCTTTATCAAGCTGTTCTATCTGCTGGCGCGGGTTCAGGAGATTTGATGTCAGGTGCTCGAAATCCATAGTGTATGAGACATTGTCGAAACCGTAATGGTCACTGAAGGCTTTTATTATCTCTATATGGTCTGTCAGGCTCATAATCCGTACTTTTCCTCTCCATTCTTCCTGAAGGACATCCTGTGTCTCTATATAGAAATGGACACCTTCATCATACATGTACTGGTAAATGCATTTCATGTTTTCCGGATTGTTACCGCCATCGGGATTAATACGCATGTTTTTTAATTGCCGGTCCATGCTGGCCTTAAAATAAGCCTCTTCAGGCTTTGAGTTTTCAAGGTAAAGATTCTTATCTGTCCCCATCGGCCTGTCAAGGTGTCCCTGTATATATTTAGCAGAGATTGCGGCGACCATCTTTCTTAATGGTATGTCAATCACACCACCTTTAAGGCTTGTATATGATATTATGTTGTCAGGGTCAAGAAAATCAATCCTGTTCTGCTCGTCACTGCCCTTAAACTCTCCGAAAAGCTCGCTTTTATGCTTTTTTACTTCTTCTTTGTTCTCATCCCACCATTTATTTACTTCCTTGTCTCCTATCACAATCTTTTCGTATAGAGGGTCTTTTATGACATACATCCATTTGGCAATAGTCCTGTAGGCTATCTGCTCTTCGCCTTCAGAACCTTTCTGAACCCAGTATGAAAAGTTATCTGCAACGCTGTACCTGTCATAAAATAACTTTATCTTAACATAATTTTTCTTTTTTATATCTTCAAGAATTACTAAATCTGCTTTTAAATTATCACAGGTCTCTCTGTTTTTTTCTTTTGTCATGAAAGGGAATTTTGAGTCTGCAGGTTTGCCTTTATCATCGTCTACCCGTTCTCCTATACTTTTATTGAAAAGATCAATCATATCTTCAAAATGATTATAAAATATATCTTTAGGTTTATATCCCTGTTTTTCGTGAGAGACTATAGTCTCAAAGTAAAGCTTATATTCTATAAAGAAAGCTTCATGTTTTTTTCTTTTTGATTCAAATTCCTTAATTAATGCAGAAAGACTATCATTTATCTTTTTTATTTCTTCTTCACTTTTACCTGGACTTTGTAATTCACGTTGCAGATTTTCTATTTTGTTTTTTGAATCTTTTGCATCTTCTTCTAAATTTTTAAGTATCTTTTCTATTATTTTTCTCCATTTACCTTCATCTTTGTCAAACCATTTTTCAAAAAGGAGATATGCTTCTGTGTCACAGTCAAAAACTTCTCTCATCGTCTTTACATCTTTTATCGCGACCATGACCTCTGCCTGTGGGATGGTTCCCGGGAACCAGATGTCTTTTACAAACTTTGATATGGCCCAGTCTTTCAGTGTAGGCTCTTTTTCCTTTTCTTTGCATCGCGGTTTCAGCAAAACATCATATTTTTCTACCTTTTCCTTGTCCACTATATTTTTCTTGTTTGCAGAATAGACATTCCATTTGAGCCTTGGCACAAGACCGTTTTCAAGTATTCTTTTTCTTGTCTGGTGATCATAGCATAAGGGAGATTCAATAAATGCAGCAAGATTGTCTTTCCAGGGCGTTACCAGTGTGCTCGGGGCTGTCCTTGCAGCAGCCTCGCCGAATTCAAGTATTGGTGTCGCTGCACTGTGCATCAATATGAAATTTGCCTTGACAACTTCTGTCGCGCCTAAAACACCTGTGACCAGTGACTTGTGATTTACATCCCAGATAGGTCCTAATGCGCTTGTCAGGTCAAGATTTATTCTTAGATGAATGCCGACATCTATCTTGTGTGTTGCTCTTAAGTGCTTTATCCTTTCTGCAAGATGGGGTTCAAGTATTTCTGCATCGTTCCAAAGATCAAGCTCAATAAAATCGTATCCTTCCTTGGCGCCTTTGACTATCTTTCCTGCAAGGCCCTGATAATTTAGCATAGCCCCCCCTACAATTGATGGCTCACCGGGAGTGCCTGCGACTATATATCCGGCAGGCCTGTTTGTCTTCTCATCAAGAGGGGTATGGTAGACCATCCTCTTTCCTTTGTATAATTTCTCTTTGCCATCTTCTGCCATTATGGACCACTGCAATCAATAAATTTTTGACTTACTGCATTTCCTGTGCTGTTATACCGCTTATCTGCGTGAAAGTGTCTCTCAGCTTATAGACATACTTTTCTGCCGCTATCCTGCATCTGCTTCTGTATATTTTGTAGAATGCATGGTAATATGACCACCACAGTGATCTTTGCAGTGAGTTTGCGTATGGGAATTTTGTCACAAGAGTCGCGTATAATGTAATCCTAATATTTCCGTCACCGGTCTCAAGATTCTGGCCGCCGTCAAATTCTATATAGAAATAAGCATCTGTGAACTTGTCAAAACCCCTTTTTGCATACAGTTTGTTGTAGAATGAGCCGTCTGTAGCGTCATACTTAAATATTGAGTTGAAAAGAGAACTTGCGGAGACATCAACACCTATTTTCATTATGTTTTCTGCCTGCTTTACGATTGACAGTGGTTTTTGACCTTTGTATGTAATCCATATCTTCTCTACAGGCGAGAGGACATAATCCTTTATCTCTATTTCTTCGGGATCAGCCACCTTGCCTCAACTCCTCTGCATACTGTTTCAGCCCTTCAGCAAAGTCGTTTGTTATCTTCTTTGTGAACTCATGATACCTGTCTCTTTTCTTCTGGTAGAAAAGTGTCATCCAAAGGCGCCACCATAACTGGTAGAATATGCTTTGCTGGAATAATGTATCCTGCGGGAACTCGCTCCACAGCTGGGGCTCAAATTTTATCTTTGCAGTACCTTTGCCTCCTTCTACAAAACCTTCAAGAGCAACCTCAATCTTTGCGAAAGTGTATATGTCATACACTCTTGATACTATCCAGGTGAATTTGAATTTCTGCTTGTCGCCTGATTTTTCCCAGGTGTATGTGACTTCCTGTATATGCTCTTCAGGGACCTTGAAAACTGTCACCATAAGCTCTCGAGTCTTGTTGTAAAACTTTTGCGGATTGGGGCCTGAGTAGTTTATTGTTATGTCTTTCCTGTATTTTGACTTGTCGAAGACATCGTCGTATATCGTAAGTTTTGTCCTTGCAAAAACCATAGCAATCCCTGATTGATATCCTTACTGTAATATTGAAATCTGTCGTATATATATATTAACGGTTCTGTGAGGTGATATATTAACGGTTCTTGTCTATGAAAACTGAGGACAGCCTTTTTTTAGGACAAAGAAAACCTATTTAAACATAGAGGCAGAATAATCAGGTATGGAACTGATTCCGGCGTTGATGAT
>WTCA01000076.1 GCA_013138805.1 archaeon | reverse complement strand
GTTCCTTCAAAGCACCGGAAACACCCTGCCACAGATTCGGAGATGTTGCCCGTTTACCATTTCTTTTCAAAAGAAGTATTTTATCATCAAATTTGATAATCCCTACAACAGCAGCATAGGTTTTCATAGAAGATATTTATATTTCAGATTTATATTGTTGTTGCCGCACCGTTCTATTCAATCAACAAACGCATGTATCTTCCCCGTATTCCAGTCAAGAACAACCCTCTGAGATACCCTTTTTAAGTCAGGCCTTCCGCCCTTGATAAGAAGCCCCCGCTTTTCAGCAAGTATGCCGACCACATCACCGGATGCAAGATCCTCATCAGAAAGCCCGTAAAGCTCTTTTATATTGCTGTATTTTGCCTTTGCCAGCCTTTCTATGAAGTCTTCGACAGAATCCTCTATATCCTTCATCTTATCCGGCCTGCCGAACCCTTTTTCAATGCTTATGTCCTCATCCCAGGGTATCACGCCAGGAGTATCAAGAAGCATGACCTTTGAAGATATCCGAATCCATTGCTCTCCTCTCGTATGACCGGGCACAGGAGCGACACCAGCCACATGCTT
The DNA here is from genome assembly GCA_013138805.1 of archaeon. Taxonomy (GTDB): domain Archaea; phylum EX4484-52; class EX4484-52; order EX4484-52; family GLR71; genus GLR71. The sequence goes on along the minus strand of WTCA01000076.1, from coordinate 3,165 downwards.
TCCTGCCAAAACATTGATTATGCTGCTTTTTCCTGTATTCGGATAGCCGACAACACAGACTCTGATATTATCACTCTTAGGGGTGTGCACATTTATCATCTTCCTGAGATGAGGTATGTCTCTTCTTTCCTTTGCAGATACGTATATGCATGGAACACTTTCAAGAATCTTCTTATGTGATTCTTCAACAAGATTTTCTGGCGCAAGATCCCGCTTGTTCATTACTATTACTAAGTTCTTCCCCAGTTTTTCAATAACTTTCTCAAGCTTCTCTGACCTTGTGGAAAAAGGAGCCCTGGCATCCACTATCTCAAGGACAAGATCACTGCTTTTAAGAGTATGTATGACACAGTTCCAGTTGATTCCCATAGCCTATCTTTTTCAGACAGCTTTAAATCTTTTCATAGTGCCGAACAATAAATATATATGTGGGGAAGACAAAAGAAAACTATGGATCTTCTTCAGATGCTCAGGGACAGGGTAAGGATGAAATACCTTAACTCAAACAACAGCAAATCAAACAGTAAAAAGAAGACAGTAAAGAAAAAGCCATCCGCACCCTCTAAAAAAAGCATACTAAAACCAAAAAAGACAGTCTCAAAGCCTAAAAAAGCACCTGTACTGCAAAAGAAAAAAACGCCGCAGCCAAAGAAAAAATAAATTAATTCTCACAAACATTTTTATTTATCCCGTACCGAATATTATCTGGTATCATGACACTTCTTGAAATAATACTCATAGCTCTTATAATCCTCCTCATAATATACCTCGCAGACAGGGATAGAAGATACAAAGAGCTCACCGACAGGTTCAACGTAATCAACAAAGACATCAGAAGCCTTCGCATAAGGTTCGGAAAGCAGATAGAAGAGTTCATACCATTCTTTGACGACCTTTTCCCTTATGACAGGAAAAAATTCTATGCCCTTGGCCAGCCGATAGACGGCATATACTTCGGCGACGACAAGATAGTCTTCCTTGAATTCAAGAGCGGAAACGCAGGAAAGACACAGATGGAAAAAAAGATAGAAAGCCTGGTGAAAGCGAAAAAGGTAGAGTTCAAAGAGATAAGGTACAATTACAACAGGGAAAGAAGAAGATGATATGATGATAGTGACGATAGGCAACCCCTCAGTAGACACAGTCACCCTTAAAGGCGAGACTAAAGTACACCCCGGCGGAGCCTCTGTATACTCAGCAATATCTGCCTCAGCCCTGACAACGACAGCAATCATAGGAAAGATAGGCAGAGACTATCCGCAGGATTTTCTGGATATTTTCAGAAGCAAAGGTATAGACCTGTCCAACCTAAAGGCAATACCACACCCCTCAAAGAATTTTGAGATCGTGATTGACGAAAACTTTGAGGCAGAATATCCGCGATACAATGTAGATATAGACAAGAAACTGACTGTACGCGCAATCCCAAAGACCTTTATGAACAGCGACACATCTTTTCTTATTACACAGATGGCTCCGGCAAAGCAGATGTCTTTCATAAAGAAGATAAGGCAGCAATCCCCTAGATCCCTTATCCTTGTGAACACGCATTACCCGTTCATAGAAAAGCACAAAAAACAGTTTGGTAAGCTTATAGATGCAGCAGATATATTCGTGGCAAATGAGCTTGAGGCCCAGAAACTTTCAGACACCAACAGGACAGACATAGCTACACATCTCCTTTCAAAAAAATATCCCAAAACAATAATCATAGTAACTTTAGGAGGCTTAGGATCTATTGTCATAAAAGGCAGGACAATCCAGTTCGCCCCGACAATATACAATACGATGATGAAAGACCCGACAGGCTCAGGCGACACATTCTCCGGAGGCTTCCTGGCCTCATACCATAAGATACGGGATCCTGTAAGATCCGCAATTGTCGGAAACACAATGGCATCCCTAAAAAGTGCAGGAAGAGGCTACGACAACATCCTGAACCTGAAATTCAGAAAAGTTGACGACCTCTGGTCTTTTGTCCTTGCCAAGTCCCACAACTTCGGTGCACAGAAGATATTGAGCGAGTTCTGAAAAACAAACACCAAAAACACTTATATGTGTCACCTGCCATAATAGACTCATGGCGAAACTGACCGAAAAAGAGCGAAAAAACCTTCTAAAACTGATAGATATCCTCAGGGCAAACCCTAACGGCCTGTGGATACGCGAGCTGTCCAGGCAGGCAAACATCCACATGGAAACAGCAAGAAGACTGATCCAGAAATACCCGCAGGTCTTTGAGGATTACGCAGACTTCACCATACATAAAATAAACCTGAAGCTGATAAAGCTGAAGAACGAGAACATAACGGCAAAGAACTTGGATGTCGCGGTAGGGTTGTGAGTCATAGCATAGTTCTGTTTATATATACAAATAAATAATTTGTTTTATGCCAAAAGACCAAAAAGAGCAGATTCTGAATAATTTGAACCTTATAATTACTCTTCAAATTTTTTTTGTCGTGATAATAGGTTATATGGTAAAAATAGGAATTGAAGCAGGTCTTGACGGTGTCACTTCTTCAACAATTATAAAATCCACAGGACCTCTTGCATTTTTACTTTTCTCATTAGTTCTAATTAAAAACAACTCAAAAACAAAGATAACTTTCTTACACACAAAAAAGAAGGATTTATTCACTTTAAATAATTTAATGGATTTTTATTTTTTGAATTTCGGAGCCTTTCTGCTTTCTTTATATTTTATTTTTTCAGAAATTCCATCAAAAATATTACTGTTTATGTTTAAGATTAATTTAGTATTATTTTCAGCAATTCCAGTTACAATATTTCTGATTATATTTTTTCCTTTTGTTTACGATAAAATCCAAAAAAAAAACAAGCATAATTAAAAGAATAAAGAAAATTAAAAACAAAATAACTTCTCTTTCAATCAAACCCCTTCTTTGATCTCCCGAATTATCCTGCCGAATGCCGGCCTTGTAATCAAAACACCGATTATCACACCGATAATAGTAGTCAGGGCAAAGCCCCTCAATGCCCCTGCACCGATGAAAAGTAAAGGTGTCATCGCAGCAATTGTCGTGAAGGCCGCAGTGAATATGATAAAGAACGCATTCTTGAGCTTGGCCTTAAGGCTTGTAATGCGCTTCTCTTTCCTGCTGCTCTCATCAGTTATGATTATCTGGTCATCCACGCCCGTCC
>WTCA01000097.1 GCA_013138805.1 archaeon | reverse complement strand
GTAAATTTTTTAAAGGTTGCTATGTGGAAGTGTTTTAAATATGTTTTTGGGGGGTAAATGTGTTTTTGATTTCCTTTTCCCGCTCTTTCTGAGCTTTTTATTTACCCCAAACAGTTCTGATGGCTTTGCATACATATTCAATCTCTGCATCACTAATAGAGGGATAGATCGGTATCGATATTGCATGCTCCATCGCCCTTTCGGTGTTAGGGTAGTTATCGCTACCATTGTACAGATATTGGTGAAGCGGCTTAAAGACAGGTCTTTCACAAACTATGCCCTGATTTCTCATTTCCCTGATATAATGATCAGGACATTCCACTTCAATGACATACCTAAAATAAATCCCCCCGCCGGATGGAATTTCCTGCCCAAGATCATTGAAGACTTCATCATAAATTGCGGCAATCTCCTGCCGTCTATCGATAAAGCTATCAAGCTTCTTTAATTGTTGCCTACCGATCACAGCCTGAAGATCTGTCAAAGAATAATTGTAGGATTCTGAATGTTTCTGAGTCTTGTCATATTGTGTCAAACTGTTCAGGCTCTCAATGATATCAGCAGAATTTGATATTACCATACCGCCATGACCTCCTGAAGTCATGCATTTTGTGGCATAGAATGAAAAGATGGACAGATCTCCAAAACTGCCCATTTTTTTTCCATCATGACTTGCACCTATTGACTGTGCGCAATCCTCAATGACAGGTACTCCGGATTCCCGGCCCAGCTCTATGAATCTGTCAATCCGGACAGGAGTGCCGAACATATGCGGCACAATTATTGCTTTTGTATTTTTGGTCATTCTGATTCTGCAATTATCAGGGTCAATATTATATCCATAAAATCCAATATCTGCAAGTACGGGAGCTGCACCAGTGTGCTCAACTGCACTGAGCACAGACCTGCATACATAACTTGGGATTATTACCTCATCCTTGCACATTCCAGGTTCAGGATGAATGCCATAAACAGTACCAATCCCAAGAGACCTTAATGCAAAATATAATGCGTTCGTTCCTGAATTTGTAACCACGCCACCACAATTATCCAGTTTTATGTACCTGCAGACATCTTTTAGAAACATCTGGACTTCATCACCTGTTGCAAGTTTTCCTGCAGACAAAACCTTAATTGCAGAGTAAATATCATCTTTATCAATAGTAGGTCTTGAATGTTGTATGTGCATAGCATCCATATCCATCATCTCAAACGCTTCTCATACAAATATCTTGTCAGGTCATCTGTTCCTTTTACAGTATCGATAATATTATACCCCAGTTTTTTATAGAATGTGTTTGCGTCTTTGTTATCAACCAGTGCTTTAAGCTGTGACTTTTTTAGCCCCTGCTCTAAACAAGCCTGTGTATATAGTTCCATCAAATGCTTACCGACCCCATTGCCGCGATAAGCATTATCCACAATTATCTTATTTACATTTGATATCGCTCCATTTTGCGTGCCAGGTTTCTGTGAAGCGATAATATATCCAATTATTGATTCATCAGACCTGTTTTTACACATGAAGCTTAAATTCCATTTCAGCGGCAGATCAAGAAGAAAATTATCTTCTGTCCATTCTTTTTCACCCAGATCTGTCCAAATTGACTCTAATGCGAGAAAGAGATCCAGAGTCTTAAGCATGCAGTTCCTTGTTATCAGTTCATAGGATTTGTCTATCTCAACAGATTCATTTGACGGACTCATATTTCACCATCCAAAAACTTACAATCACCACTTATTTGACCATTTATCTGTGTCTTTCTTAATTACATCCAAGCCCACTTTTGCTCCGGAACCCAGCCAAAGTGCTGATGACAGTATCTTATATACTGTTATTTGAGGATAATATCTCAGAGTTTTGTATAACTCTTTAACTATGCTTTTTGAATCACCGCTCATCAGGGGTGCTACGACAGGAGCGGCAAATGATAATACTGTATCGCCAATTAAAAAACCCTGAGCTAATTCCGGTTCGTAATAAGCCAATAAAGGCAATGATAACACTGTGCCTGTATATAATACAGATTCTATAAGACTTGGCACAATTGTTGTGTAAGCAAGAGATTTTGCCTTTGATTTAGGACCAAACATCTCTTTTTGCCTGTAAAGATTCTGCCATGTGCCAGAATACCATCTCCAACTTTGCTTAAGCTGAGCATTCAAGGATTTAACATCTTCTGTGCTTACAAAAGAATCCGGTTCAAATCCAATCTTATACCCGTTGCGCAGCAATAACCAGGTGTACCCTGTATCTTCGGTCTTCGTATCTGTTGGAAGATTATAATCTTCCAATACATCTGTTTTAACCATGAATGAAGCACCACAGAGAACCGGGATGGCATTTCTATGTTTTTGAGCAAGCTTCCTAAATTTACCCATACGGTTTACCCATTCCTTGCCATAATGATACATATTTGAATTATAGCTATCTGTAGGAGTAACAATACCATAAGAGGTGACTGCTGCTATATTTTCTTCTGAGAATTCATCTACCAATTGTTTTATTGTGTCAGGTTCAAGGTCAAGACCAATATCTGTAAAATATACTAAATCCCCTAAATCTACATTACTATCGTCCACTATATGATTAATCTTATCTGCTTTTGATGTCACACCATCCATAGACCAGTATATTATATCTAATGAAGGAAATGATTTACTCAAATAATTTACAAGAGATTCAGTCTTATCAAGATTTGAGTCTGAAAATATTACATTTTTTACAGGATAACTTTGTTTTTCTATGTTGACCAAAGTATTATGGATTTTTTCTATTTCGTTGTGGGAAGATACCACAACTGAAACTTCAGGATTTTTTAATTTTCCAAGGTCATCCCATACTCCAGAAACTCCTCCTTTCGCCATCCACCCGGGCTTTATATAGTCAGGCACATTCGGCTTTATTCCTGTTTCCTTTACCCATCCATCTTTTATATAATCATACACACCCTGGTCTGTGGATGTATCAGGTCTTATCCGATTGTATGATTTGGTCATCATATCTTTTATGTGAACATACCCAAGAGTTACTGCATCGATTGTAAATGTTAACGGTAGAAAATAAAAAGCCATCATCATCCCCCATCCAAACTAGCTAAAACATTTAATCTCCTTATTGGATACAGGAAAACAGCCAACATTGAAAAGAGCGTCTATCGAGGCCATATTCGGTACAAAATCAGGGTAACGCTGTATGTATATAGGATGTTCGTATTTCTGGTAAACAACAGGTATATCACGTTCTTCAAAAGGCTTTAAATCCAGATACCCATTTCCTCCGATTCCAGACAAGTAAACATCTGCGTCAACGGCCTGTGTCGCTAATGCAAGTGTTTCGCTTGGTGTATCTCCTGTGGCTGATTCCGGAAGGTCGCTGAAGTAGACCAAATCAACTTCAATATCAAAGCAATCCGCAAGCCAATTGATTATACTCATGTTTAAGTCGATCAAGAGTTCGTATTCTTTGGAGTATATCTTTTCTAAATCTGGAAAATAATCGTCGAAAAAATGAGACTTTTTATAGTTGGCCTGGATTTCACGCAGATGGTACTTCTTCCAGGGAGTCTTGTTGTTGATTCTGCCATCAGGAATTATTTTTATTTCGGCTATGGGCACCATCTTTTTTTCGACAGGCACATTCAAGTATTTCGAACCATTAAATATTCTTATCCTGTTTCGGCTATGCCATTCCTGTGGCACATATTGAGCATCGTCCCGTATGATAAACACACCTTCATCGATATCATTCGGTGCAGGGAGACCCATACTGACAAAATATTTTTCAATGACATCTTCATCAATGATGGAAATCATCTTGTCAAAAAAACCCAAATATGGCATAAAATTGGGTTGATGTGCAGCCATTACTTTAGTCATCTTATTCACTCCTTAAAGTTCTTAATTATGCGCTCTGCATAAAACGGTTCACAGGCAAATATTTTCGGGTCCGGGTATCCTCCATTAACCCTGCAATATTTCTTGGCATAAAGTATAGATTCCTGTCTTATCTCATCCATGTCGAGTCCATATGGTTTTTCTAACTGAGATTCAAAACATGTTTCCAAGAGATTGATTTTTTCAAACAACTCGGCTTCATTCAAGCTGATGAAATAGTTTGGTGTAAAGTTGGTGTTTATTGAAGGAGAATTAAAATGAAAAATATTTGGGACTCTTTTTCCTGAAATCGATAATATCTTGGACACAATCCTGTGGTCCTGGTGATTATCATCAGTAGAATGTGTAATCAACATATAAGGATCCAAATCTTTTATGATTTTGTCAATTTTATCCTTCAGGTCACATGCATAATTATGTAATTTTGTATCAGGAAAATGAAGAAAAAATATTTCATCAACCCCTATAATCTCTGCAGCTTTATTTGCTTCATCCACTCTGCAATTTGAATTTCCTATACCATTAGATTTTTCTCCGTCCGTACATATGATGCTTGCAAGATAATAATTATCATCTCTGGCAATCTTATACATTAATCCTGCAGCTGCAACTTCAGAATCGTCAGGATGTGCACCTACGACCAATGCTGTTTTTATGTCATTTTTACTTTTTTTAGTAAGCTTCACATCTATCACCCCGTCTCTTTGCAAGCAATGAAAATTCTTATTATCCACATTAGGATTAACTGCCTGTTCCGCACAACATAACTGAATCAGTTGAAGTCCATCCATCCCCGCAAGTCTCCAGTATCACGCTGTCTGCAAGAAATGTGCCGTCTGATATTTTTGTGGTGTTGCAGGTCCGTTCCACACCGGAAAACAACAGTCTCTCAACGTCTGTGGTTGAATCCTTAAGCCACATATTCCTCCAGCACATATCATAATCTCCGAATATTGTGATGTTGTTCACATAAAGAGGAATAAGGTAATCAAGCGTGATGTTGGCCCTGACGTTCCAGCCAGCAGGGTTCCAGGACTTTTCTGTACCGCTCCACACAGCGCAATTGCCATTTGCATCAGGCACACCTTCAGCATACACCGGTTCAGAGCCGGTGTTGGATGATGTGGCGGTAGCTGCTGTCGCATACTGGCAAAGGATTGAAGAAGGCATCTCGTTTTTGCAGTCTATTGTGCAGCCATCACCCATCACCAGATTTCCGTCATCGCATTCTTCTGAACCTTCAACTATACTATTGCCGCATATGGGAGGGGGGTTCAGATAACCACAAAACATAACTGAATCAGTTGAAGTCCATCCATCTCCGCAAGTCTCCAGTATCACGCTGTCTGCAAGAAATGTTCCGTCTGATTCTTTTGTGGTGTTGCAGGTACGCTCTGCACCGGAAAACAACAGTTTCTCATTACCTGTGGTTGAATCCTTAAGCCACATATTCCTCCAGCACATATCATAATCTCCGAATATTGTGATGTTGTTCACATAAAGAGGAATAAGGTAATCAAGCGTGATGTTGGCCCTGACATTCCAGCCAGCAGGGTTCCAGGATTTTTCTGTACTGCTCCACACAGCGCAATTGCCATCCGCATCAGGCACACCTTCAGCATACACCGGTTCAGAGCCTGTGTTGGAGGATGTGGCTGTGGCTGCTGTCGCATACTGGCATATTGAAGAAAAGGAACAATCCTCATCAATCAAGCCGTCGCAATCTTCATCTATACCATCGCAATTCAAGTCAAGAGGTGCTGGAGTTCCCGGAGTGCAGCTGTCATATCCATAACCATTACATGTCAACATCCCTGTTGCCTTGCATGCCCCAATTCCACATGTCGTGGGTACAGAAACAAAGCTCTCGTCAATATTTCCATCACAGTTGTCATCAATCCCGTTGCAGTATGTTTCACATATGCTTGTGGGTATACATACAGGATGCCGTTCTATCCAGACCTGTTGAGGAGTCATAAATTTAATATCTGGATCATTATTCAATCTTGTTATTGTTTCGTTGTATATGTTCCATTTGATGTTGTCTATTTCATTATTGTTTGTCGCGTGCTCAAAATCGGGCTGGTGAATATACAGAGGTATTACCATCCTGCCGTTGAGTTTCAATATCGGGACATCGGTCCTGTAATAGTCTTTTATCTCCTGTATTATCTGATCCGGCTGCTTAAAGACTGTCTCCCTCCCTGCAGATCCGCTGACTGTAAAACTGACTCCATACTGGATCATGTCAAGGGTTGGTGTCCCATCCACGGGCTTTAGATCATCCGGATGATATAAGCCAAAATTTGTCTGAAAACCCAACAATTCCAAAGCTCTTCTTGTGGTCTCTGTAAGCCTTCCGAATGGAGCAACATAAGTTACAGGTATGTCAATATCTGTTGCATTCAGGATATCTTTCATCCTGTCTACATAAAACAGCCTACCGTCCAGAATTATATGTTTCTGTTCATCAAGCGGCAATTTGTCCAGATTCTTTTCCGTATCATCCATCCTGTATCCTTTCTGCATAAGCTCCATGTTATCTGCCTGATATATTCTCCTGAAGATATCGGTAAATTCCTGATTGTTATTGATCGATGCAGGGAAGAAACTCACTGCCACCGGTATTTTGTTATCTTCATAATATTTGGTAATCTTGTCAAAGAACGGGTACCATAAAGGATTTGCACTTCCATCAATGTTGGCAACGTATGAGATTATATAGATCTGTTCCGGTGAATTTAACATGCAATCGCTGCTGCAAGCATCATCATTAATATTGTTTCCGTCATCGCATTGTTCACCTGGCTGATTTATTTTTTCATCGCCGCAGTGAGGTATATCCAGATCCAAGCCGGAAATCTCAATCTCATTGATCTGTCGTGAAGGGATATTAAATTTAGCGTATTGCTGATTTCCTATCATGAATAGCTCAAATTCTAAATTTTCACCATTTAGTTTTATGTAATCTATCATTTCATTTCCAATATATATCTTTAATGTCAGTTCATTGTTGAATGTTACTGCTTCATTGTCTTCCACCAAATCAAATATCACGTTGTTGCTTGTTTTTCTGATGTTTTGCATCGATACTGTATTTTTTCGCATCAAGTATTTTGACACAGTGCCAATTGGCTCTATCCAAAGGTTCCTGGTCAATAGATAATCAAAAAGTTCAGGGTTGTTACATTCATGATGATAAACATAATTTGCCCATGCCTGATGGTTTTCAGCTACATCCGCCATCAGAAAGTAATCGGGCGGTGTTATGCCTACACCTAATGTGTTAATGCTTTTCAGATTCATAAAATTTTCAGGATTCCCAGATTCATGTGAATTGAAATGATACCCTCTTACGAACTGATATTTATCTGAAATCCAATCTTCATATGAAGGAGTATAAATGCCGCAAGGCCATCCAAATACAGTCAATTCTGAATCAGGCATGCCTATGTTTTTTATGATATCTTCCCTGTTTGATTCAATATCGTTGATGAAAAATGCTTTATCCAATATTGCTGAGCAAGTATGAGATGTCGAATGGGCGCCAATCTCATGACCTGAATCGTATACATCTTTCCAGACATCCCAGTCTGACTGGCTGTATTTATCTGTGTAAGTCAACAGGTATGTCCCTTTGATGCCTGCATCATCTAAATCCTGTCTGCAGGTATCTTTTGAATTGCTTAAGCTGAGATGTGGATCGTTATCCACCGAGATGGATGCAGCACCATCTTTGCAGCCATACCAATCACATATCTCAATAAATGGTCTTTCAATGTCTCTAAAATCAAACCTGTGCATCACACTATAAGGATTGATTTTGCCATAGGTATTCCTACACTTATAATATATTTCTATAGAATCCAGAGATATCGGTTTTGTCAGACTGTATGAATGCATCAATCCATCTGATGTCGAGAGACTTATGCCTTCATTGAACAGAAAGTTTTTGTTGTAGCTGAATTCACATTCAGATATGATGTCTGTAGAAATCTCTACCATAATATTGTTTTGGGAACTGTCTATTATTGTATCCTGGGTCGGATTAATTATGCTTATTTTTGGAAAAGATACAGTATCACCGCAGATTTTCACTGAGTCTACTGCTGACAAGGTCCATCCGCAAGTTTCAATCCGAACCTTATCGGTTTTGTAATCCAGATAATCAGAACTGAAATCATAATCTATTTTACAATCCTGAGTTCCTGTTTTATCAATTCCGCCTGACCATACAACAGACCAGACATCATCTTTCCAAAACCAAACCCTGTTCATGCAAAGATTATAATCCCCTAATATTGTCAGGTTGTTTGCATAAATTTTATATGGAAATGTCAGCGTGATATTCTCAACAGAATTCCAGTCTGTCTTTTGCCAGGATGTACCGGCTTGTGGAGGAGTGATGCAGTCGCCGTCTGAATCCGGAATCCCTGTTGCATATATAGCTTCATATCCAGGCAATTCATCTGTCGCATATGCAGATGATGCAAACTGACAGGTTCCCGTAAGTTCAAACCTGCAATCACTGCACCCGTCACCAATCACCTGATTGCCGTCGTCGCATTCCTCTGCACCTTCAATAATTCTATTGCCGCATAAATGAGCAGATATGTGTTCACAAATAAATTCTGAAGTGCAGATATCTTCAGTGCTTACATTCCCATCATCGCAATCTGCATCTATCACGCATTCATTAATATTATCATTGCCGCAGAGTTCAACGGCATCGGTTGAAGACCAGGACCATCCGCAAGTCTCAAGGATTACGGCATCAGCCATAAAGCTTTCGTCTAATGTTTTTATAGACTTACAGTCGGTCTCAAATCCATTGAAAAATAATTTCTCTTCGCCGGTGGTTGAATCCTTAAGCCACATCCGGCTCCAGCAGATATCATAATCGCCGAATATTGTGATGTTGTTCACATAAAGAGGAATAAGGTAATCAAGCGTGATGTTGGCCCTGATATTCCAGCCAGCAGGGTTCCAGGACTTTTCAGTACCGCTCCATGTGGCGCAATTGCCACTCGCATCCGGCACCCCTGTAGCATACATAGGTTCTGAGCC
>WTCA01000017.1 GCA_013138805.1 archaeon | reverse complement strand
CTATTTCCCTTGCAGGCATGCCTTTCTCAGTCTTCTTCCACCAGTCCTCAAGTATCTTGTTCCACTCATCCTTATGTGAGATGCTCAGGTGCTGGTTGTATACTCTCAGTTTTTCAAAACTTTTGCCACAGAATTTGCATTTCATAGTACTAATATGTAGGATAATCATTATATATCTATTGTTTAAAAGTCCATTTGTTGAGATAGTCTATAAAAATATTGTTTTTACATTATGTCATCGGATTTATGAATCTTATTTTATATGTTTGTCCATATCTGAAAAACAAAGGCATGCAGAATAAATAGGCACTGAAGATAGTGAAATAAGCCCGGCTCCCGGAACAACAACACATATAAAGATAGTCAGCCAAACCCGTATCATGACTTTTTCAGGTGATCTGCATGAAACGCATACGTCAGCCAATAATTTCAGTCCTTGCGCATGTAGACCACGGAAAGACATCACTTCTTGATTACATAAGAGGCTCTACTGTTGCCGCAAAAGAGGCAGGCGGCATAACACAGCATATAGGCGCGACAGAGATACCGATATCCCATATAAAGAAACTCTGCAAAGGCCAGATGGAAAAATGGAATCTTGACCTTAAGTTCCCGGGACTCCTTTTCATAGACACCCCCGGACATGCGGCTTTCTCGCTCCTGAGAAAAAGGGGCGGCACTCTGGCAGATATAGCCATACTTGTGGTTGATGTCACAGAAGGCTTCAAGCCCCAGACAGAAGAGGCTCTCACAATACTCAAGCAGTACAAGACACCGTTCATCGTTGCCGCCAACAAGGTTGACAAGCTGTCCGGCTGGAAAGTCAACAAAGATACATGCTTCCATGACAGCTACAATACGCAGAGAGAAGATGTGGCAGAAGCCCTTGACACAGCGATATACAAGCTGATAGGCCAGTTCTATGACAAAGGTTTCTCAGCAGAGCGTTTTGATAGGGTTGAAGATTTTACGAAGCAGATTTCTATAGTGCCCATATCAGCCATAAACGGCGAAGGCATATCCGACCTTCTCACACTTCTTTCAGGAGTCACGCAGAAATATCTTGAGAAGAAGCTTGAGATAGACCCCAAAGGTGAAGGGAAGGGAACTATTCTGGAGGTCAAGGATGTCAAAGGCCTGGGGACGACAATAGATGTCATACTCTATGACGGTCTGATCAGGGCAGGAGACACAATTGTCATAGGCGACCCGGCAGGAGCAAGAGTCACAAAGGCAAAAGCTCTCCTCAAGACAAGCCCTATGAAAGAGATAAGGGTGGAAAAGCAGTTCAGGTCATTTCCTGAAGTCGTCGCGGCATCAGGTCTCAAGATATCTGCATCAGACCTTGAAGGCGTGATAGCAGGCGTCCCTATACGGGCGCTCCATGATATATCGGCACTGGAAAAGGTAAAATCTGAAGTGAACCATGAGATAGAGAGCATAGAGATTGAGACAGATAATGAAGGTGTCATTGTCAAGACAGACACTATAGGCAGCCTTGAGGCGATGGTCAAGGTTCTCTCAGACCTGAAAGTCCCGATAAAGAAGGCAAAGATAGGGCAGGTCTTAAGAAAGGAGATAATGGAGCTGAAGGCGGTTGACGAGAAGCACAGGATAGTGTTCGCCTTCAATGTAGATATCATGCCTGAGGCTGAAAAAGAGGCAAAAGACACAAATACGATAATATTTAAGAGCGATGTGATATATAGGCTTCTTGAAGACTATGAAGAATACCAGAAAAACATTGAGGAGAAAAAGAAGCTTGAAGTCCTTAAGGGTATCATGAGGCCCGGGCATATAAGACAGGTGCCTGGATATATATTCAGGCAGTCAAAGCCGGCAATCGCAGGTTTTGATATCGTAGCAGGAATCCTTGTAGAAGGCGTACCTCTTATGAAGCGCGACGGCACAGTCATAGGCAGGGTGCACCAGATTCAGGAAGGCGGCAAGAATGTAAAGGAATGCCGCATAGGATCAAGAGTTGCCGTATCTATAGACCACGCCATAATAGGAAGGAACCTGAAGGAAGGCGACGAGCTTTTCACAGCTATACCTAAGAAAGACTACCGCATCATCAGGCAGAATCTTGAGCTTCTGTCCGACAACGAGAAAAACGCCCTTGAAACTGTAAAAGAGATAATGGTCAAGAAAGACCGCCTGTGGGATATGATGGGTTGATGCCCCTAACAAATAATTATATATAATTAACGCATAAACAATAATATAGTAGGGTTTTTACCATGGATAACAACGAAAAGATAGGATTTCACAAAGGAGCGCTGGACTGCCTCCTCAAGGAACGCGCAGAGTTCTCAAGAATACTTTCAATTGTTGACGCTCTTATTCAGATGCACACAAAAGCGCTCTCTGATGCAGGCATTGACATAAAGGCCGAGCTTGAGAAAGCAAGGCAGGCAGCAGGCCAGAATCAACAGCAACAGGCAGGCGGTCAGCAGCAGGCAGACGAGAATTTTGTCAACATAGACTCAGCAATACAGGACTCAAAGAAAAATTTCTGATAAATTCCTTTTTTTTATTTTTTTTATACTGGCATAGTTCTCCATTCTTTAGTTAATTATATATGCAACATACTCACAAATTTAAGTCTATGGAGGAAACATCAGATTCTAAAGTTGCAGCAGCAAAAAAAGCAGTCATAAATCCGGCTGAAAACAGCAGCAAGGAAAAACCAAAAGTATCTCCACCTTCAGCTAAGAAAGCTTCAGATATCCATCCTGATCAGCTGCCTATGCTCAAGATAATAAAAAGCTCTCTTAATCTTATAGAAAAGGAGCAGACAAACCTAAAAAAGCTCAAGGATGAACAGAAGATGCTTAAGGATGAACATAGGATAGCAAAGCGTTCATTGAAAGAATCTGTCTCAACATTAAAAAAAGATCTTAAAAAAGACATATCATCAAATTCTTCTTCAGCAAAGATGCTTGAGAAATCAATTAAAAATACAGATGCAAAGCTTAAGAAAGTTGAGACAGCACTCTTGGGCGGCCTTTCACAGGTAAAAGAGCAGATGAAAGGCATCATACCAATAATCGCGAAGTATGACAAGAAAAGTGAGCAATACCTTATTCAGCAGTTCAAGAGATTTGAAGTGTATTCAAAGGATATAGAAGGGACAATTGATTCAAAGTTTGAGGAGAACAGCCTTATACTGAATAATGCTCTGGACACAATAAACAGGTTTGTGAAAGAGCAGGAAAACTTAAGAGGGCTTGAGATAAAGGAAAATCTTAAAGACCACAGGCAGATAAAGGCAGACATAAATGTCATAAAAGAAGAATTTTCAACCATAATCAATGAATATGGAAAGATTGAGAAAGATATAGAGAGTATCAAGAAATCAGAGCTTAAGAAAGAGGAGAAACACATAATCGGGCTTGTAACTGAACTCAAAAAAGATATAAAGGCTATTGACAAGGCGATAGATGCAGAGAAGATGAACATAAAGAAGATTGTCACAGATGTCATCAATATTGAGAAGAATAGGATGGATAGAAGTCTTGAAAGCTCAAAGAAATATGTTGATGACAATGTAAAACTGCTTTACGGACAGGTTGCAACTCTTACTGCCAGAAATGCTCAGCTCGTAAAGCTTCTTGAGAATAAGGAAAAAGAATATGATACAAACAGGTCAGATCTAATAGCTGCACAGTCAAAAAAGATAGAAGACCTTTTGAAGCTCCTTGATGAATCCCTGATGGCAAATGTTAAGACGTCTGACAATGCGATAAAAGAGATCAGGACCGAAAATGAATCCCGGTACGATAA
>WTCA01000013.1 GCA_013138805.1 archaeon | reverse complement strand
ATTTTTATATTCTTTTAATCAGTATATAGCAGAGTTCCATATACTTTATACATAAAACTCCTTATTATATAAAATTTCTGAGCACACCAAAAGGTTTTTAATAACTAACTTACTAACTAATATTATGAAGAATTCAAAGCAATGCCCTAAATGTTCATCAAGAAAAATAATTAGAATACCTGGAAAAGTTGGAACGTGGGGCACTGGAAACAATATTTTGATGGGTACTTTTGTTAAGAATGCGGTGTTGATTACTAGATATTTATGTGGTAATTGTGGTTTTTCTGAAGAGTGGATAGATGAAAAAAAAGATATTGAGAAGCTAGAGAAAAAATATCAATTATAAAAACACCAAACAAAATCACCAAACCACTTCAGTCCCTGTCATGCGTCGGATGCTCTTGTCCTCTTTTCTTCCTTTTCTTTAGGCTCTCAATGTGTACAACTTTTTCTTCCAGGAATCTGTCAAAATCGAAACCATAGTTTTCAATCAATGTAGTTGTATGCTGCCCCCCTAAGAAATGAGGCATAATAACATAAGTGGCGCCCCTATTGTATAATTCTATAGATTTGTCAATGTCTGTGGAAACGACAATTATGATTGCTTTGGCATTGTGTTCCTTGACCTTATTGATCAGGAGAAGATTTGTATCAAAGTCTGGTATTGTTGATATTATCATCCTAACTTTTGAAAAATTTATTTCATTCAAAAATTCAGAGTCGCTGCCATCCCCGTATCTGCAGTCAATCCCTTCCTTTGCAAGATTAAGTATAGTTTCAGGGTCATAGTCCACGACCAAAAACTTGTTTCTCGTCTTTTTAAGATATTTAAGAAGATCATAACCTATACGGTTGTACCCGAAAAGAATTATGTCATAGTCTTCAAGTTCATGAAACTTCTGTTCATCCACTTTTCTGCCTTTTCTTTCAAACACTTTCAGGTACTTTGATATGTAAGAGTATATCTTATTGGAGTAAAGCATCATATAGGTTGAACCTGCAATAGTTATCAGGCCAACAGAAGTCACAAGAGCTAAAATATCATTTGTCACATGTCCTACCTTAACTCCAAGTGCGACAAGTATTATAGAAAATTCGCTTATCTGGGCCACTGTCAATCCTGCAAAAAAGCTGTTTCTTCTGGTATAGCCAAGCAGACCCATAATAATCATCACGATCAAAGGATTTCCGAACAGTATAAAAAATGAAAGTACTATTATCGGAACAATATAGAAAGTTATATCTGCAAAGACCATCTGCGACCCCATCAGTACGAAAAACAGGACAATAAAAAAATCACGGAATGACCTCATCCTGCAACCGATCTCATAACGATACGGAGATAAAGACAGGGTAAAACCGGCCAGCAATGCCCCGATCTCCATTGAAAAATTAAGATAATGAAAAAGAGATGCTAACAACAGGCACCAGCTCATTGAAAACAGCAATAAATATTCCTGCGACTTTGCAATAAATTTGGTTAAGCCGGGCAATACATAAATCCCTAACAAAAATAACACTACCAAAAGTCCAAACCCTTTCAGCAGTGTCCCGAAAAGCAGGTTAGTGGCATTAAACCCTGTAGATAATGAAGATACGGCCATCAGGATAAGTATTACAATCAGATCCTGCACTATCAGAAAACCAATAGCAATCCTTCCGTACAATGTTTTCATATCGCTCTTGTCTGAAAGGATTTTCATAATGATTATAGTACTGCTGAATGTCAGGGCGACTGCAATATATATTGATGTTATTGCAGCGAAACCAAACATTCTGCATATGAAAAATCCTATCAATGTTGTGAATAATACCTGACCGACACCTGTAATTAAAGAGACTTTGCCTACTTCTTTTATTACTTTTGGACTTAGGCCCAGGCCGACAATGAAAAGAAGCAAAGCAATCCCTATCTGTGAAAGTATGGATATAGTTTCTATTGAATTGACAATATTTAAAGAATAAGGCCCGAGAATGATACCTGCAAGAATATAGCCGATTATTAAAGGCTGCTTTAATAATTTCATCAGCCCGGAAATAAGAGCAGTTATGCCTAGAATCATGCTCAGTTCTATAAACATATCCATCTTGTTTCACTTCTTCATAATAATTTTACATCAGATGTTTAAATGAGTTTCCCTGTTTTCTCTTAGGTCTGTATGTTTTGCGGCAAGGATAAGATAAGGTTTTATAATCCTATCTTTTTCATAGTATTTTTCAATATCTCCAAAAATAAAATACATAGTTCTGCTTATCTTAAAGCTAAAATCAAAAACCAAAAATATTGACCACCAACGCAGGTCACGAAATTAGATATGAGTCAAAAACATATATCAGATATATGCCTGAAAAGCTTCCTAAAAAATCACAGAAGAAATATTATGAATTCCTTCTCGGTGAAATAAAAGAAAGGATAAGATCTGCACAGTATGAGGCCTTAAAGAGCGTAAACAAAGAACTGATTGCATTATATTGGGATATCGGAAAAATGATAACCAAAAGACAGGAAGGCGAGACATGGGGCAAATCTATTGTAGAACAATTGTCAAAAGACCTGCAGAGAGAATTTCCGGGTATGAAAGGATTTTCTGAACGAAATTTGTGGAGAATGAGGGATTTTTATCTAACCTATCAAAAACTGCCACCATTGGTGGCAGAAATTGGCTGGACTCACAACACTATAATAATCGAGCGATGCAAAAACAGTCTTGAACGGGAATTTTATATCAGGATGACACGAAAATTCGGCTGGAGCAAAAATGTGCTCACCATAAAAATTGAGAGCAAGACATATGAAAAGACAATGCTTAACCAGACAAATTTTAATGACACATTGCCTGAAAATATTAAAAATCAGGCAAAACTTGCAGTCAAGGATGAATACATATTTGACTTTCTTGAATTAAGAGAACAGCACAGCGAAAAAGAACTTGAAAAGGCAGCAATCGTAAAAATAGAAAGATTCCTGCTTGAGATGGGCGGTGTCTTCGCATTCATTGGCAGCCAGTATAAAATCACGGCTGGAAGTGAAGAATATTTCATAGACCTTTTACTATATCACAGAATGCTGAAATGCCTGGTGGCAATTGAACTCAAGATCGGTAAATTTAAACCGGAACATGTTGGCAAGATGCAGTTCTATCTTGCTTTGCTTGATGATACGATCAAGATGGAAAATGAGAATCCGTCAATAGGTATAATACTATGCAAATCAAAGGACAAGACTATTGTAGAATACGCATTAAAAGAATCAAACAGGCCCATAGGTATTGCAGAATACAGGATTATCCAAGATTTGCCGGAAGAACTTAAAGGCAAGTTGCCGGAACCAAAAGATATTGCAAAATTACTGAAAGATCTGAGATAAGACCTGACCTGTAAGTTATATTAAATATATAAATTATGTCAAAAAAGTAAAAATAAAAAAAACCTTTAGACCGCACCACTGCCGATTGCCGACTTCCATATCATCTCAAATTCGCTCTTGTATTCTCCGGCAATCTGTGCATCATGGATTATCAGAATGTTCTCATCATTTTTTTCATCGCCGGATTTTGAAGGGTTGAAAGAGCCTGTGACAACAATTGAATCATCAATGATAAACACCTTGTTATGCATATTATACTTGCTGCCGTCCCACGTGATATCTATACCCTCATCTTTCAGCTTGTCGTATTCGCACCATTCATTATTCTGGGATTTTTCAAAGACTCCCCGTATCATGATACCGTCATTATGCTTGTCTATGAGCGCTTCACCAATGCCGTCATGCGTAAAGCTGAATGTCATAAAATCTACGCTCCTGTTTGCCTGCATAATTACATCAATCACATGATCTCCGCATAAGTCTTCAGGGCAGAAATAGTTTTCAACCACAATGCCGTCAAGAGAGACTGCAGGATATTTTGCATTATCTCCCGAACCGAACACCCCACTATAAAGTTCCTCAAACTCATCAAGATAATTTTCAGATATATATTTTGATCTTATGATGACAATATTATTGTTGTTCTTGGTATCCCCCCGCACCGTAGGGTTAAAAGAGCCTGTGATTGTTATCTTTTCGTCTATCACGCAGAACTTGTTATGCATCAGCTGCCATGTATTATCATTTTTGACATAACTGAGCCCGTCAATATCTCCTATATTTTTCTTGTCGACAACAAGCCTGTAATTTTTGCCATCAAGAGCAGACATCACATTTTCAAGTTCAAGATCATAAAGCGCGCAGTCAACAGATTCATTGGAGCTTTCTATCAGCTCTGACATTCGCCTGCCGCACAAGTCATCAGGGCAGAAATAGACATCTATCTGTGTGCCATCCTCAACTACAGAACCTCCTGGTGAGACAGGATAGAGCAGGCCCAGGAAAAGTGTGACAGCCAGGGTAAGTATATATCCTAAATATATCATAAATACTATTGCTTATCAAGGTATTAATAGATTATAGCAATGCCCCACCGCACGCATTCTTCAAGAGCATCTAACCAACAAACTTCGGCCTCTTGGTCAAAAGCTTAGGCAAGGGAAGCATCTCAAAAGGCATACCTGAAGTCTCTTTAGCAATCATCTCTTTAAGCTTGGCAACAGACAAATTCTCCTGCTTACCTGACACCCGAACCCGGACCGGAAGCTCCTTCGCATCTATCTCATTCTCACCGACAACGATAATAAAGGGCACCCATTCCTTCTCAGCCTCGCGTATCTTCTTGCCGACCTTAAGATCCCGGTCATCTATATCAACACGGACCAAAGATGGATCAATCATCTCAGCAATATTCAGAGCAAGATAATTATACCCTTCGGACACAGAAACAATCCTGACCTGCGTAGGACAAAGCCAAAGAGGAAACATCGGCTTTTTACCCTGGCCAGCTCTTATAGCCTGCCTCTCAAGAAGCGCCCATAAGTTCCTGTCAATACCGCCAGAAATGCTCGCATGCAGAAGCAACGGATTGACTTTCTTGTCCTTCTCATCAGTGTAAGTTATATCAAACCTTTCCGTATTCTCAACATCTATCTGCACAGTAGATAATGTAGATGCCTTCTTCAAAGAATCATTCACCGAAAACTCAAACTTCATGACGAAATAGAAGAATCTCTGTTCCCAAAGCTCCACAAGTATAGGCTTCTTAATAAGCTTAGCCAGATCTTTTGCGAAATCCTCATTCTCCTCATAGAAATCCTTGACAAACCGTATAGCAACATCATAATCAATGCCAATGCCCTTCATCCAATCCATAGCTAAAAGATACTGTTTCTTGAACTCTTCCTTTGCCTCATTCATATCCCTGCACATAGTATGCATGTCAGGCATCGTAAACGCACGCAATCTCTTAAGACCTGAAAGCTCTCCTCTCTGCTCGCGCCTGAAAGAGTAATGCGTCAGCTCATACAGCTTCAAAGGCATATGCTTGTACGATATCACCATATCCTGGCTCATAAGATACTGCCCGAAACATGCAGCAAACCGAAGAAAATAGTCTTTATCATCAGACTTTATCACATATTGACGCGCAGGAAACCTGTTCAGGTACTTACTCAGCTGCGGATGCTCAAAGTCATACATCAAAGGCGTCTCAACCTGCATCGCCCCAGACCTGATGACCATGTCAGTGACTTTCCTTTCCAAAAGCTTCTTTATCATCTGCCCTTTAGGATACCACCTAAGGTTTCCCGGATCAGAACCGGGCTCATAGTCCACAAGCTCAAGATCCCGCATAAGGGCTATGTGAGGAGGCTCTTTCTGGTTGACTCTTGACCCTTTGGTCTCGTAGTCATAGAATATCTTCAGCTCAGGATACTTGGAAAAATTGAATTTATCAGCAGGAATAAGTTCACCGGAAGTGTCAAGTATATACCATTTAGACTTCAGTTTTTCTTCATTTTTCACAGCCTCATTTTCCTCTTCCTTCTTGATAGCCGCACCGACAGCAATGTCACGGCTCAGCTCAGATAAAGGATGCCCCTTGCACTTGATATTAAATGATTTATACCACCCGAAAGGCGCTCTTGACACTTCATATCCTTTCTTGGAAAGTATATCTTCTGAAAGCTTCATGACCTTAAGTGCAGCATCCGGCTTTGAAGGCGTTGCAGTAAGATGCACCCATGGATAGATAACCACATTCTTGGTCTTGACCTGCTCGGCAACAGATATGACTTCCTCAACAAACTTTTCTGCGATTCCGGTCGTGTCTGTCTCATCATTCTTTTCTACGGCCGACATGGCGACCAGGCAGTCCTCAACCCTATGTTTCTTGACATCAATCTCTTCAGGTTTCTTGACCGCTTTCTTCTTTGCCTCAAACTCTATAAAATCCGAGTGCAGCAGTATTGTCTTCATTTCAAAAGCCTCCAATCTAAGTAAATATGAACAAGTGATACAGCTATAATTTTAGAACAAGAGTTTAATATGTTTGCTTTATTGTCGCAGAGTAAGGCATCCACCCATAATCATACACCTATAATAAAATGACATGTCTATCTTTAAAAGTGTTTTTGTTTTCCAGCCTGTCTTTCAAGAATCAATTATTCCATTATTTAAAGTATTATTAAATCTCTCAATATCTTCAGGTGTATATTGATAATTGGCCAGATCACCCAGAGTTAAAAGAAACGCAGTCACCTGCGCAAGCTTGAATGCAGGATCAAAAGAACAGACCACAGGATTTAGCTTATCAGACAACCCGCTCCAGGTTATTATAGCGCTATAGCATCTTAAAAATTCTGTAGCAACATTATGGGTTTTTTTAAAATCTTCCACCTGCAAGGGATCTCTATCATAATAAGGTAATTCCCATTCAGGCGAAAGAATATCCGGATCATTCCTCAGGTGCACATAGACATTATTGATATCATACACACTAGGTTTTATTTCTTCCGGCAAGGGTATAAGACCAAAAGGAATCTGCTGCTGAATAATTATATCAGTCCTCATCATATACGCTACAGAATCCGCCATCTTTCTCACTTCATCATCAGATAAAGAACTGAACTCAGGCAAGACCCGGTCTGCATACTGCAATATCTGATAGATAACTTCGCTGTTATATCTACATTCCTCGGACAGGTCAATATCCTGCTCCAGTCTTAACTTTTTCTCCAATACACCAAGATCATAGACACTAAAAGAAAATACCATAAATATATACCTCTTTTTAAAAAATATAAAACAATCGAACATTAAAAATCCGGGAAAAGATCTTCACTTTTTTCATTCATCATTTTCAAAATTAATGCTTGTAAGCTTCTGATAAAGCATAGGCTGACTATCATTTATCTCTTTTAATGTTTTTTCAACATCAGGTAATATTTCTAGCTCCCCATCTTTAAGTTCCTTCATAATCAATTTAACTTCCCTAACATTAGCATCCAGTTCCCGATTCAGATGAAGCCCACCATCTCCATAAGTATCTACACATAACTTAAAATCCCTTACTAAAGTATCCTGAAATTCATCAAAAAAATCAGATGGATATTCACCAAACACTTCATTATATCTCCTTGCCGTCTGTAAGAGACCGGACTCACCTGTATCTTCGTAAGACCTGTATTTCATACCATACCATTCAGAAAAGTTTGATTCAAATGAAGCTATCAACTCCTTATCTTTAAGTACATCTCTTAAAAAACCAAGACTGTCAACATTTAATTGTTCAGCCTCATCCAAAATTCTCGTTTTCACATGACCTTTAAACTCAGTCAAAAGCTCTTTTGACGCACCGCCGGAATCAGGATATACAGCTGCAAAAGCCTTCATCTTTGCAAGGATACCATCCCAGGTAAATTTATAGTCTATACTAAATGGAACGATTTCTGTCTCAAAAACAGAATCAAAAACTTCTTCTCTTATATAATTCTGCATGTCAGCCCTTTCAGATTCCTCTACAAAAAAAAGCTCATATAGCTCTAGATAATCCTTCAGGTTTTTGGAATCAGGAGATTTTTCATCAACCCTTTGAATCAATAATTCTGCCTGATAAATCATCCTTTCTTTCACAGCCCCAATATAATTAAAATCATCAGCATAAAGAGAAAGAAGACTCGCAAAAGATTTCCCTGACTCATCATTATCAGATTCTGCATCCATGTATAACTCCCAGGCTTTATGCATCTCTTTTATCTCTTCAGATTTAAGCGTATCTTTTAAGAGCTGTTTTTCAACATACTTCTTCAAAAACTTTTTGGATCCTTTCGGTAAGCCGCCGGAATATTCCCTGATAGCATCTAAAT
>WTCA01000004.1 GCA_013138805.1 archaeon | reverse complement strand
GGCACATGTCCCGGATGCACCCATACGAGCAGCTGTCTTATCTGATTTTTATTCAAAGGCATAGTATGATATAAATCCACTATAACTTTATATGGTTTTTTGCAGCCACAGTATTGCTTCTGTACATCTTGCTATCTTTAAGAAAAAGAATATCTTGCAGTTGATATCACAAGAAATCACACATCCGCATAATCTCCGGCTCAAAACCTTCAAGATTCTTGACAAGGTTCTGGTACCCTCCATCAAAATGCGATATATTGCATAAGTATACAATCACACTGTCGTCAGAACCTTCTCCGCTCCTCTCTTCCACGACAAGTTCTCTCAATCTTTCAGCAGTATCCCTGTCGCGCGCCTCATAATACTCCTTGAGTGGCTCAGAATCAGACACAACAAAATACGGTCTTAGCTCTTCAGCACAATAACCTTTAAGAACAGCATCATATTCTGCCTGGATCAACTCTTTTGCCTGTTCAGGTCCTAAAGATAATATCCTCGACAGGAGCCTGTCTTTTCTTTCAGAATAGATATCTTCAGCATTCTCAAATCCCGAACTGTCAAAATCCGCATCGTCAAGACCCAAAATACTGATTCCATCAAATTTATAACGATTCAGTTGCTTGTAAAAGCATATCTCATCTGCCAGCAGGTCTTTAAGGGTTTTGTCATTGGCATCCGAATGATTTTCTTTGAAATATTCTTCTCTTTCGCTGACATATTTGTCGCTATATGCAGGATTCATCAACATATCTATATCATCCTGCGTCTCTTCAACACCGATTATGCTGGGATTCAATGTTCTTTTGATTTCGCGCAATGCCTCAAAAGTATAACTGTCTCCCGGGACCATGCCGACAATATATAGCTGTACCATAGGGCTTGTTAAGTAAAATAAACTTTTTAAATCTACTTTTTGATATTAAACTTTTCGGAAACCATATGGTAACTTAAGAAACCATATGAACTTTCAGAGAACCATAGAAACACAGCAGCCAAAAACATTTATAAAATTCAACTCACAACTAATCTTGGTTCGCATGAACGGTGAATGTCTTATTGTCCTATGAACTGAACATTTCATCTAAACACCAGACTTTTTCTAATAAACCCTGCAATGATATAAAAAACTTTTCATCCAAATCAGCCTGTGGCATACAAACAGGCCGTAAAGGACCAAACACTTTTAAGGTGCGAAATTATGGAATATGATCATCTGAAGATTGAGAAGGACATCAGAGCCCACTGGAAAAAGAAAAGCATACCTGAAAAGATAACAAAATTCAGCCCGACAAAGGAAAAAAAGAAATTCTACCTTCTTGACGGTCCGCCATACGCCAACGGTCTCCCACACGCAGGCCATGTCATGACAATGGTATTCAAGGATGTCTGGGGGAAGTTCAAGCACATGCAGGGCCATTCAGTCTGGTTCCAGCCCGGCTTTGACTGCCACGGACTGCCTATAGAGAACAAGGTGGAAAAAGACCTCGGCGTAAAAGACAAGCAGGACATAGAAAAGATTGGAGTCGAAAAGTTCATAACAGAATGCAGAAAATTCGCGACATCAAACCTGACAGAATGGATGGATTTCTACAAGCAGGTCGGCGCCTGGAAAGGCTGGGTGAAACCATATCTCACCTACGACAACGATTACATAGAGTCCGGCTGGTGGACAATAAAGACCCTTTACGAAAAAGGCCTGATGGTTGAGGGCAAGAAACCCATATTCTGGTGCCCGCACTGCCAAACAGCGATATCAGGCTACGAGGCCACAGACTCATACAAAGATGTTACAGACCCTGCAATATACATAAAATTTCCTGTAAAAGGAAAGAAAGACGAATACTTCCTCGCATGGACAACAACCCCCTGGACCTTGCCGGCAAACATAGCCCTTGTGATCCATCCCGACGAGACATATGTCAGGGTCAGGGCAGGAAAAGAGACTTTCATACTCGCAGAAAAGCTTGTAGACACTGTCATGAAAAAAAGGAAGACAGAAAAATACACAATCCTTGAAAAGATGAAAGGAAAAAAGCTTGAGAACATGAGATATGACCCACTCCTTGACATACCTGTACAGAAAGATATAGACAAGGAAAAAAATGCACATAAGGTAGTCCTTTCCATACCTATACTCAAAAAGACAGTCGCCTCAAAGGTCCAATCTAAGAAAGGCTTAAACATAAAGATATCAGATGACGAGAAATTCGGTCATCTGGTCACCATGGACACAGGCACAGGCATAGTCCACTGCGCACCCGGCCACGGAGCGGAAGACAACAAGATAGGCGAGCATTACAATCTTCCCATACTTTCTCCGGTGGACGATGCAGGATGCCTCACAGAAGGCACCGGCTTTGAAGGCATGTTCGTAAAAGACGCGGATAAGCACATAGTCGAACTTCTAAAGACAACCGACCGTCTCTTTCATTTTGAAAACATTACCCACTCATACCCTCTGTGCTGGCGATGCAAGTCACCTTTAGTATACAGATTATCAAACCAGTGGTTCTTCAGGATAGACAAGATAAAAGACAATATGCTCAAAGGCAACAGTAAAGTCAACTGGCTCCCACCCTTTGCAAAAGAAAGGATGGAAAACTGGGTGGCCGACGCCACTGACTGGTGCGTTTCACAGCAGAGATACTGGGGCATACCAATACCTGTCTGGTCCTGCGAATCCTGCGGTGCGAAAAAGGCCATAGGTGGAAAAGCAGAACTTGAAAAAGAGATGACAAATAAGGTAAAGCTTGACGATCTCCACAAGCATGTTGTAGACAAGGTAAAGATAAGGTGCGATTGCGGCAAAGACATGCAGAGAATACCGGACATAATAAACATATGGGTTGAGTCAGGCATAGGTCCATGGGCATCTGTCGGCTACCCGCACCACGACAAAGGCCTTTTCGATAAGCTATGGCCTGTCGACCTTGTAGATGAATCTACAGACCAGATAAGAGGTTGGTTCTACGCAATGCTTTTTATGGGCCACGCAACATTCGGCATGACGCCATACAGGACAGCAGGCCTCAACGGCTGGACCCTTGACGAGAAAGGTGTCAAGATGTCAAAATCCATAGGCAATGTAATCTCGGCAGAGACCTGCGAGAAAGAGCTGGGCGCAGACATACTAAGGCTCTACAACTGCTTCAATATAGCTCCCTGGGATACGCAGAAGTTCAGCCTTAAAGGAGCCAAAGAGCTTTTCAGGTTCATGAACATCCTTGCCAACACAGTCAACTTCATACAGATGTATAAGGTAGACTCATCACTTGTCTCAAAAAAACCAAAAAACCTGAAGATAGAGGACAGATGGATGCTGTCAAGACTTAACACCACAGTAAAGGAAGTCACAGACGACCTGGAGAATTTCAGGTTCCATTTCGCCGGGAGAAAAATAGTAGAGCTGATGATAAACGACTTCTCAAGATGGTACATGAAGATAGCAAAGGAGAGCATAGAAGGCACAGCCCTTTCCACAGGAACCTCATACACCATACTCAATGTCCTGAACACAACCATAAGGATGCTTGCACCGATATGCCCGTTCATGACAGAGAAGATATATATTGAGCTATTCAAAAAGACAGGAAAAGTTGATTCAGTCCACATGTTAAGCTATCCTATATCTGACACCGCGATAATAGACTCAAAGCTTGAGACATCAATGCGTATAGTTGATCAGGTGGTAGAGGCAGTATCTGCCCTGAGGCAGGACGCAGGAATACGCCTGAGGTGGCCTGTAAGCTCAGTCAAGCTTGCCGGTGGAAAAGACATAAAGACAGCAGTCAAAGACCTGGGATATCTGATGGAAAGCCTGTGCAACTCAAAAGAGGTCATCTTCGGTGACATGGATCTGGATATAGAAGTCAAGCCCAACTTCGCAGTCCTGGGACCAAAATTTGGCAAGGATGCAGGAAAGGTTGTCAAGGCGATATCATCCCAGGATCCGAAAAAGTTAAAGGACAAAATAGCCAAAGGCCCGGTCAGTATAGACGGATTCAAAATAGATTCAGCAATGCTCAAGATTGAAGAAAAAATCCCCGAAGGTCTCACCGGCCAGTCCTTTGACGGCGGCTCAGTCTATCTTGACACTGAAAGGACACAGGAATTAGAAGATGAAAGCCTTGCAAGGGAAGTCATAAGACAGATCCAGGTCATGCGAAAGGAGAAAGGCCTTGATGTCTCAGAAAAAGCAGAAGTCTGTCTTTCCGGCGAGGACAAGACAATGAACACTTACAAAAAAGTCATCGCAAAAGAGACAAACTCTAACATAATCTTAAGTAAGCTCAAAGGAAAAAAGAAAGAGTCTGTGGATTTCAAGGGAAGGAAAGTTGAGGTATCGCTTTAACCCTCACTTCAAAAACACGCCTGTAATCCCATCCATCTTCATCGCCTGGGCATCTTCCAGTGTCGCATCACCGACAAACACATTGGCATCATTGCCGCCTATACGGAACCTCTCAGTATCATTGTCATAGACAGTATCTACATATATGCCCGGCTTATACTCAACAGAAAAATCATACTTCTTGAAATTCTGGTACTCAGACCCCCAGATAATATTGGTCTCATCTCCCATGAAATCCCTGAAATCATCATCAAGATAAATATTAACTGCCATCACACCGTCTTCAATCACCGGAACCATATAGACCTCCGGAACATCATCTCCTGGCTTCATGTCAGCAGTGGTTCTCATAAGCACAAAACTCTCATTCTCTTCAGTCATGAAATTGACTTCATTTAAAAACATGAATCCTTTAAACATTATCATATGCTCAAATTTAACCCTGTGCAGACCATCATTATACTGTATGCTTGCCGCATTGTCCTCATACCCGTCGCCTTCAGTCAACTTATCCACATCTATCACAGGTGGCTCTTCTTCTGCTTCATTTTTGCCTTGGACATAAAAAAAGATGCAGGACACGATAAGAATTAACATCAAAGCCCCTATCAAAACATCCTTCTTGTCAATCTTTTTCTTTACCATGATAATCACATCTTATCTATGCGGCCAGGCACTGGCCTTGTCTATGAAATGCGCAGCGGTTTCGTATGCTGACCCTGTCACAAACAAGACCACTGGCGTCGCAAGACCAAGGCTTACACCTGTAGCTGCAAGGTCTATTGCAACAAGTCCCAGCATGATAACACCTTTGACAGCCGTTGCTCCCCAGTCACTTCCTGCATAGCAGTAATTATTTCCCTCAAAAGAGTAATCCAGCTCAACATCAACTGTAAGAGCATCAACATCCTCTTTCACATCCTGCGCCCACGGATTGTAATATGTTTCCGTCCTCTCATAAGACTGGAGGCACTGTTTTATACCGTTGCTGCTCGCATCCATGTACAGGTATGTCGGCACAATATGAGTGTTTACCTGGTTGTTGTTAAGGAGTCCTGTCTCGGCCTGCTTGTTTATGTTTGGTTCGGGTGTCTGTAATGATGCGTCGCTGTAAAAAACAGTAGGACTCTTTATCTCTACATTGCTGTTCCAGTCTTCAGATGGCTTGAATATGTTGGGATTTTCAGGAGTCATCTCTGAAGTGCCTAGAGTCAGTATGATCGGATATTTTGTGAAGAAGAACCTGTCAACAGTCCCAAGATTGGTTCCTATAAGATATGCCTGCTGTATTGGTGTGGGTGCCAACAGCCACTGTTTCAATGACACATCAAGCAGTTTATTTCTTGTTGCCGCATACGCGCCGAAGCAGTGGTTTGTCGTCTGCGAACTGATACCTGCATTCACGCATACAGAGCTAGGATGTTCCACATCATAAGACCCCGATGGTGCTGCATGCCTTAATTCTCCAAAAATCTGTATGTCCTGCCCGTTTAGTGTTATTTTACCGTCA
This sequence comes from archaeon, assembly GCA_013138805.1. GTDB lineage: Archaea > EX4484-52 > EX4484-52 > EX4484-52 > GLR71 > GLR71. The sequence goes on along the minus strand of WTCA01000004.1, from coordinate 22,046 downwards.
TTTGCTTCAGCATATAGCACAACAATACCTAAACCCGGTACAGAATACAGAAATCCTTTTTTTAACACTTCACCTGTGTTATGGACTATGCCTTCTGTCCAGTCCTCAGCTTCAGTGACGCATTCCTTTTCATCAACCCATAGGTATTGGTCATGCACCCAGTCACCGTCCATGTTTCGTACTTTTGTCTCGCAGCACACAGTCTCGACATGGCACTCGGAATAGTAGCAGCCTATCTTCTCATGCTTCACAGTAACTTTTTCGGTCCTGCAAGGGCTTGCAAGGAAAAATCTTCTTGGCTGCTGCGAATTGTCTCTCTTAAGGGCGACATAATAGAAATTGACAACATCAGCAAGCTCTTCTGTACTGACACCATAATAATTTTTCTTGTACCCGAGCGCATTGATTCCCACAGGATCATATTTCTCATTGTCATTGTCAATATATGCAGCCATGACTCCCATGCTTACAATCATTGAGCATGCTAATGTTCCCATAACTTTTGGGGCAACTCCTCCTGATTTACCAAGCATTATCGGGCATGTGGCCATCGCATTGAGTTCATCAGTATACTCCGAATTGGTGTGGATGAAACTCTCGTCAAGATCGTCTGCAAGGTCAACAGCAAATAACTGGAAAGTGCTTGAGTGCATGATTTTCGGGTTCATGTAAAATTCACCTACTGCCTTTGCCCTTGCCAGAATCTCTTCTTTCTGAGATTTAGGTATATTTTTAAAGATTTTCATGGACTTTTTTATCTGCTCTTCCATAGCATATTTTGTCCATGGTGTTCCCTGATTTAGCATTAAGTCGCCGTAGATGTTCCAGTATCTCATTTTCTGTAAATCAGACATCTGTGTCTTTACGCTTTTCCCGTTGACGAATCTGACATAGCTCTCCATATCCTTTGCAAAGAGTTCTTTTTCTTTTTTCGTGAATTCACCTGGTAATTTTGACTCTATATTTTCCATTACTTCCTTTTCTAACTTAGCTCCCACACTTATGTCTTTTTTCATCACATATTCAAATGTCTTTTCTGTAATAACTAGGTTTAATTCCTCTATTTCCTCTTCTTCAAGCGTTTTCCCATATTTTTTCAAGACATAGTTGATTGAATGGTCGCTCGCCTTAATAACATTGCGGTATTGTTTAACCATTAACGCTGGAGCTTCTCTAAATAATAAGGAAGGTATCTTCTTTATAACATTCTTTATCACTGCGGGTTCACTTAGAATACCTTTTATTAATCTTCCTGGTGCCTTCCCTACCGCAGCCGTACCTGCAGTAACCACATTCAGCACACCTCCGACAGCGATACCTATAATATTAAAGTCCTGAACCCTTACCTTCCAGTCAGCAGCCTGCTCTTCCGGAAAAGCTTCATAATACACAAGGCAGTTAGGGTCACCCATACCGACAATCCACGGTTCTGGTTGATCATAGTCCGGATCCTTGGTAAGTTCAAACCCCTGGACCTCGCACTGATAGTTATCACCTTCACCATAGCACGCAACGACCTTGTTGCCGAACATCTTCTGCGGCGGGCAGATATCTCTTACATCAATCCCTGCATGCGCCATGCCTGTGCAGTCAAGCGCATAAGTCAGCCCCAGAATAGAATTAACAGAATTTGTATCGCAACCGGCAGTATATGCCGGAAACATATAATCTGATATCGCATCCAAAAGCGGCTGGCCAATATCAGAAGTGACAAAAAGAGTCCCCGCCCCAAGCAGGACAATGCCTATTATCATGTTGTACATCAGTGTCAATTGCCCTTTTTTTCTCATGCTCTTCGCCAATAATTAGCTTTCGCCCATATATATATGATTTTTCATGCTCTCGTGTCAATATCAATAATTATGTCATTTGCACCGTCCTCAAAATAGAAGAAAGGCGTTATGATATATTCTGTGTCATCATCAAGAGCCACACCCGCAAGGTCATTGGCTGTCTGGACAAATCCGTCCCGAACTATATAGATGCAATGGTCAGTCTCTGAGCTTCGTATCCATGTTCCACTGCTGAACTCACTGTAGTCTGGCATGGTTGTGTCTCCGTCATCCCGGATATCGCAGGCATGGGAAGTGTAGCTGAACGCATCGCCACTGTATATCTCTCCGTCGCTGACAATTGCCGTGATCAGTGCGGCTGTTGTAATCTTTATCTTGTATTTTTCCCTGCAGGCAAGATATATGTCAGCCCCTCCGGTCTCGCCGTCATTGTACTTGCTCTTGTATTCAGTCACGCAGTTGGATAGTGTAGATATCAGGCTGCTTTTGATTTCAGTCACAGATTTGCCTGTCCAATCCACAACATCAGGCAGCCTGTGGTTTAGCCCACTAAAATCAGACTCATCCCTGCATACACTGTCGTCATTGAAGTTAGCTTTGCCTTCTGAATATTTAAGAACATTTGAGCCACCCGGAGGATTGTACCAGATTATCTGCGAGCCGCCCTTGCAGTAATCTTCCCTCTCATAGAAATGAAGAGTATCCCTGCTCATCCCTTTGACACCCTGCCCCCAGCTCCATAAAGAGTCAAGCAGACCGTCAATCCTGCACACAGCCTTGTTGTCCCACCAGACGACCATGTCTATCTTTGTAACACCTGTCGTACTGTCAGGAGAAAAATATCCGCTCAGGCAGTCATCATACTCTTTCTCGTTCCAGACATCCATCGCAACCTTCATTATCTCGTGCATCTCTTTCTGCGTTATCGTCCCTGCATCAAGCGTCTGTTTTATCCAGCATCTTTTCTGACCGTTCCATGCGACCTTTGTAGCCATCTTAAGGTTTTTCTTGAAATCATCAATAGTGACTTCACCGACATCACCCGGACATTCTGTTCCATGTATTGGCACATCCATGTCTCTTACGCTCTCAATAAGTTTCTTGCCTATTGATCCGCCGGTCATGACAAGGGCAGCAAGCACTATGACAAATATAAGTGCCACTTGAAGCAATGTTATAGTTCCGCATCTTCTTGCCATAACCCTTACCTTCTATTATATAGTATCAATAGTGATTACAATATCATTTGCCCCGTCTTCAAAGTAAAAAAACGGCGTTATCATATATTCTACATCTTTCAGCAGCATGTTAGCATCTTCGCTGTTCGTGTTTAGTATTTCATCTTTTGTCTTTACAAGGCGGTCAACAATGATATATATGCAATGCCAGTTTGTACTATCCCTGTACCATGTGACGCTGTTGAACTCGCTGTAGTCCGGATTGGTCAGGCCTGCATCAAGTATGTCACATGTGCTCGTCTTGTAGCTGAACGAGTCGAAAGAATCATAATATGCGGCATCACTCGGGAAAACATCCTTTATATTCATATCTGCAGAAGGGCTGAACCGATATCTCTTTTCGCAGGCAAGATATATATTGAATCCACCTGTATTGCCGCCGTTGAAACCACTCTTGTAATTCTGTACACATGCAAAGATGTCATTGATCATCTGTGTTCTGGCATTCGCATCAGTCATAGATGTGAGATCCTCAACATCAGGCAGCTTCATATCCAGACCGCCCGAACCGCTCTCATCCCGGCATACAAAGTCATCATTAAAGCGACCCTTGCTGATAGAATACTTGAATATGTTAGAGTTTCCGGCCGGATTGTACCAGTCTATAAGGGCCCAGCCTATGCAGTAATCCTCGCGCGAATGGAAATATAATGTATCTCTGCTGAATCCTAAAGCACCCTGCACCCAGCTGACTGTTGATGTTATCACGCCGTCAGTCCCGCACACAGCCTTGTCATCCCACCAGAAGACCATATCTATCTGGTTTGTTCCTCCGGCTGTTGTCCCTCCGAAATATCCGCCCAGGCAGTCATCACCTTGCGCCCCCCAGCCGTCAAGTGCTATTGTTATATTATCATAAATCGCAGAATATGGTATAGTTATCGGATTCCCGTCATCATCAACAACACTCTGCTTCACCCAGCAGGATTTCTTCCCGTTCCAGGCAACTTTAGCAGCCATCCGGATATTCTTGATAAATACTTCCTCCGGCACATCACCCGCATCGCCTGCACAATATGTTCCCGGGAGCGGAAGATTCATATCTTTTATGCCGTCAGTAGCTTTCTCACCTTGAGCTGTTAAGAATAGAAAAGACGCAGACAAAACTATGATAAACACTAGCACTGCCAAAAGCATCTTCATGTTCATCTGCCCGCGCCGCATCATTTGCCTAACCCGAAAACACATTCTTTATCATCATAGGGACAAAATCGCCGCCATAGACCCCAAGCTTTCTCATCGCATATGACGCGGCGATAATAAGTATAGTAAAAGCCAAAAGCCCAAGACATATCTTTATTATCAGCTCAAGATCCATAGATCCTTTCCGCGCCTTTATCATATAGTATGTAGCTCTTATCATCATATTCACCTATTGCAATGCATTGTTGCACGTCTTCACAAGCCCGCCAGCCGTTTCTTTCACCTGGCAGCACATGTTTTCCTTCGCCGTGTCAAGCACAAGCCACCAGTCCTTGCCTACGCTGACATTCTCATCATTTTTAGGGTCATATCTGAAAGCTGCCATCGTGCACTCCACCGGGCTGCACATGCTCACATCACCAAGGCAATTTTCTGATATGCATGCGTGCAGGCCTGCAGTTGCTGCATCAGGATATAAAGTACAGTATGTATCATTGCCGCACTTGTTCTGGCAGTCTGTTTCCTCGCATGTCCCGACAACGCATGTGCCGTTGCTCGCATCGCAACTGTCCATGATAGACATGCAGCAAGTGCTCTGGTCCTCATAAGTGCATAGTTGTTCGCCCTTTAATAACATGAACTTCATCAGCATGAACCCTACAATCATGACTAGGATCATTGACAGCAATACATAGAATACTGCAAGACCTTTTTTTCTCATAGCATATTGTTGTTTCCGGCAATATATAACATTTTTGTTCTATACAGATAAAAAATATATATAATCCAAGCGACCAAAGAGATGATATGCTGCTCTATCCGTATGCAGAACTGTTGCACCATGCCAGGAAAGGCCAGAACATGGGCATAAACACAGTGATGACAATCGTGCTCATACTTGCGGGCGTGCTTATATTTGTAGCAGTCCTGTATTATCTTATGAATAACGGGAAAATTGCTCTCGGTGAGATAAATCCTCTTGATTTCCAGTGATGCTTATGAAAAAAGGGATGACAATATCAATAACTCTGATAACAGCACTGCTCGTGGCTCTGGTCGTAGCCTTTGTCGTGATCAGCATGTTCACAAATTCTATGAACAAGGGAAATATTGGCCTTACAGGCTCTCTTAATGGTACGACAGGCGATACGACAGGAATTGCATGCACTTCTCACTGCGCCACATGCTGCCTGACTCATGATGGCCCCGATTGTAATGATGGTAATAATAACAACGCACCGACCAACTGTGAATGCCCCGACTGCTAGATGATTCTTATGAGAAAAGCGATGACTCAGGCAATTTCACTTATGACAGTTCTTATAGTGGGCCTTGTCCTGATGGCTATTCTAATAGTGATTGTAGGCGACAAGTTCAGCAAAAGCTCTGATGCCTCAAACGACACAATCCACATATCCATTGACAGCCTTGAATGTCCTGTAGCATGCTCAAATTGCTGCTCGTCAGGCTACGGCAATGAAATATGCAGCAGGAATTACAAGGCCTGTGATTGTACCTGCGACTGATACGAGTTTAACATTTTCTTTAAGAATCAATAGCTCTTGGCAACATACACAGTCTCTTTGGCAGGCTTTCCGCACACCACACACTTTAAGAATTTCTTGTTTTCTTTATCAACTTTTTTACCGCGAACCTCAGCGCCTGTCTTGTCCTTGATAATATCCGCACATTTCTCGCCGTCAAGCTCCATAGAACAGAACCCGCACCTGACTATATTATTGTCCGAGATAGCTTTCTCAAGCTCAGGCATAGTCTTGCAGTCAACAATCCTTTCTGCAAAATTTTTCATCTGCCTGTCTTTAAGCTCTTTTGTAAACCTTTTAGCTATGTCTGTCACAGCCTTCTCAATGCCGGAGACCTTGACAGCATTCTTCTTGCCGTCATGCCTTGTCACAACAACAGCCTGTCCCTTCTCAACATCCTTGGGCCCGACCTCAATCCTGACAGGGACACCTTTCATCTCCCATTCATTGAACTTCTCGCCCGGACTCTTGTCATCGCGTTCATCAACCTTGACAGAATATCTGCCGGAAAGCATCTTCTCGATTTTCCTGCACTCAGAAAGCACATTGTCTTTAGAGTCCTCAAACAGTATAGGAACTATGACAGCCTGCACAGGCGCAAGATCAAAAGGAAGCACCAGGCCGACATCATCACCGTGTATGGCAACCATTGCCCCGTATATTCTGCTTATCGCAGGCCCGTAGCAGGTTATATATCCGTATCTCTTCTCGCCGTCCTTGTCAACAAAAGATACATCAAACGGCTTTGAGAAATTGGTCCCTAAAAGATGCGTCGACGGAAGCTGTATAACCTTGCCTGACTCGGTCAGGGCATCAGCTGCATGCGTGCGCACAGCCCCGGGAAACATGTCCCATTTAGGCCTCTCAAAAAATATCACAGGTATGGCAAACTCATCGCCTATCATCTCATGCGTTATCTTCATGTCTTCCTTTATCTGTTTCTCGGCATCAGAAAGTGTGGCAAACACATTGTGCGCCTCAATCCAGTGAAACTCCCGCCCCCTGAAAAAAGGCCTTGTCATCTTGCTCTCGTATCTCCATACAGAGCCCGACTGGTATCTCTTGAAAGGCAGGTCTTTGTAGCTCTGAATCCAGAGCGAATACATCTTGTAGAATGCTGTCTCGCCAGTAGGCCGAAGAGCAAGCTTCTCCTCAAACTTCTTCTTGCCGTCGCCCGCTTCAGTTACCCAGAACACTTCAGGCGCAAACCCTTCCACATGTTTTGCTTCAAGATGGAAATTGCTCTCAGGGATAAGTGATGGCATGATTAATGGCTGATGCCCGTACTTCTCAAGCGCCTTCTCGTATTTCGCAAACATCTTCTTGATAGATATGACAGCCCACGGCATGTAGCATACGAATCCTTTAATATTATACCGAAGGTCAGCAAGCTCTGCCTTCTGCACAAGCTCACCGTACCATGCGGAAAAATCATCTTTCTTGGATACAGTTATACCCTTTTTCTTAATGCCTTTGCCTGCCATGTCACATAATGTGCCGGATACCTATTTAAATTTTTCTTTAAATTTATTCCTTTCTGGGTTTAATGCCCCGCAGCTTGCTGTGGTATAATACCAGAAAGGAAGACTAAAAATCGCCGTCTTGCGATTTTTTTTATCTTTTTTCATCCAAAAATCTATTTAAGCGGCAGCTGCCAAATAAATTGCATGCATAGCGATATCTATCACATACCTCGCAAAAGAGAAGGCACTATAGGGATAAATGTAATAATTATATTTGTCCTTGTCATTCTGGTATTGGCGCTCACAATATCTATTCTCACAAAGGGATCTTCAAGCCTCGGCATTTTCTCAGATGATAAGGTTGCGCAGGATGACGAGACACTTATCGGGGAACTGATATCGTTCACAGACAAGAACTATGTGAATATCAATGCAAACGCTTTGGAAAATGGTGCAACAATCGGTTTTGAAATAACATCTCCTGCAGCAGTAACAATAGCTGACTGCTCCGCCTCCCCTTCTGATTATTGCAATTACATCAGCCTTTCAGTTTCAAGTTCATCCCCGAAATATACATACATCCCCGAAGGAGTCACTGTAGATATATCTTTTGACAATGATGCTGTATACGGCAGTGCTGAAGGCTACGCAACAATCACAGTCCCCGGCCTTTACGAAATCAACAAGACCCTCCTCCAGAGCGGAAGCGAACTGGCACTCTGCAAGAACCCCTTCGAGCAGACATGCTATGTATACAATCCCGCACCTCCTGTGGCAACAGTCACTCTCCGTGTAACGGTCGGCCAGGACATATCGGTAAGGCTCCCTTTCTACTACGACAACCTTGTAAACCCTAATGCCGGCGTTGCAGACGAAAAGACCTGTACAGACAAGCCGGAATATTCAAACATAGAAGCTCAGGTGACAAAACTCAACGTCAAAGTGGAAGGCCCTTCATATCCCTATGACATCACAGTCATCCACATGGAAAAGTCGCACGAGCGTGAATATGCTCGATATTGCAGTGACTCCATACCTAATGACACTCCTGTACCTTTCGATGTCCAGGTAGTCTCCGGAGATTATGACTTTTTCCGCATATACGGCTGGAATAGTCTAAGCTGCGTAAACTCGCTTGAAGATATCCCTGTAAAGAAAGACACGACAAAAGATGTGACGCTGAAATTCAACTGCTGATCAGGAATATGATATAATACATAAATACAGGCTTGACAAAGAAATAACAAGGTAGTGCATTTTATGGTACGAAAAGGACGCATGGATATGGCAACTGTCACTGCAATCATACTTGCAGTCCTGGTGATTGCTATAGTATCAGTCATAGTCTTCAAGATATCGGGCAGCGGTGAGGAGAAGAGCGACAACATAGTAGATTCCCTTGCATGCACTCCAACGATTGCCCAGGCATGCATAGATGGCATGATTACAGAGACCGGCGGAATCGATGAGGTTGACGGCACATGCATAACAGATCAGAACAAGGCGACAATATGCGACACGATATAGGCAATTCAGCAATCAGGAAAAGCAGGAAAGGAGAGATACCCACAGGTATAATCATAGCCATGGTCATAGGCCTTATTGTAGTCTTTGTGATAGTCTCAATCTCAGGAAGCCTTGGAGAAAGAGCAAAAGACATAACTCCTCTTGCAAATGAGACCAAAGATAACCTGAAAGAGGCAATGCACGATAAGAAATGCGCAATGGACTGCACAGCATACTGCATAGATGATAGTTTTGTCATACCATTAGAATGCCAGGACTATATAACAAAATGCTGCGACTGCGACGGTGTCAGCGATATAACAGAAGGATGTGACGATATTTGGTGATTGATGTCTTTAGTGTTTCCATAGATCTTATACATTCATCTTACCATGCATGCAGAAGGAAAGGCGAGGTGGATGCACTGATGGTGGCGCTTGCAGGAGTTGTCATCCTTGCGATTATTGCACTGATCTTTGTCATGGTCGTCGGCACATCCATGGATGGTGCAAAAGATATAATCTGCGACAAGCTGGCAGAAGATGCAGACGGTGCTGCAGGGTTAGTTATAAATTTAGGCACTAAGTCATTGGCTGGATGCGGTTGATCATGAACTCTATTATGGCAATACTCATGGCAGTTTTCGGTGTAATAATCACGATTGTCCTTCTCGTCTCAATGACTGAGATGATAGAGGCAGGCGTCACGGTGAAGATGAACGCGCGCCTGGAGCATCTCGCCGACGATGTAGCAAACGCAGTCCAGCAACTGTCATCATCCACGATAGATTTCGCAACAGGAACACTTGATGTCGATATAAAAGGTGTTACAATAGAGATTGATAGCAACAGATTTGTCACAGTGAAACTGAACGGTGTGGAGTTCACAGACCAGTTCCACATAGCTGAAGGCATCATAGTCAAGGATTCTATAGTGTCTGATCCTAGCAAACTCTGCTTTGTCAAAGACTATGACTCTGCCGCCCAATTACCGACCATAACTATGAGAAGCTACAAGGATTCGCCCTGCGACACAGACTACAAGGAAGTTGACTTAAGGTATGACTGGGACTGGGGTTTTGAGGGTTGGACAGATATTGATGGCCAACTGGTCGCAGGTGAAGTCCTCCTGACAACAAATATGCCTAAGGGCAGGGTCACGGATGCCAAATTCCACGAATACGACCTTTCAGACAATATTGATAAATATTTCAGGTTAAAGCCGGGCGATCAGTCAAGGTATTTCATTAAGTTTGATTTTTTTGCTCCGACAAACCAGAACACTCCGGCACTGGAAAACTATGGTGAATTCACTTTGGACATATCACCGCTTTATGCTATTGATACAGAGATATTCTATCTTAATGGCCTTGTTGCTGAATGCACCGCGATAAAGATTTTCAACTGCGTAAAGAAAAGTGACCAGACCTTGATATTCAACCTCACATATCCCTGGTGGCCAAACATAACCATTGTAAATACGCGCCTTATAGAAGATTTTTATGAATGGGGTTTCTATGACACAAGATCATATTATGCTGAACCTACAACAACATACCCTGACAATACTGTCAAGATGGTCATATTCCACGAATTCACCACACCGTCAAAAACATACATAAACATAACGCCTGGCGATTTCGGCCGCAACTATTTCAGCTTTGGCCTGTTCGTCCCTGATGATAACAATGTAATCACACACAACAACATATCCCTGACCTTATCCATATCGCCTTTCTATTCCATGAATGTGAATGTAAAGAACGGGGCAAAGACAGTGCCTGAATGCACCTCTATGGACAAGCCATGCTTCAGGAGACTGGGCTCAGATATCATGCTTGAGATGGAGCCGGGAACTTATGATCTTACTGTGGAGGATCCTATATATTGATCAGGTGATAGCATATGGCTAAAAAAAATACGCGCAAAGGCTTGCTCCTTCCAATATTTTTTGAGAAGATAATGCTTATAGGTCTTGCTGTCGGGGTGATCTTCTGGATAATATACTCATCTATCAATACTGAAGAGGTATCAGTCATCATGCGCCAGGAAAGAAATGATGTAGAGATATGGAATCAGGTCCTGAAATCAGACATATTCAGGGCAGGCTCAGACACAGCATCTGGTTTAGGAAAGACAGATTATCTGATGTATTTTGACAGTCAGAAGATTCAAAATGCGTATGACCAGACAAAAACAGGCATATACGGAGACATATCATGTAGAGATAGCAACCCTGTTGCGAAATGCATACACTTCTACCCGATAAGATATTACCTTAAGATAGAGGTAGGTGCAGACTCTTGGGAATTTACGAACGGTGATGCGGCAGATTTCCCGGTATCAAACAGCGATTTCAAGTACGCAGAGGCAGTAGGTGTCCTTGAGCCGTCAAAAGAGAACCCTTCAGTAGGAAAGATGATGTTCCAGGCAGATTTCTATGATTAGATGCAATTTCAAGAAAAGCCGAAGAGGTGTTGTATTGTCATCCTCATTGATAATCATCCTGTCAGTTGTGCTTATCATAATGATAATCCTGATGACATCTATATTTAATTTAAATACTATATCAAATGTCGCGACAGGTCACATGAACATGCAGTACTCGACAGATGCAGGGCGCGAGCTTATCCTGATTCTCTCTTCAGACTGCGATGTGACAGGTTATGAGAACTATAGTGTAACAGACCTCATAGGCGTCTATGTCAGCGGAACGCTGGATATCAAGGAAAATATATATGATGATATGAATAATTGTATAGAACCAGCTCTTGAGATAATTTCGGATGTCAATCAGGGTGTGGATAAAGACGGCAATGAAGTGACGCATTACATGTATTTTTATATCCTGTACGGCGGGCAGAAATATCTTGAGATGAGAAGGCCAAATATTGATATTGTTAATATACCTATACCGACCATAATAATACCATGGGGACTTTCAATACCTGTTAAACTTGAAGATGCTTATCCGGTAAACCCACGATATTATTCAGAGACGATGAACGACAGGTTCAGTGTGCAGATACCTCTTGCAGATCCGGGCAATATGCAGTTCGGCTCGGTAACAGTAGTCCTTGAGGAATGGAGCGATGATCCATGGACAACCCTGACATTAGAACAGCAGGGATTGAGTGATGACTATGAATACTGATAAAGTAAAGAAAGGCATTATCGGAATAGAGATGCTGATTCCAGTATTTCTCCTTATGTTCTCAATCATAGTCATCTTTGCAGGGATTGAATGGAGCATGAACACCTTGTCTCTCATGGCAGAAGAAAAGCAGATAACGCAGATGGATGCAGAGATATTGGGCATGAACCAGCTCTATATAGAACCATCACTCAAGTTTACGATGCAGGAGATAACAAGGGAGCTTGCGCTCCATGGCGGCCTGTCTTCAGAGATTCTCGCAAACAGTAAGCTTTTTGTGCTGAAAGGCACAAGCAATGCGGCTAAAAGTTCAATAGAGCAGGATCTTGAAGATGATTTCGCGGCAGGAAACCTTGATTTCCCAAGTGTTGACAGCCCGATGAAAGTAGAGGGAAATATACTATATTGGTCTTATGTTGCGGGAGAGAACTTAAACATAGAGACAATACCCTACAGATATAATTATGTTCCTTACATAGGTACAGATCTGGGATGTGCTGCATGCCCCACTTCAGCGACATTTTCTGGCTCATCAATAATAATGATACAGTCCCTAAAGGGTTCATTGGAAAGATACGATTGGGATGGGTCTGATTGGATATTGTCTGAGACATATATAGATCTTGATGTCATATCAACAGATGTTAGGGTCAAGCTGAAAGTCACTGCCGGAAGCGAGGCTCATATAAAGGGCGCACATACTATAGGGTCAGCATTTGAGCCGCTTTTCCCAAAGATATCATATCCTGGCGACGCCCTTGCCCAAAGATATGAGTTCCCGAGATTCACAGACATAATGATGAGCGACAGGCTTAACCAGTTCAGGTCTGATTACGGCAGCTCAAAGACATCAATAGGGTCAACGCTTTCCCTTGGCACTTGGAACAGTTTTTTCATCCCGATTTATGAGAATGAAAATAAGACAATATCCTTCTACGGCGGCAATAGGATTGTCAGCGATACCGGGTTCGTCTCCATGGAAAACACAGACCATCTGGTTATCGAGCTTGACAACAGATACTGGAAACTTTTCAGCATAGCCGAGAAATTCATGGACGATGTCGCAGATGTTAATTTCCTGGCTGCGGACAAGACAATAAATGCTTACTACCAAAAAAAATATGCTTCATTTGACATCTTCCGCGAAAACACAGCAAAGACATGCACAGAGGAATGGCAGGCTGTCCTTGCAGATAATACATATAACTGCAGCAACCAGCAGAAAGACAATTTATATACTACTGTAGATACCTGTTCCCCAAGCAATCATATAGACTCAACCCTGTATATAAAAGAGATTACGGTAGACTCGCACGGGTATGATATGGGCGAGACAATAAATGTATATGTTGATGTTATCTGCGTACCTGGTGAAACATTCGTATCGACAATAGCCTACAGTTACGCAGAGACTGGCTGGGATGATATCAAAGGTGACACAATAACCTGCCCGCCTCTGACTATGGTATCTGACGGCGGATACATAAGATTGTCTGAATCCTTTATTATGTCAACTACATACGCGACACACCACATCCGCGCAAGCGTAGGCAGGGTAAGCAAGGGAGATTCTGCGGGCGAGACATGTATGGATAGCTCTGTAGCCGACAACGACGAGATAACATTTGAATATATAGGCACGGCAGTCTCATCATTGTATGCAGATTCTGTCAAAGACTCCTGTTTTGACGGCGATATGAAATGCATGTTCCAGGGTTCCTGCAACGTTAAATATTCAGGGACACCGCCTATATTGGAACCGAAAAACTCAGGCGACAAGTTCGTGACCCTGAGAGCAAAAGAGGACGGCCTGTACACAAGCATACCTGTCCGTTTTGATATCACAAATGATTTCAATTATGATTTCGGGCAGAAATTCACCGGCAAAAGCATTGTACCGTTTTTCTATGAAGATATAGACAAGCTGGATCTTGCCAATAACATAAGTGCCCCCGGCGCAGATATGTACCTCACATTCAACTACGGATCAAACACGACGCTCAGCTGCGGGGAAAGGGAAGATATCATAACAGAGATAAAAATATACCTGGACGACTATAACGGCTATGCAGCACTCCTTGAGACTCTAAACCCTGACCTTAAAGGAACAGACAGCGAGGATTTCTTCAAGAAGCAAAGGATTGTGTTTGACAGTGCTGCCAAACTTAAGATAGCCCAAAATATAAAAAATAATGGTTACATAGACCTGAAGCTTCAGGTGAAGACAGACAAGTATGGCGAGAACCTGCCGTCTCAGATGTATACAGACAGGAATCAGAGAGTATACATATTTGACAATCTCATAAACGGCGCCTATCCTTCAATGATAATGGACATAAATCCGGTGGATGAGGAAAACATTCATGACCACTCAATCGAGAATGGCTTCGCCGAAGCGAAAGGCATAGCTGTAGATAAAGATGAAAACATATATATCATAAACTCTGATGAGCACAGGCTTCATAAGTACAATAGCTACGGCATATTTCAAGGGTATATGGATCTTCCCGACCAGTCGCCACAGGGGATAGATATAGACATCCCTACAGGAAACGTCTACATAACTTTCAAAGATATGGACAATGTCACAAGATACAGCAGCTTCTTTAATTCAAAAGACTTCGGCCTGAACGCAGGCACTCCTCCAACACCTTTTGAGATGTGCAGTAACAGCATCAACAGCCCGACAGATGTAGCAGTATATGAAAATGTTCCGTTTGTGGCAAATGACGACTTCAAGCTTTTCTACTGTGTTGCTGATGTGGTGGAGACTCTCTTCCTTGAAGATGTCCTGAACGGATATAAGATTGATGCCATATCAATCGATTCTGCAGAAAAGAAGCTTTATGCAAAAGTCAAGATACCAGTCTATGATATAAACGGCATTCTGTTATATTATGAACTGCATTATCGCGTCTTTGACCTGTCTGCCTGGGTAATAGGTCACAATTCTGTATCTAAGCTGCTCGAGAGCCTTCCGATAGGCTTCAGTTTTGAAAAATTCGATATCTACACTCCTGTAGAAGGGGGAGATATGCAGGCATACTTTGTCAGAGACACAGACCCAAAGTCTGATACATATGCACTTCTTGACGATTTCACATTAAACATAGATTTCGGAAGCACTCTTCAGCTGGAACTTGAATCCATGGCAAATGTGGAAGGGCTGACAGACAGGATAGAATATTATGAGGATGGATGTAATGGCGTGGATGTGAAAGATAACTGCAATCTATTGTGGATACAATATGCTCTCAACGAATATTATGACAAGTTCGACCTATATAATGCGGCAAACTGCGGTGCAGGGGCGACAGCTGAAGATGCTGCGATAATAAAGTCTCTTCTCGGCCTTCCGCAGTCCGCCAATATCCCATGCGACCAGACAATTGATAAAGCAAACATAAACCCATTCCTTGGAAGCTATATGGAAGTCAAGATGAAAGATAAGATAATAGGACCGAGGATAGAAGAGCTCATAAGGCAGTATAATGATTTTTACAACAGCGACGAAATCTATATTGATGTTGACTATAAGATAGATTCTGATTTCGGGGTTGGTTGGAACAGCGACGACTTCTGGGCAGAGGAAGACAGTTTTAGTACCGGAAGTGTCAATACAGGGATTGGCTGCGCTTGCAGGGGTAAGACTACATCCTGCCTTTCCGGATATAGCGGTCATGGTATTTTAAGGACAATACGCAGGACAAATTCCTGGTGCGAGTACAAGTACGGGGCAATATACTCTCTCAATATCACAATTGAAGATAAGGGTACAGAAGTATGGGATCCTATACTTCATGACATGACAACTCTGAAGTTCAAGTACGGTTTCGAATGGTCAGATATTGATGACACAATTACAAATACTTATACTGCTGATAATAGGGATCTCGGCGCATATCTGGCCGGTGACGAGGCCTACTGCTCACCTGCATACACTCCTGATGTCTGCCATACCCAGAACGGCATTGCAAATTATGACCATCATATAAACGACCCTCTTGAATGCCCGGGAAGGGAAGGCACAGCTGTGACATACAACGTTCTTCATTGCCAGAATGATGACTACGTGTACTGCTACGGTCCGACTCACACGCACTGCCGTAGCTGTGGTGAAAAATGCACAACTTGCTATTCGCATCGTCACAAGTCCTGCTACAATTACGGTTGCGTTGGTAAATACAATAATGCTGTAAATACAGATTTCAATCGCTATGAGACTTGCCACGGTCCCCAAATACCGCCCCCTCCACCCGTACCGCCGACCGAAGACGAGGATGATGAAGATGAAAATTATCCTGTAGTCACTTATAGCATGACATTAGATGTTGATGCAACAACAGGGACGCCGAATCCTATGACTGACCTTGTTAGTTTCACATACGATATATCTAGTCTCGGAAGCTCCAGTCTGGATACCACATTTACGCCAGGCACACCGTCTCCTGTATCGCCTGCAGGCTGCAACGGCGGTTATACTGGAAGTTTGACAATATATGTTAACAAATCTTATGTTGGTGAATTGTTTGTAGAATCATGCTGATTTTATCTTGTTCTTTCAGAAATCAGCTTGTATTCTTCTTCAAGACATTTACTGCATTATCTTTGGTATATCCCGTTGTCCTTAAGTGCGTGGCTTTTATCTGATAGGAGAAAATACGACCTCTAAACTAAAAAATATATGAGATGACCAAAAAATCAATAATCTTATTTATGTATTATGTCTCATATTTATGTATGAACAAAAATATTTTGTCAATACATATATTATTATTATTTATAATAACTATAATTTTCATTTCTATATACATTGATCAGAATACAGAAAATATTGACTCCGGATCTGAAAATGAATATGAAAACAATTTAGACAGTATTCCAGATAGCAAAGAAGAAAGAGATCAGACAGTCTTCGGTTCCGGATTTGATATAGTTTCCTGTGAACAGGTTACAGAGAAAGATATTTATGAATTATGTACAAGAATTATGAAAAATGATCCGGATGAATTTGAAACAATTATTATGGTAAATAAATTTCATCAGCATATTGGCCCGAACAATATATATGGAGCAAAAATGGCTCTTTATGCAAAAAAATTATTGAACGGGACAAATAATGAAATAAGAGTATTAAGTGAGGCAGGGACCAAGCCACCCATAAGCTGTTTAAATGATGGGATAATGATTGCAATCGGTGCAACTTTTGGTAGAGGTCTTATAGAGAATGACCCTCTTCAAAGTAAATTAGCAGCAACATTTTTCTATAAAAATAAATCTGTAAGGCTTGAAGTTAAGCCTGAAAAATTAGAATTCACACAGAAATATATTGCTGACTCTTTAAAAAAACACCAGAGTCTGAATGACGATTATTTTAAAGATGTAAGAAATATGGGGCTTTATGTATGGGAACATTTCCCGCAGGATGATTTGTTTATAATTACCTATCCTGAAAACGAAAATTATTGCGATTTCAATGATGATAGTATTTATGTGTATATTAATAGGTTGCATAATTTTTTCCATACAGAACCCACAGACGAGGAAATTCTGGCCTTTATAGAACAAGACGAATGTGTATATAACGGCTCCATAATCACAGATGACTCCACCTTTACAATATTATCTACTTGGAAATCAAACGATGAGACAATCTTATTTGAACACATTATTGGTGAAGAAATATTATGAAAAACAGGTGGATATCTGTATTTGCAGTTACTCTGATGTTCTTTTTTATTTTTTTAGGAACTGTCAGTGCGCATCTCTATCATGACTTGAGCGGTGCATATTCTTTTGAGAATGATGCAATTATAATTGACGAGAGCCTGAAGGATTTATGGGATTCTCCTGACAATTCGCAGGCCAGCTCTTCCAGAACTGAGCTTGTCCTGAAAAAGAAAATCTCCGGCTATCTGGATGAAAGCGGTTTTTTGCCTGTTATATTGCTTCTTGTTTTTGCATTTATTATAGGCATTGTTCATTCTCTTACGCCTGGGCACGGGAAAGGGATGATTGCTTTGTACCTTGTGGGTCAGCGGGCAACATTTAAAGATGCAGTCATTCTTGCGCTTACAACAGCAATAACTCATGTTCTTGATGTATTTGTTGTTATGATTATCTTTTTCTTTATTCTGAAAAATACTGGCATAGGAGTCTTTGCTGAGTATCTTGGTTTGTTGAGCATTGTTCTTGTGATGGGTTTCGGTCTGTATGGTTTTTTTAAAGCTGTAAATGATTACAGAACTGGCGGGCTGCATGAGCATGGTAATGGACATAGGCATTATTCTTTTGCAGAGAACTCACATGAGCATAAATCCAGTAAGCACCGCTCTTTTTTGCTGGGCATTTTTTTAGGTCTTGCACCATGTCCTGTGGCATGGATATTGTTCCTGCTTGCACTTTCGCTTGATCGGATGTATCTTGGTTTTTTTATGTTGTTGTCTTTCAGTTTTGGGATAATTGTAACAGTGCTTGCAATATGTGTGTTGATTATCAAGTTTAAGGATGTTGTTAATGTCAGGTCTTCTGTAACCCGGTTTTTGCCGATAGTGACTTATTTCCTGATGATTGTGCTGGGGCTGTTCCTCTTGACCAGTTTGGTTGATTTCAGTTTTTCAACAGAGCGGGGGCAGACATTGTATGGCTCGGGGTTTGAGCTGGAGTCATGCAGCTGGATTAGCGAACAGGATGTTTATGAACTGTGCCAGAGAATAAGAAGCAGAGATTCTGAAGAGTTTGATGCTGTTATTCTGGCAAACAAGTTTAGCGGTCATATGAATCCGTATAATATCTATGGGGCTAAAATGGGTGTTTACGCAGGAAGGCTGCTTAACGGGACAAAATATAATATGGCTATCCTGAGCGAGGCTGGTTCGCAGGCACCTCTCAGTTATATTGATGATGGTCTTATGGTTGGTACAGGCTCTACTTTTGGTCACAGGTCTATTAAAAATGTCAGGTATTCAAATCGGCCTGCTGCAATATTTTTCTATAAAGACAGGTCAGTGCGGATTGAACTTGCTCTGGATGAAGCAGATTATATTGAACAGAAACTTTCTGGTCTGGCTGAGATTCATGGCAGGATGACTTATGATTATTATAAAGGCTTAAGAGAAATATCACTTTCTGTCTGGGAAAATTCTACACCTAAAGATATATTTATAGTTACATATCCTGTTGATGACACAGAATATTACTGTCATTTCAATGATTTTACTAGGGCACAGTATATTGACAGGTTATCTGCATTTTTGTTAATTTCAAATACGACTGAACAAATTGTTGATTTTATAGACAATGATGCGTGTGTGTATAACGGTTCTGTTTTTGAAAATATAAATACCAGCGCAACAGTCGTTTCCTCTATGTGGAAATCAAACGATGAGATAATTTTATTTTAATTACTTTATTTAAAAATTAGTTGAAGTGTTCATTCCAACAAAATAACTTCATCTTCAACCACAGCAACAACAGGATGCAGCGGGGGTTGATTGTTTCTCAGATCTTTTCCCCTAAAGATTCTCACGACAATATCATTTACTAACCGAAACCTATATATATAAGGCACAATAAAATAATATCAAGTGATTCTGATGAAGTCCAGAAAAGGTATGAGTATGGCCCTGACATTGGTCGTTACAGCAGTTGTTCTTATAGTCATAAGTCTTGTGATAATAAGCATTGTGACAGGCGGTCTTTCAAACTTTAGTAAAGGTCAGACCGACCAGATGAATGAGACCGGCTCAGCTACAGCAAGTGCAATTGCAATATCTTACTGCAATGCGCAGAAATCTGTCAGCTCAAGTGTATGCTGTGCTTCAAATTACAGTGGCTCTACATGTGAGACTATACTTGGCGGCACTGGGACTTGTGGCGGAACTTGCTGATAAAATTCTTTATTTTTCCTTTTTAATTTATATCTTTTCTATTTTAATTTATCTTTATGTCAAGTTCCGGATATATCTCAGGCATAAAGTCTTTCTACGACTCTTTTTCTCACTTCTATTCTTTTGTATCCTTCATAGACCATAGGCCAAAACACAGGGGAGTCTCCTTCTCAGACCCAAAAAAAGGCGACAGGATCCTGTGCATCGGCTTCGGCCTGGGAGAAGAGATAAAGTCTTTCAAAAAGCAGGGATGCGAGACATACGGCATAGAGCTTTCGCAGGGCATGATAAAGATGGCAAGAAAAAAGAACAGTATAGAAAACATAGCAAAAGGCGACACTTTCCATCTGCCATTCAAAGATAAGTCCTTTGACATCATATACAGCTGCTTTCTCATAGATATCTTTGATGATAAGGGCATCGCAACCCTTCTTAAAGAGATGCGCCGTGTGGCAAAGAAAGATGGCAGGATAGTCTCAGTCAACAACACTTTCGAGCAGAGCATGATATCAAAAGCCCTTGTCGTATATTACCAGTTCGTCAAAGATCATCTATACACCCGCATGAAGACACGGCCGATAATAGCAGAAAATAATTTCAGGAAAGCAGGCCTCAAAGAGATAAAGCAAAAGAAAGTATCCTGGGGCGCAGAAGCAGTATCAGGAAAATCATGATATCAAAGAATCAGCCATGGCTTTAGGCTTTTTCATGCCAAGAATCTCAAGCACGGTAGGCGCGATATTGTACAATCCTCCGTCTTTGACCTTATATCTTTTTTTAGATACTATAGTGCAGAACACCTTGTCCATAGTATGCGATGTCTGGGGCTCACCTGTCCTGTAATCTATCATCTTCTCGCAGTTGCCATGGTCCGCAAGCACTATGGCTATACCACCGACAGAATCAATAGTGCCTAAAAATTCCCCCAGACACTTATCAACAACCTCAACCGCCTTCACAGCAGCCTTAAGGTTTCCTGTATGCCCGACCATATCTCCGTTCGCGAGATTTATCACAGCAAGGCTGTAATTATTTTTCCTGATAAGCCTTGACGCTTTCCTTGTCACCTCAAATGCAGACATCTCAGGCTTAAGGTCATATGTATCAACTTTTGGCGACGGAACAAGAAGCCTGTCCTCGCCCAGAAAAGGCTTTTCAGCCCCGCAGTTGAAAAAGAAGGTAACATGCGCGTATTTTTCAGTCTCAGCCGCCCGAAGCTGCCTCAGCCCCGACTTGCTGATAATCTCTCCCAGTGTATCCTTCACCTTGCCCGGCGGGAAAGCTACAGGGCATTTAATCTCCTTGTCATATTGTGTAAGGCTTACAAAATGAAGGTTTATCAGCTTTTTTCTCCTGAACCCTTTGAACTCACCTCCCACAAAAGCTCTTGTCGTCTGCCGTGCTCGGTCAGACCTGAAATTGAAAAATATGATAGAATCGCCTTCAGTCACCATGTGCTTTTTCCCGCCATCCACAATTATTGTCGGCTTGACAAACTCATCTGTCTCGCCATGATTGTACGCGTTGTCAATCGCTTCATAAATATTATCTGTCTCAAAGGCGACACCGTTTACCATCGCATCATACGCCTTATGCTCCCTGCCCCATCTGTTGTCCCTGTCCATAGCATAGTACCTGCCCATGACAGTAGCTATCTTTCCCAAGCCAAGCTCATTTATTTTCCTGTCCAGCATCTTAAGATACTTCTTCGCGCTTTTGGGCGGTGTATCCCTGCCGTCAAGGAACGCATGTATATATACATCTTTTACCTTGTTCTTCTTTGCCATGTCCATCAGCACAAAAAGATGCCTAATATGAGAATGTATGCCGGCGTCAGATAAAAGCCCCATAAGATGCAATGGCTCATCATTCATTGCAGATTTCTTCATTGCAGAGAGAAGCACTTTATTCTTGAAGAATAACCCGTTCTCAATCTTAGCATCTATAATAGAAAGCTCCTGCTTGATTATCCGTCCCGCACCCAGATGCTCATGCCCTACCTCAGACCCGCCCAGAGTTCCTTTAGGCAGCCCCACAGCCTCGCCGCATGTATCAAGCCGGCAGGTAGGATACTCTTTCCGTATCCTGTCAAGCACAGGAGTCTTGGCAAGAGCGACAGCATTCCCCTCTCTTTTCGGATTTATCCCCATACCGTCAAGTATTATGATAACAGCCATATTTTCTTTCTCAGGCATCATATCTCCTCTACAAGTATATCGTCCCTGTCCTCGACATCCACAGGGAAATCTTCCATGCATATCTTGATGGCATGGTCAAGCTTGAATTTCTTGTCAGCATATACATCAAATAGCCGGTC
>WTCA01000099.1 GCA_013138805.1 archaeon | reverse complement strand
CCCAATCTTTTAGAAGCTATGACAAACATAGAATGAGACCAGCAGAGAGGAGAGATAGATACCTGGATATCATTGTCAAAGACCTGTTCAGGAATATACTTTTTATCTCCCAGATCATTCAGGACTTTATTATAATATTTCAGTGCTTTCTCTCTCTTGTCCAGTTTAAGATAATAGATAGTCATCCAGAAATTAAGAAGAGGCCAGTAGCCTGCACCTTTTTTCCTGGAGATATTATCCATATACATCCACCCGTCATATTCATCATCCTCATACCTGTGAATGCCGGAATTTTTGACAATCTCCTTTTCAATAAGCTTTATTGTCTTTTTCATCCTCTTATCATCTGCATCTAACATTCCTGACGGCCATACAAGGCCCAGTAATGAAGCATCCATCTTTCTATCATCTATCTTTCCAAAAGAAGAATAGAAATTATCTCCAAAATTGCTCAGTAATACTTTTCTCATCTCATCTGAAGTCTTTGACCACTTCTTATCCGGAACCAGCTCATCTGCGCAGGACAGTCCTTTACAGCATACAGCCAAAGAATAAGTGAAATTGCCTTTAAGATCTGGAAAGCAGAGCTTGTCTTCCCATAGGTTCTGGGTCGGCACATTGAAATGATCCTTATCCCATATCCTGCATAGGCCGTCTGCCGAATTCCTGATAAGTTTCTCAAATTTTCTGCAGCCATCCTTATTGTCTTTATAAAAATCATGTATAGCTATCAGAACACTTCCTGTCTGGTCCGGCTGAAAATTATGCGACACTTTACTGCCATCGATAAGATAATTCTGATAGAACAGCCCTGTCTTATCCCATCCTTCTGCCTTCATGCACCATCTGAAAAACTTTTCCTGGATATCCAGACCAAGTATCTTTGCCGCGATACAGATGTAAGATGCATCTCTTGGCCAGACAAATCTGTAATTATTCGTTCCTTTCGGAAAGTATGGCTTGGTGGAATTTGCAGCGACAATCGCACCATTTGGAAAAGAGCAGTCCTTTATGATTTTTTTGCTGACCTCTAATAGGTCTGATACCTGCTTTTTCATAATATATCCATAGTCTTTCTCATTATATATAACTTTGGAACATCCAGAAAACATGTAGTGCCCAAAAATCATTGCACCCAATTTTTAAGCTATGGCTTAATGCTTAAGAAATTAAAAAAGCTTATATACATCCTCACATAATTCTATGAATCAAAGAACTTAGAAGATATAGAACTTCTAAGTGAAACAAAGATATATAAACCACAAAGACAAAAAGAAGGATAGGTTGAAATGACACGCGTTATATGTCTCGCTTCTGGTAAAGGTGGAGTCGGAAAGACAACACTATCTTCAAATCTTGCTCTGGCACTGAATGACTTCAACAAGCGAGTTATGGTGATAGACACAAATCTGACAACACCAAATCTTGGATTTCACATGGGCATACCTCTATTCCCAAAAACATTCCACGACCTTCTGAGAGGAGAAGCATACCCTGAAGAAGCGACATACATACACCCGTCAGGCGTAAGCATAATACCTGCAGGAATATCTATAGACGACCTCAAAAAGACAGATCCGAAAAACATGGACAATGTCATACTAGACCTTGTGGGAGACCATGACATAATACTTCTTGACGGCGCAGCAGGACTTGGAAAAGAAGGCCTTGCAAGTATAAAAGCAGCAGACGAGCTTCTTATAGTCACAAACCCTGAACTTCCGGCAGTAACAGATGCTTTAAAGACAGTAAAGATTGCAGAAGAGATGGGAACTCACATACTTGGAGTCGCACTCAACAAGCATAGGAACAGACCGTCAGAGCTGTCAATCTCGGAAGTTGAGGCATTGATGGGATATCCTGTGATATCAGTAATACCTGAAGATCAGGACATGCAGGACAGCCTTGCGGCAAAAACACCTATAGTTGCCCACAGACCAAATTCCGCAGCATCCCAGGAGATAAAAAAACTTGCAGGCAGCCTTGTAGGCATAGATTACCAGCCACCTGTCCAGACACGGGCATCAGGGCTGTTCTCAAAGATATTCAATTTCTTGAAATAAAAAAATCAACAATCTGCCGCATATCTGAACAACAATGGTTTAGAATCAATAATCTCAATATAAGGTTTTATAGGAGTTATAAACCTGCTATAAACAGAGGATCCATATAATTCTGAAGGCTTAAGATTAAAAATATACTTCAAGACATTAAACATTGTAGTTCCTGTCTCAATAATATCATCAATTACAAATACATTTTTATCTTTAAGATCCTTACCGTCAAAATAATTATTGTCTTTCCCAAAGACCTGTACCTTAGAATCTTCTCTTTCTTTTGAATACCTTAAAACAAACAGATCATCCTTTTCCGTTATGTGCATCGCAAGATAAGCAGGCTCAAGACCTCCGGAAGCGACAGAGACAACGACATCCGGAAATTTAACCTTACTATCCAACCTTTCCTGCAAAGCTATACCGAAATCCTGAACATCAGACCAATCAGATCTCAGATGACGAGACTTAGAATCTGCTTCAACATCACCATATCTTAAAATATCTGATATATATGGCATAAATATGTCTCTCACTTCATCAGCATCAATACCTTTACCATCATAAAAAGAACCTACCGCAATCTTACCAGATAAGATTAGTTTGTTTAATATCTCCAGTTTCAAAGAAAACTCTTTGCTCTTCAGACCAAAAACATTACCCGACCACATTTGATATTTCAGGATGCCATCATAATACAGCTGAGTTATCATAAGAAGCTGCTCTTTAAAATCCACAGGATTATTCTCTTCTTGAATCATCTTCAAATAATCATCAAGCTTATGATCAAATAAATAAGATTTCACATTACGGAATTCATCTTCATAAATCTCATCCAGATTAATTTCCTGAATTTTTTTCATAGACCCTTTAAATCATATTTATCTTTATAAATATTCAACATACACCAAATCACAAACTATAAAACATTCCAATCCTAACAATCTTTCATGGATATGCAACGATACTCCCGCCAGACTCTCTTCAAAGGCTTGTCAAAAAATGACCAGAAAAAGCTTTACAAGAGCAGAATAGCAATAATTGGTGTGGGAGCTACAGGCACAGTGACAGCAGAACTTCTTACAAGGGCAGGGTTAGGCACTATAACTCTTGCAGACCGCGACTATATAGAGAAGAGCAATCTCCAGAGACAGACACTTTTCGACGAGAACGACATAGGAAAAGCAAAAGCGGAAGTTGCAAAAGAAAAGCTTGAAAAGATTAACTCAGACATAAAGATAAAGACAATAATCTGCGACATAAACGCCAGCAATATACAGAAAATTGTAGACGGAAAAGACCTCATCATAGACTGCACAGACAACATGGAGACACGGTTTCTCATAAACGACTGCTCGAAAAAACATGACATACCATGGATATACACGGCAGCCATAGGATCCAAAGGCGCCACCATGAGTCTTGTGCCGGAAGACAATCCATGCTTCCGCTGCGTCTTCAAAGACATGCCGAAAGGGGTGCTTGAGACCTGCGAGACATCAGGCATACTGAACAGCGCATCAACAGCGATAGCAAGCTTTGCCGCGACAGAGGCCATAAAGATACTCACAAAAAAGAAGCACTCAAAGACGCTGACATACATAGATGTATGGAACCAGAGAATGGACAGAATAGATGTCAAGAAAAGAAGCGACTGCCCGTCATGCAGGGGAGAATACGAGTTCCTGGAAAAGAAAATAGAGACCAGGACAATATCCCTATGCGGAAAGAACACATACCAGATAGTCCCGGCAAAAGAGAAGAAGCTTGACCTTGTAAAGATGTTCCCAAAATTCAGAAGTGCTGGAACAGCAAGCATCTTCGGTCCCGTCCTTCATTTCAGAAAAGACGGCATAGACATGTCAATATTCAACGACGGTCGGGCAATAATCAAGAATGCCAAAAGCAAAGATGAAGCAAAAAGCCTTTATTCAAGATATGTCGGAAACTAAAAAAACACAATCTTTTTATAACATTTCTTAAAAAATAAAACCTATGAAACTCGTAACCCTTCTCTCAGGAGGAATAGACAGCCCGGTAGCCACACACCTGATGTTGGACAAAGGCTGTGATATAATAGCTGTCCACATGGACAACAATAATTTCACAGACAACAGATCTCTTGAGAAAGTGAAGACCCTTCTAAAGACAATCGCAAAACACCGCAACACAAAGATAAAGCTCTGCATCGCAAAGCACGGACCCACACTGTCAGAAATAATGAAAAAATGCGACAGGAAACTCACCTGCGTCCTCTGCAAAAGATTCATGTACCGGATTGCAGAGGAGATTGCCAAAAAAGAGAAGGCAGAAGGCATCATAACAGGAGAGAGCATGGGCCAGGTAGCAAGCCAGACACTTGACAATCTACATATAGAAGACTCAGCTGTAAACACAAGAATCTTAAGGCCTCTCATCGGCCTTGACAAGACAGAGATAATAGATATCGCAAAAGAGATAGGCACTTACGACATATCAATCCTTCCCGAACAATGCTGCAGCCAGGTGCCAAAGTTTCCCGAGACCCACGGAAAACTGAAAGAGATAGAGATTGCGGAAAGCAAGATTGATGTCAAGGCACTTGTAAAAAAATCAGTTGAAAGCGTCAAAATCATTGAAATAAGTTAAAATCAACGCCAGTCCCTCCACCATGTCACAAATTTAGCAAGAGGATGTGTAAAAGCATTAAACTGGCGGTCAAAAAAGATATTCTTGGAAGATATTTTAGAGCCGACAGGCACACCTTTGCCTTTAAGAAGCTCCTTTAAAACACCGTCAATTGAAGAAACATCAGTCTCAAGTTCCGTATATCCATAGCCTATGCATTCATAATGATGCGCATCGCTTGAAGCCACCATAGCAAGATCATGCTTCACAGCATAGTTTTTAGCAAGAACATTGAATATATTTAAGACCACATCACCATTGAAAGCCTCAAAAAGAAACGGTCTTTTTATCCTCTTATAATTGCACAACAGGCATTTGCCTGTCACATTGAAAGGATGCGGTATGACAACAGTACCACCCTGCTCGCGTATCCTGTCAATTGTCTCAGGTACAGATAAAAGAGAGGGTATCTTCTCGGTAAGATTAAGCCCGATGACTTCCCCTCTCGTTGTCATTATCTCTTCGCCGGGAATCACAAGAAAGCCGTCTTCCTCCTGCGCCTTTACCTTTGGCAATGCATTATGATCAGTTATAGCAATCCCGTCAAGCCCGATGCTTTTAGCGACCTCTATAATTTTCCCTGCCTTCATAAAAGAATCGCATGAACGCTCGGAATGCATATGCAGGTCAAGTTTCATAATATCAATATTCAATAACCAGATTTATATGTTTAACAACAGAAGAAAAAATGAAATTTCGCACAGCAAACTATAGAATATCAATAAACAAAAGTATAATCGGCAATACTACTTTTTATCATGCTTTTTTGCAGACCCCATTATATTATTCAAATATAATGTTATCTCGTCTTTAATCTTTAATGCAGGCTTTGTATTCTTATCATATGCATAGATCACCAGTTTTCTATGCTTTTCAAAGAAAGAATTAATCTTAGCCATCAAAATATCATACTCTTTATGCTCATCCACTATATTATAATGCCCAAATTTATAATCAACCTCAAGCTTGGAAAGAAAACCTGGCAAAACATCCTGAAAAGTAAGATAAGTATAAATAAAAAACAACTTTAACCGTCCTTCATGATTAAGCCGCCTGTTTGAAAAATAGATATACTGGTTAAGCATCTTAAAATCTGCATGCTCATAAGCACGCCTGATAAATTCAGTATCTTCACAGACAGCTATAGTCTCATCAAAACCACCTAAATCATCAAAAATACCCTTTTTGATAAATATAAAAAAACCAGGAACAACAGGAGATATATAAGAACGTGCCTTAAAATAAAGATTAAGAAGAATATCTGCAGGAATATCCTTGACATCAAAAGGGTATAGAAAATGAAAGCAGTTCGCAAGCTGGAGTTTTTTTGTCTTTATCTCACTCAGAAAATCCTCAAGAAATGTCTTTGTCGGTAAAATGACATCAGCATCAAGAAACAGTAAATACTTCCCGCGAGCAACCTTGGCTCCGCAATTTCTTCCATGTCCCGGACCTTTCTTTTCATCATTTACGATTTTTGCACCAAAAGACTCTGCAACATCCACAGTCTTGTCTTCAGAATCAGAATCAGAAACAATTATCTCATAATCCTTATAAGTCTGGATTTTAATGGATTCTAAAAGTTTTGGAAGATACTGTTCTTCATTCAATGTTGGTATTATTATCGAAAGCTCTGGTTTTTTATCTTCCATGATACCACTCAAAAATACCGCCTATATTCCCCGAAAAGATCAGCAAGATTCCTGAAAAGACCGGGACACTTCACCATATTCTTTCCATCCCTGTAAAGCTCACGCCCACCAAAGCCCAACATCCTCCTGAGAGATAACATCTTGAACAGTGTATAATACCGAAACTGCGACAAAAACACCACAAGACCGTCCTTGATAGGATTAAACTTAGACCTCCCAAGCCGGGGAGCATAAGATATAGGAATATTAAGCACAGACAGATTCTCATACACAGATTTGGCAGTCATCTCAGTCTCTATACCAAATCCGTCCTCCTTAAGGTCAAGATGCCTTATCGCCTCTTTCGTAAGCCCGCGAAGCCCTGAAAGGTTGTCATACTTCCTGCGGAAAAGAAGAAGAAACATAAACCTTGAGAACAGGTCGCTCAATATGAATATCTTAGGCACGGAATGTGCCTTGAAACTGTTCCTGTACCCGACAACACAGTCATGGTCTTTAAGGCCTTCCTCAATCTCAGGTATCTTCTCTAAAGGATATGTCAGGTCCACATCAGTGAATATGACATCATCATCCGCATACGCAAAAGCTGTCCTAAGAGCCTCGCCCTTGCCGAGGCCGTGGTCAAATATTATCTCAACACCCACTTCCTTTGCAATCTCAGCAGTACCGTCTGTGGAATGCCCGTCAACAACAACAATCCTGTAATCCTTGATATCCCGTATCCTCTTGATTGTCTCTCTGACAGACTCAGCCTCATCTTTTGTCGGAAGTATTATCGTAACCATATGACTCACTTGCTCTCAAATATAACATCCATAAAATTATCTACGCTTTTCTTCACATCATATCTTTTGGTGAATCCCTTATATCTTTTTGCAGCAGCAAGATTTTCAGAGATATCAAGCCTGTCCTGGGATACAAAATCTGAAATCCCCTTATCTTTAAGATGCCTTGCAAGATATTCCTGCTCAGTCTGGCCGGGAGTAGGGATATAAAGCGCTTTCTTCTGCAGCACATAAAGATCCATTATAGTGGAATAACCACTCCTGGAAACAACAATCTTTGCCCTGTTCATAATATTCTCACGTGTATCCTTATCCATATAATTATATACCTGAACATTTCCGCGCACCAAAGGAGAAGATGAACCCGTCTTGCCCAGGCTCACTACAACATTCCCCTCAAGACTGTCAATCTGCTCAAATATCTTTTTCTCAAGATCAGTCCTTGTAGGCTCCGGCCCCGATATTGATATCAGATAATCTATATCCTCTTTCTCAGGCTTCTTACAGAAATCTGACAAGACGCCGATATACTCAACCCTTTCCTTATTTGTCAGCTTAAGATTATGAGAAAGATCACCGGAAATGTTGCCTTTGTCAAAATCAGGGACAATAAGCTTCCTATAGTTCCTAAAACACCTGTTCAGCAACTCAGTGAAATTCAGCGGCTTGAATACGGCAGGGCTCATGAACCTGAGCTGATGCGATATCAAAAAAGACGGCGCTTTGGATGTATCTATACCATATCTGGAATCCGAAACAACCAAATCAGGTCTCGTCTTCAAAAAATACCTGTTAAACCTCTTCCTCTCCTTAACAACAGACATGACAAGTGAAGGCAAAGTCGCCGCAAGGTTAAGCGTAAAATTAGACCCGCTGCCTGAAAAAGGATTTGGCGGTTCAGGAAAAGAGACATAATCAACACTGTCAGACATATTCTTCTTCAAAAACTCTAACGGGCGCCCTGAACATATTACATCAACCTGATGCCCGTCTTTCACAAGCCGGCGTATCAGAGGCATAGACCGTGTGGCATGCCCAAACCCCCACGAGCAGAGCGCAAAAGCAATTCTCATAAGATAACATTAATATCAATCAATATATATAAACATATTTAACTCTTTCGCCCAAATTAAACAGAAGTCTATGTTTATTAAAGATTAAAAAATAATATTTAACAGGTGAAGGCAAGATGGTTAAGAAAAACACGAAATCTGCAGCAAAAGGTAGAGAAACCGGTACAAAAGAAAAAAGAAGTGCCGGAAAGAGCAAGACAGTAGCATCAAAGGCACCTGCCCAAAAACAGACAAAAAAACAAAGCACAGAGCAGATAAATCCCTGGATTGTATCAACAGGAGTCCTTGCAATCCTTCTGATAGCATCTGTCTTCACAGGCGGATTTGACCTGAACAAAAATGATAATTACACAAAAACGATAGACCTCATAGACATGATGATTGATTCTTCCATAACCTCAGAAGCAAAGGCATCTCTTGAAATTGCAAAAAGCTCAGTCGAGACTGCCATTACCGCAGAAGCGACAGCAGTGTCGGAAAATAACGATAAAGATAATGACAACTCAGAAAAGCCGGTCACACTTGACATGTATATTATGAGCCAGTGCCCTTACGGAGTACAGGCAGAAGACGGCGCAATACCTGCAGTAAAAAAACTGAAAGATTCAGTTAACTACAACATATATTTCATAGCGAACGACAACGGTGACGGCACATTCTCAAGCCTGCACGGCCAGCCGGAAGTGGATGAGAACATGAGACAGATATGCATAATGGAAAAATATCCGGAACAATTCCTTGACTACCTTACATGCCTGAACAAGAATTACAGGAACGCAGGAACTGCATGGAAAAGCTGCGCAGAGAGCAACAGCATAGACACCACAGAAATAGAGA
>WTCA01000055.1 GCA_013138805.1 archaeon | reverse complement strand
GTTCCTGTGATGCGAATGGTGCTTCAAAAGAGTCCTGTGCTGTGTTTCTTTCAGGCATTTCATTTTGTACAGGCTCTGTAGCCATACTGTTCTGCGGAGCATTGTCCGCGCGGTTCTGTTCAGAACTGTTCCTTGCTGCAAGCGCACTTTCAATAAATGATTTCATATTTCATTACCTCTGAGATTATTTTTTGGTTTAGATGTATCTATTAGTTGGTTAATAATATTAAGGTTTTTCTTTATTTATAAACATTTCGGTTTTTGAGTGATGTTTTTGTTGTTGAATTATGAGGATAAGTATTTAATATTAAATAATAAAAAAAATTTATGGCTGAGTGGACATTTTATGCTGCAAGAGGAATAGTTTCATATGACAGGTTAGGCAAAGCATTTTTTGATCCGGAACAGATTGAGGAAGGGCTGATAATTGGTCTTATGCCCCAGATTATCCTTACTCCAGATGCCCAGAATCCCGAGGTCATTGATTCATTATCTGAATATTTGAGGAGCAAAGAAATCAACGGTGTACCTTTAAAGATAACAGCCCATGGCAAGGGACAGTTTGTTGATTCAGAACTCCCGTTAATTGAGCAGAGTATAGATGCTATAATTGAGCTTAACAAAAAAAGAGGTGAATCTCTCTTCAAGGAAATCGTGTTCCATGCAGGTGCTGTCCATACCTTTGAGAAGGAATGCAATTTGAGGGCACAGCCTGAATATCATGGTTACAGTAATCTAGATGCTACATTTACACTCCGAGATTATTTTGAATCATTAAATAATATAAAATCTGTAATGATTAAAGCATCAGAATATGCGGTTGAATCAGGTATTGACCTTATAATAGAGAATGTCGGCCAGGTAAATTACGCGGTCGTTCCAAGCCAAAAGGCTGAAGATAAATCTGAAGACCTTAGGAAGGATATAAGATGGGCCGATACTATATGGCTGCCTGAAGCTCTGCAGGTAGGGGATGTCGGCTGTGTGAATGATCTTGATTTTCTTACGGGCGGTAAACTGCCTATCTGTATCGATATCGAACATCTGGGCCAGTCTGCTGAATATTCGCAGGATTATAATCTGATGAAATATGATGCAGGGGACATAACGGAGGAAGAACAAAAAATGCTTGATGATTTCGGTATCTTTATAAGAGAAGGATATCCTGTCCTGTATGAGAATCCAGTAGATTTTGCTGAAATAATTAGGAGATTTGAAGGAAGGATACCAATCTGCCATATAGGCGGGCAGGTGGATATGGTCTATGATGATGAAGGTATATTGAAGATTGGTTCCCATATGCCTGTAACTTTCGGGCAGGATCCCAATGAATATATAGAGGATGATGGCCTGAGATTAAGAGAGAATGCGATGCGTCAGGAGAAGCTTGAAAAATACCTTAGGGCGCTTCATGATGCAGGATGCAGGAGCGGTGTGCTTGAACTGTATCAGGGTCCTTGTCATGTCGGCGATAAGTGGAGATTTTATAATGAGCTTTCCTTGAAGAATGTGAAATCAATAATCGACAGGTTTTAGCTCAAATTTTTATTTCTATTCTTTCAAACCAATATCTATGCCGGATTTTAAGTTAGTATCATCATTCGGGCCAAAAGGTGACCAGACAAAGGCGATAGATGCATTGGTCTCGGGTCTTCGGGATGGTAAAAAGCACCAGACACTGCTTGGTGTCACAGGGTCCGGAAAGACATTCACTATAGCTAATGCAATATCCAGATGGAAGCGGCCTGTGCTTGTTATCACCCATAACAAGACACTTGCGGCGCAACTATACAACGAGTTCAAGGAATTCTTTCCTGACAATGCTGTGGAGTATTTTGTAAGCTACTATGATTATTACCAGCCGGAAAGCTATCTTCCGCAGACAGATACATATATAACGAAGGATGCCTCCATAAATGAGGATATTGACAGGCTAAGGCTTTCTGCTACAAGATCTCTGCTTACGCGTGATGATGTAATAATCGTGGCGAGCGTCTCTTGCATATACGGTATAGGGATGCCGGAAGAGTACAGGAAGATGTCTCTTGAGGTTAGGGAAGGTATGAAGATTAGCAGGGATGATATAATATCCAGGCTTGTCGATATGCAGTATGAGAGAAATGATGTTGACCTTAAGAGAGCAAAGTTTCGTGTCAGGGGCGATGTGATTGATATCCACCTGAGCTATGAGTCGACTGTCATAAGGGTTGAGCTTTTTGGCGATGCTGTCGAGTCTGTCAAGGAGCTGCATCCGGTCACTTTGAAATCATATGGTAAACTTGACAGCACACTGATATTTCCTGCAAAGCACTTTGTCATGCCTGAGGAGAACACGCGCCGTGCGGTTGAGTCAATAAGGGCTGAGCTTAAGGGAAGGCTGAAAGAGCTTGTGAAACAGAATAAGCTTGTAGAAGCTCAGAGGCTTGAGCAGAGGACAGAGCATGATCTTGAGATGCTTGCTGAGATAGGATACTGTTCAGGTATTGAGAACTATTCGCGGCATTTTGACGGAAGGACTCCTGGAGAACCGCCTTCATCACTTCTTGATTTTTTTCCTAAGGATTTTCTTATTGTTGTAGATGAGTCGCATGCTACTTTGCCGCAGCTTAGAGGTATGTATGCGGGCGATTTCTCGAGAAAGCAAAGCCTTGTCAATTATGGTTTTCGCCTTCCTTCAGCATTTGACAACAGGCCGCTTAGGTTTGAGGAATTCAAGAAGCATATCCATAACATAATATATCTCTCTGCCACTCCGCAAGATTATGAGTTAGATAAAAGCGGCATTCCTGTGGAACAGATAACAAGACCTACGGGGCTTCTCGATCCTGAAATTGAGGTCAGGCTTGCGAAAGGGCAGGTTGAAGATCTGATTGGTGAGGTCAGGAAGCAAAAAGACAAAGGCTTCAGGACGCTTGTGACGACCCTGACAAAGAAACAGGCAGAACAGCTTTCCGAGTTCATGGTATTGAAAGGGATAAAGGTGAGGTACATGCATTCTGATATCAAGACTCTTGAGAGGACAGAGATTATACGCGACCTCCGCCTCGGCAAGTTTGACTGTCTTGTCGGCGTGAATCTTTTGAGGGAAGGTCTTGATATACCAGAGGTGTCGCTTGTCGCTATATTTGATGCGGATAAGGAAGGTTTCCTCAGGAATGCGAGATCTTTGATACAGACAATAGGCAGGGCGTCAAGGAACAGCGAGGGCAGGGCTATCTTGTATGCTGATAAGATTACATGTTCTATGAAGACGGCAATGGATGAGACATTGAGGCGGCGGGAGATACAGGAAAGTTATAACAGGGAGCATGACATTGTCCCGAAGACAATTGTCAAAGGCATACAGGAGAGGGTGCTTCCGAAAGACGAACTTGCCAACATAAAAGCTATAAAGAAGATTGACAGGCAGAATATGTCTGACGGTGAAAGGGAGACTCTTCTGGCCGAGCTTGAGCTGCTTATGAACGAGGCTGCAGAGATGCTTGAGTTTGAGAAGGCGGCGGTGTTGAGGGATAAGATAAGGGAGCTTAAAGGGTAGTCTTCATATCAGTTGAGATGTGCCTGTTTAAATAATTCTTCTTTTTTGATAAATAAACTTCTTTTGTCTTTCGTGAATATTACAGAGTCGCTTGTCTCTGCAAGCTTTTCCATATATATATTATTTATCTGTTCTTGCGTATCTTCCGGCAGCAAGCTGAAGTTATAGACAAAAGCGTCAGAATCTTTTTCTCTTATTTTTTCCAGAACCCTGAAATTATCAGAAGGATATCCTAAAGGGTCTATATAGACTGTGAATTCTTTTTCTTCGTCGATACTCCTTGTTTTAAATCCGCAAACAAGGTCTGCATAATGTTGTATTATGGCTTCCTGGGCTTCATAGGTCATCTGAGAAAATGTTTTGTCAATAACTATATCTCCTGCTGTTGACATAATGCTTTTAAAATCTGTAATCTGTTCTGCTATTCCTGTAGAACCCATAACTGTGTATTTATTTTTTAACTTTAACAATCTTTTCTTTCATTTGAATATCTCGCCGGTCTCTTCCGACCAGAACAGGAGGTCCAGTGCGTCCATAGGTATTTTCGTATCTTCTGATAATTTTCGTACGCAGTTTTCAATTTCTATGTATCTTTTTGGAGTGATTGTTTTTGGGATGCTGTCAATAATTTCGTATCTTTTGAGGTTCCTGAGTATGTGACGGTCAAGAATCGCTATATCTTTTCCTTTACCTATGTTTCTTAGGAAATGGCTCGCTTCTTTCATGCCCATGCCTTTTATGTTTTCTATAAGCCATAGGCGCAAGGCCGGTATGTCTTTTTCGTATTTTTGGATTGTCTTTTTGATTGTGATTTTTTTTGTTTTGCTCTCAGTGAAAAGGTCTCTTGCAAGAATGATGTACTGTGTCTTGTTGTTCCTGAATCTTATGTCTCTTATCTTGTCTGAGATGTCTTTTTCTGTGCCGTTGAAAAGAAGCATGCTTGAGTAGAGTTTTTCTATTGCCTTATCACAGGTTCTTGCTTTTGACTGCGGCGTAAGGAGGCAGAAGCATAGTTCTTTGAATATGAATCTGTCTGATCTGTTGAAGATAGATTTGAAATTATCAAGACGCCTGTTAATATCTCCTTTTTTTCTTTTGTAAGAAACCTTGAGTGTATCTAAAGAATACATAATATAATGATTATGAACAATAAAAAATAAAAAAGAAAGCGAGACTTTAGATGTCTCTTGCCTTTACAGTCTTTCTTCCGTTACCTTCTGCCCTTTTTGCTGCCTTCTTGATTATTTCTTCAACTGCAGCGGACAATACATCGTCAGCTTCCCTGGATATGCTTATGTCCAGACTCTTTGCAAGTTCTCTTATTTTGCTTTTCACTATATAGCTCATTTTTTTCACCTTTGTAAAATCAGTCATGCAAAAAACATGACCAAACATCTTTGATATTAGCTTAAACAGTTATATGTCTTTTGGTGTCTTTTGATTTTATTGTGTATACTGTTATTGAAAAGTGATTATCTTATTGTTCTGTTCTGTATTAATATATAAATTTTTGATGTGAATATAATCTTATGGATAAGCACAAAAAGGTCGGCGCAGGTTTTGGGATACTTATCATGAAACATGGCAAGGTGCTTCTCGGGAAACGACATGATGATCCTGAGATGGCATCAAGCATGCTTCACGGTGAAGGTACATGGACAATGCCTGGAGGGAAGCTTCATTTCGGCGAGTCTTTTGAAGAGGGCGCATCAAGGGAGCTTATGGAAGAGACCGGACTTACGGTGAAGAGCCTTAAGGTGATAAGCGTGAGCAATGATATGGTTGACACTGCGCATTTTGTGACAGTCGGCCTCTTGTGCGAGGACTTTGAAGGCGAGCCTGCGGTCATGGAGCCTGATGAGATTACAAAATGGGAATGGTTCGGACTTGATGAAATACCAAAACCAATGTTTTTTCCGAGCGAGAAGCTTCTTAAGAACTATCTTGAGAAGAAGTTTTATGAAGGATGATTGTTTACAACTGTTTGGAAATTAATTATATGTGACTTTATAAAGATATATTCATTATTCTTAGTATGAAAATCTTAAATTCTCTTTATAATTTTTGTATATATGGCACAAATACACCTTTGTCTCAAGTTGATTCTGATGTAATGGAACCTATATTTGAGGACTCTCTTGAAAAACTGCCTTTTTATTCTAAAAATAAAGATACTTTAATTTTTGAAAAGAGGAGTTTATATAGTCTTGATTTTTATTATTCTAGTAAAGATAGAAAAGTATGGGTTGATGGAACAATTTATGCACAGAAACCAAGAAAAGATTTTGCTTATGTGGATTTTTTATCTTATATGAATATAACCACTATTGGACTGGATTCTGATAATTATATTATTGATGTGATTGCAGGTATTGTCCAGTCAGCAAATATTGAGAAAGTCTGTACACTTAAATGTAGAGATATTGATGCAGAAATTGCTGAACTTTTAGCAAATATTGAAGGAAGACGTGATTTTGCTCAATATGACTGTTTAGTTGATAGGCACGTTTCACTTTGTGACTGATCTTTAAGAAAATCAAGCAGAAATACCATAAAAACTTATAATATGTCAATATTTAAAACTCAAACACCTGGAAATCTTTTGCGGCAACAACTTTCACGCCTGTCTCTTCTTCAAGCCATTTTGCTTCGTTATCAGGACCGATTTTCATCATCGTTATGCCGAAATGCTGGGTTATGACAAGTTCTGGATTTGTTCTTTCTATAAGCTTCTTTGCGCTATAGGTGTCTGTGTGGCAATTGTTCTTTTTTTCAGCTGTGCTCTCTTCTCTTGGGAAGATATGGTTGAGTATCATTATGTCAGAGCCTTTGTGGTAATCTTCAAGGCCTTCAAAATAATAGCTGTCACTGACATAAGAGACAGTCTTCTCTCCCTTTAGCACGAAGCCGATACCTTTCGGGTCGCCGTGCTTTGTCGGTGTGGCTGTTATCTTCAGGTCGCCAAGATTGAAAGTGTCGCCCGGCTCCATCACTACAATCTTTTCCAGAAACTTCAGATAATGCTCAAGCACAGCTTTTTCTATCTTTTCATAGCCTTCTATCGCTGTCCTGCTTCCTATGAGAGTCCCTTTCTTTTTCCATCCACCTTTTGTCAGCACGTCAATAAGAACATTGGCATCATTTGTATGATCCTGGTGCACATGGGAGAGAAGTATTGCGTCAAGCTCTTCTAATGGTATATTGTTTCTTCTTGCGTGGACAAGAGCTCCGGGACCCGGGTCAAGATATAGTTTCTTACCGCAGGTTTCTATATATATTCCTCCGCTTGCTCTTATTTGTTTTGAGACTCCGAACCTTCCGCCTGCTGTTCCCAGAAACTGTATCTTCATGATGATGTAACCCTTTGATTATTTTTCTTTTTCTGCTTTTTTTATGTTGATAAGGATCTCTGCTGCGGATTGCGGGATGTCCACAATCTCGCCTTCTTCAAAAGGACCGTAACTTTCGTTGTCGTCAGCGACAAATTCAGGTACTGCGCCAAGTATTTTTATTTTTGTCGTGTTTGCTATTATGTTGTTATCTGTTTCTTCTGATTTGTCGTTTTCTGTTTTATTCTCGGTCTTTTTCTCTTCTTTATCTTTATTGTTTTCCTTTTCTTCTTTCTTGATATTTTCTCCGGCTGTCTCTTTCTTCTCTTCATTTTCGTAGAATACGAACTCAAGGTTGCTCCTGTATTTTGTGACTGCTGACTTTATCTTATCAAAAAGCTCTTTCTCTTCCGGAAGTATGTTTTTCGGCATTATGATGCCGCGTACGTTCAGGACAGCAAGATTTATGACTTTTCGTTCCCTGCGGTTCAGTATGTCTCCGATTATTATCTTTGTGTGCTCAAGATCTCTTCTTGCGGCAAAGTCCTGATTGTTTTTCAGGTCAAGACCCATTTTCTTTTCCATGTAGCCTGATACCTGGCTGTAGAAGTCGTTGTCAAGCTTTTCAAGTTCTCTTGAAGCTCTTTCTTTCTTCTGCAGCTCTCTTAAGAATTTGAAGGTGAGTATGTTTGCCATGTTCTTGAGTTGATGGTTTATATTAATAAATCTGATGTTTTTCATTCCTTGAAAAAAGCAATTTTATCTTCTCCGCATTTGTCTTTCAGTTTTTCATAGAGGTCTCCAGGATGCATGAGTATGGACGCATTTTTGCTTATCGGGAATGTTATCATTATGTCTTCTGCATTTCTTGTGTATCTTTGCTGTTTCTTTTTTATATTGGTATGAAAAAGAATACCTTTGATATTTTTCATGTAATCTTCATTGTAAAGCACAGGTCCGCAGAAGCCCGCAGACATTCCTATATGATCTTCAAAATCTGAATCCAGCTTGTACAGTTTCGGCGGGCTGGTAAGATCGTGTGCGTCCCTGAATTTTTTGGATATATGCCTTATGTTATTGATGTTTGGCCTGTAATTGCCAAGAGTTATGACCATATATATATTTTCATCTAAATCTCTTGTTACAAGTGTCTTCAGAATATATTTTTTTTTAAAATCCAGTAGATTTGATGCTTCTTCAATTGTTTTTGTTTCTTTTTCTCCTTTATTTATGTAACCGAAAGGCATGTCTGGTTCGGATTTGAAAATATCTTTCAATATTTTGTTTTTCTGTGGTATGATCTGTTCTATTATATATTCCCGGGGTTTAAAACTTATGCTGTCTTGAGTTGCTGTTTTAGGAAGTGAAAAAAGTTCTATGTTTATGTCAGAAGGAAATATGTATGATACATTACTATTGTTCATAATCACTTTAGAATGGTATAATATTAAAAAAGTTTCTTCTCTTCAATGCTTATCATCCTGAGCACTTCTTCAGGCACAAGGCTGCTTATATCTTTTCCTTCTTTTATGCATGACCTGATGTAGGTTCCGTTTAGGTGTTTTTCATCGTATAATCTCTGTTTTTCTATTATGCAGACTGATTCAAGACATCTTTTTGTCCAGCCGTTTCCTGTGAAAGCTATATCAAAATCAGGTGCTATGGATTTTAGGTTACTTATCCATATATCATCAGATTCGCAGTCGTTAAGGCCAAGTACTGATATCTTCTTTTCATCTATCTTCGTTCTGAATACTTTTTCCAGTATATCTTTGCGTGTCTTAAAAGATAAAGGGTTGTCGAATGTGCCTTTTTTGTCTGCGCTGCCTATGATTATGCAGAGATGTCCTATGTCTTCTTTTTGAAGAATATTTCTTATAGCATGGCAGTGCCCTTTATGAAGCGGTTGGAACCTTCCTATAAATATTGCTTTTTTCATATGCATCTATCTGAAGCCAATTCCTGCAGGAATATTTAAATATCTTTTCTGCCAGCCTTTCGCTATGTTAATTTTATATATAGGTAACATTAAATAATAGTCAACTGTTTTTGAGATTGATGTGTGATGGGAATCAGAGATGTGTTTGATAAGTCGTATTCTGTTCTCAGGAACAACCTTAAGGAATCCCTGCTTATAGGGGCTGTTTTCTGGCTTATTGCGATTGCTGTTCAAGGCACTTTTTTCCTTTCAGGTATAGTAAGTCTGGATGACTTATACGGTTCGGGCTCGATACAGGTCTCTGTGATGAATTTTATCATGGCATCTGTGTTTGCTATACTTTCAGGAGGAGTGTATTATACTATATTCCGAATGAAACGCGGGAAGATGAATCTTTCAGATATCCGTAAAGGTATAGATATACACTGGCATGATATTATCAAGGCATTTGTGTTGGTTCAGGCAATTGTCTTTTTTGTGTCACAGATAATGACTCTTTTTATGGACAATTATCTTATAGCATCCACATCTTCATTGTTTTCTATCATTATTTTATCTTTTATTCTACTTGTGCAGGCATCAGTTATGTTTGCCCTGCCTATTGTTGTTATTGAGAAGATGGACGGGTTTAGGGCTGTTAAGAGAAGTATTGAGTTTTTCAGGGACAATGCGTCTTTTGTACTGGGTTCTATGATACTTATGTTTTTCCTTGTATTTGCCATATCTTTTACATTCATGTCTCTGGCTGTTGCGGCTGCATATATTATGGAGATAAGCTTGTATCTTGGCGTGCCGATAGTTTTTGCCCTTGCCTTGGCGTTTGTATTCTTTATAGTCCTTGCTTATCCTTGTCTTTCTATCTTTGTCGTCACTCTCTATAAAGGTGGGAAGAAAAAGAAGTGATACTTCCGGATTTCTTCTTTATCCAGTGAATATATTTTTATACATATAGGTACTTATTTATTATAGGTATATATGGAATTCGTTCTTGGCATTGCCGGTCTTTCTGCACAGGATAGGGAGAAGACAGGGGATAAGGCAGTGACACTGTCGCAGTTCATGGGAGCCGGCCTGCCTGTGCCTGATGGTTTTGTGGTGACTAATGCAGGCCTTAACGAATATCTTAAGGAAAACAGTATAAACAATGCTATATCCGGACTTCTTGACAGCATAGGCAACTGCGGTCCTGAAGAGCTTGCAGGGAAGTCAAAGAATGTTAGGGATCTGATAATGTCAGGTAAGGTGCCTAGAAAGCTTAAGGAAGAGATAAAGGCTGCCTACGGGGCTTTGGGTGTTAGCAGAGGTATGCAGGATATAGATCCTGACAGGTTGGGTGTGATAAACGCAGGAAGCAATGATTGCGAAGTCGCAGTTAAGTCAAGCGTATTCACAAGCGGTTCAAAAAAAATATCTTTTATGGGATTTTATCCATTACATCTTTATGTCAACGGTCTTGCGGGACTGATTGATAAGATCAAAGAATGTTGGGCAGCTTTATACAGTGATGAGGCAATATTTGCAAGGCAGAAGTATAACGGAGGGCAGGACATATTTTCCGGTGTGATTGTCCAGAAGATGATAGACGGAG
The DNA here is from genome assembly GCA_013138805.1 of archaeon. GTDB lineage: Archaea > EX4484-52 > EX4484-52 > EX4484-52 > GLR71 > GLR71. Next base: position 10,208 of record WTCA01000055.1, on the reverse strand, counting down.
AAAAGTCAGGTATCTGCGCCACAGCAAATCCGGTGACAAAGAACATGGATGAGATTGTCATAGAAAGCAGTTTCGGTTGCGGTTTTACAGGCGGTGGCGAGATAACGCCTGACATATTCATTGTCGACAAGACCTCTTCGATGTCTAAGGGGGAGAAGATAAATCCGAAAGAATGGCGTCTTGTGAAGCATGCTGTCAGCGGAAATGTGATAAAAGAAAAGATATCTCCTGAGATGACAAATGCGCAGTCGCTTGATGAGAAAGAGATTGCTCTCGTATCACAGATGTCCAGAAAGGTTGAGACTGTTTCAAAAACACCTGTGTATGTGGAATGGGTCTTTAAGAGAGATAAGGTCTATGCTATTGATATATCAAGGATGACGACATTGAACAAACAGATAAAGCCGGTGTATGAAACTGATGATTCTCCTGCTTTCAGCGGCATTGCGTCAAGCAGCGGAAATGCTGAAGGCTTTTTAAGGAAGGTCCATGACATATCAGACATGGTCAAGATAAAAGCAGGAGACATACTTGTGACTCCCTGGCTCCAGCCCATGACCATACCTGTGCTGAACCGTGTAGGAGGTGTTATATCAGAGAATGGGGGAATACTTTCTAACATGTCTGTCCTATGCCGTGAGCTTGATATACCTTTTGTTGTGGGATGTGCCGGCGCCTGCGAAAAGCTTGATGATGGGAGCAGAGTGATACTTGATGCTACATCAGGAAAAATCTATGTCAGAAGCGTTCCAGAGCAAAATGATTTAAATGATTCTCAACAAGATACATCTATCTCAGAGACAGCTTCTTTAGATACGCAGGTTGACAGCGTTGCGGAAGAGGCAGGGCTGGTGTCAGGTGCTGTGCGGGATAATCCTTTGTCTGGAGGTTCTTTGCCGGTAGATGATGATAAGGATGTTCCTGTTGCAGGGAATCCTGGAATGCCTGTCACTGAAGAATTTTCATCATCTAAGCAGGATGGCGGTTTTGGAGAACAGGATGATACGACATTACCCAGTGGAAATAAAGCAGAAGGTGTGGATAGCGTGATTGAAGAAGATCCTATGAACATGATAACAGGGACAAAGGTAAAGGTATTTGCAAGAAGCCTTGATAAGCCTGAGACTGTCCTTGACGGTATTGGTCTTCTGCCTTCTGAGCTTGTATTGCTTAAATTGGGCAAGCATCCGGACAAGATACTTTCTGAAGGTATGGAAGAGGAGCTGGTGAAATATATAGAGACAAAGTTTAGTCCTCTTGTGGAATCTGTGTATCCTAAGCCTATGACTTTTCGGACATTGAGTGCGCAGACATCAACATTGCAGAAGCTTCCTGAAAGCGGTCATGAGATATCTGAAGAGAATCCAAAATTCGGGTGGCGAGGGCTTAGAAGAAGCCTTGATGCTCCTGCTCTTTTCAAGGCTGAGATAAAAGCGCTCAATAACCTGATGCTTAAAGGATACAATAATATAGAGATTCTTCTTCCTTTTGTTCAGCATCCAAACCAGATTTCTGAGGTCATGAAGATATTTAGGGAATGTGGGGTGGATCCTGAGAAGGTCAAGGTAGGCATCAGTATAGAAGCCCCGGCTCCTGGCCTTGTTGCAAAGGAGTTTGCCCATGTCGGGATTGATTTTGTGTTTATAGACTGTGACAGGCTTGCAGAACATATGCTTGGCGTGGATGCGGCGAATGAGAAGGTGCGCAAGCATTTTGATTCCAAGCATCCCGGTGTGCTCAAGATGATAAAGATGATAATTGATGAATACAAGAAGAGCAAGATATTCGTGAGCGTCGGCGGTTCAATACTTGAGGATCCTGACATCCTTGAGAGACTTGTAGGGTTCGGCGTCGATGCGATTGTTGTGCCTTCCGAGAAGATGAAGGTCTCAAAGTATATTGTTGCCCGGGTGGAGAGAAAGCTTCTTTTGGATATCATGCGTGAAGGGCGCGGGTTGAGGTAGGAGTTTTAGGGAGAAGTAATTATCTCTTCGAGATTATTTAATCCATTATGTAATGATCTTTTCATATATTTTATTTAGTTCGGTTAGTTTATCAATATCTTCTTCGTGTCTTGTAATCATTGTCCGGTATAGATATGACTTTTCGATTTCGCCTGCATGTTTTTCAATGTAGTCTTTCATAACTTTGGGTATATCTTTTATATCTGTCAGTGTCTTTAATGTCAGGTTACCTTTATCATCAAATATTCTTCTTAAGGTTTCATTTTCAATAATATATTTATCTCTTAAAATCTTTAGATCATTTTCATTTATTTTTTCATTAGTGTCTTGATATCTACATTCTTTTAAAAGATTAATTATGGCCGGTTTATGACGGGTGATCTGAATCTGCCTTTCATATATGTTTACAAGTATCTGCGTTATGTCTGCGAAACTCAGCTTTTCAAATGTTTTTTCTATGCAGTCCTCTAACGGTTCAAAAATCCAGTTTTGCTGTAGTCTTACGCTTTTTAGCAATCCATTTTCGTCAATAGGTCCTTCATATCTTGTTTTTGCTGGATATATCTCTGCGATATCTTTAAAATCTTTTATTGTTATCTTCTTTCTTGTTTCGGTATCATATTCATTGAACTTTTTATTTGGATCAAGATGTTTTGGGTCTATAAGATATTCGTTTCTGATAACTAAAGATACGGCTTCTTCATTTTCAGGATCTGTTGTCATTTCTGTTATGCCGAATCCTGCTATTCCCCAGTCTGTAATCACTCCTTTCTCGGGATAGTTCATAAAATTCTGAATGATTATCTTTCCTTCGTATTCTTTTCCGCCTGTGCGAAATGTTACTGGCTGAAGTCTGTTTCCGACATAAATTGGTTGTTCCCATGGCATATGGTTTATTGGGATTTATGTTTTATATATCTTTTGATTTCTGTTAAGTGTTGAAAAACTTTCTTTGAATATATTTTTAAAATTCTTCTGTTATCTTAATCTATGGAGATGAGTTTTAGAATCAAAACTGTTGAAGAATTTGAAAAGAAAGTTGATGATCTGGTCTCAGATGTCTTGTCGAGTGGGGATCTGCTTGATTATCTGGATTTCGGCCTGGATTGGACATTGATGTGGATAGGGTTAGAAGAGTATATAGTTAGCAGTCTTGATAAGTATGGAATATCTTTATTGGATTATGAGCAGCTTTGGTTGAGAGAAATCTTTTTCTATAAGATTCAAGAGCAGACAAAAATAGATTTAGGCTTTTGCGAGTATTTTGAGCCTGCATTTGAAAACAGGGCAAGGGCATTGCTGACAGGAGACAGTTCTTATGATCCTTTTAATTACTGCAATTTTGGCGATGAAAAAGTTATGACTACCTGTTGCGGGACGGAGAAGGATTATTGTGCTTTTTTGAGGAATGAGGTTTGATTTCATTTTTCTTTCTCTTTAATCTCTTTTAAGAACCATATCATTGCTATTATCGCAGTCACAAGACTAGCAATTACAAATGACCACCATATGCCTTTCAGTCCCCATCCTGCGATGAAGGCGAGATAGTATGCCAAAGGTATGCCGACAATGAAAAGTCTTGTAATCTGAAAGATAAGAGGCGGAGTGCCTTTACCCATACCCTGGAAAGCTGAGGTTATTGAGCTTCCTGTCGCTGCGAAGATAAAGCCCAAAGGCACAATCCTAAGATATGTTGCTCCTATAGATATGACTTTCGAATCCTCTGTGAAAAATCTCATGAACATTTCCGGGAAAGCTATCAATATGCCTGCAACAATAATCATGAATATGCTGAGCATCTTTATAGCGGATTTGACAGTATCTTCCACGCGACAGTATTTCTTTACTCCTGCGTTCTGGCCTGCCATAGTGATTATAGCTGATGTCATAGCCATTGATGGAAGGACGCCGATCATCTCTATCCTGACTGCCGCGCCGAAAGCCGCTATTGCCTCTGCGCCAAAAGCTGATACAAAAGAAGTTACTATGATGAACGAGAACGACATGCTGACATTCACAAGAGATGCAGGTAGCCCTATACGAATTATGTCTTTCAATGTCTTTGGTGCATAGATGAACCCTCTGACAACCGGTGTCACTATATTTTTCCTTTTTACAAAATGGTTGATTATGTATGCAAGCCCTATGAATCTTGAGAATATTGTTGCCAGTGCTGCGCCTTCAATGCCTAATGAGGGGATAGGTCCGAGACCGAATATCAGGATTGGATCAAGGATTATGTTTATCATCACTGCAAGCACCATACCTTTCATCGGTGTCCTCATGTCTCCCTCGCCATGGAGAATGCCGTTTAATATGAAAGATAAGTACATGACGACTATACCGTAGAAGATGATTTTCATATACTCTGTCGCAAGCATTATTATGCTCGCATCCGCGCCCATAAGGATGAAGATGTCTTCAATGAACAAAAAGCCGAGGATAACGGAAACTATAGTCAGGACGACTGCTATTAAGATGCTGTGGCTTGCTGCCTGGCGCGCTTCATCTATCTTTTTTGCTCCTATAAGCCTTGCTATTAGTGATGTTGCACCGATACGCACTCCGGATCCTATCGCTATTATGAAGAAGATTATGGGGAATGTGATGGTTATCGCAGCAAGGGCGTCTGAGCTCAATCTTCCAAGAAATATTGCGTCTATTATGTTGAAGGTTGTATGCAGGAGCATAGCTACGACAATGGGTGCTGACAGCTTGATGAGCGTCTTTTTAATGTTGCCGTTTGTTATGTCTGGTTTCTGTTTTGAGAATAGGTTCATCTTTTTTATTAAAAGGGAATATATAAATATTGATTGAATTTTCTGTTCTGTTTTTTCAAATAAATATATATACATCTGATTACTAATAGATGATATGCCTGCAAAGAAAACATCTAAGAAACCTAAATCAAAAAAGTCTAACTCTTCCGGTAAAGTCAGTGTGGAAATAGACAAGAAACATATTCTTTATGTTATCATTATTCTTCTTGCTATTGTATTTGCGTTAAGCCTGAAAAATGTGGAGATACCTTCTTCGGCAGATGATGGGGACGATACTTTACCGAGTGATAATATTCCAGAGGATACTGTGCAGGACACTCAGATAACTGTTGATGACGATGATGGTAATACTGTGATAGACACAACACCTGTGGATGTTGCACCTTCGGTACCTCAGGACACTGTTGATGACAAGGTTGATGTTTATGTTCCTGAGGCGGGAGAGATTGTGGTCTCTTTGGATGAGGCTGTACAGACTGATGTTCTTGATGTTAAGTTCAACTCTTATGAGATTGTGTCAAGCTATGTGTACCAGACTGTTGAGAATGGGACTGAAAGGACTGATAATGCAATTGCAGGCAAGCAGTTTTTTATGGTGAACTTCACTGTGATCAACAAAGGTGCGTTGTCAATATATGTCGGTTATGGTAAAGTGACATTGCTTGCTGGTGACATCTATATTTATGAGCCTATAATTTATGAAGGATATGATGCATTGCCTAAGTATAAGAAGATATCTTCTGGGACAGAGATGACAGGCCTTGTCCTGTTTGAGATTCCTTCCAATTCTGAAGACTTAAGAATCCGCTACAGTTTCTCCGGGCTTTCCATAAGCGAGAGATTTGCGACATGGTTCTTGTGATGAGATTTCTGTAGATAAACTATTAAGAATATTATTTCAAATATAGTTATATGGATATCTACAAATCTCTGGAACTTTCTGAGATTGCATCGTTTTCTGGCAGTGATGATGTTGTTGAAAACCTTAGACTTGGGCTTGATTTGATATCAAAAGCAGGGTATAAAGGCGCTGAAATTTTATCTGATCTTACTGAACTTGATAATTATGATTTTCTAAAGAACTATATAGATACTCTTAATTCTGACGGAAAGATATTTGAAATTTCTTTGCATCTGCCGAAAAAATTCAGCTATATTGATAGCAATGATGTTTTTCATAGGGCATCATTTAATCTTTTTGACAAGTACAACAAAGAATGGGCAGATGAAAGTAGGAAGTTTCTTGAAGGATATGTGAGAATTGCTGAATCTTTGGGCGTGAAATATCTTAACCTGCATATAGAAGGTCTTTACAAGGATTTTTTGGGTGGAGGATATGAAGCAACTAAATATGAAAAGTCTGCCTGTGACAGTTATTGGAATGAAATAGATAAGATTGTACATGAGATGTTGAAGTCTAATCTTGAGGTGATTGAGGAAATTGCATACGGGACAGAAATACCTATCACTGTTGAGAATCATGAGCTTCCGTATCATATGTCGTCTCCAGGACTTTTGAAGATTTTTGAAGATTATCCTTCACTCAATTTTCTTTTTGATATCGGACATCCATTAAAGCATCTTTCCATGCTTGAAAAGGGAAATGACTGGGGGATAACAGAGATGGGAGATAAAAAAAGGATTGAAAGGTGTATTGCTGAATTTGGAGGTATGACCTATGAACAATGCATCAAGGATGGGGGTGTTGAGCTGTTGAGCCGGTTCATTTCTACCAAAGCACCTTTTGCCGCCCATATGCATCAGATAAATACTATTGGTGAGGACCATTTGCCTCTCTTCAGGCCTGAAGGGATAATATCTTTAGGTCATGTCGCTGAAATGCTTTTTTTCAGAGGGACTGAAGTCATAGTCATTGAGAGTTTTGAGAAGAATGATTCTGAAGAGGAATATTTAAATAGGATTAAGGATGAGCTGGAAATAATAAAGGGATAGATGCAAATATTCAATAAACTTATAAATTATCGCACTTTCTTTTATACTATGGAAGGCAAGGTAGAGAGCATTATCGGCCCTAAGAAAAGCAGGAACGGAAAGGATTATTTTGTCCTGACTATTGGCGGGGAGACTTTAAGTGTCTGGGAACCGTCGCTTGTTGAAGGCATCTGTGAAGGCGATGATGTCTGCTATGAGTTTTCTGTGTCTGGAAGTTTCAAGAACATCACTTTTCTTGAGAAGAAAGAGGCTGAGATCAAATGCGATTATCCTGCTGAGTTTACGAAAGGCTCTGAGGTTGACACTTCAGGTAGGATTGATGAGAGACTGTGTGAGATAAGCAATAAGCTTTCTGTTATTATTGAGATCTTGTCTGAGAAAGATTCTGATAAGAAGTGAGTTTTCATCACACCTTAGGGTAAACTATATATGGGACTCTTTCTAAACTATTAGTTTATATGGGTAAAAAACAGCCATTTAAAGGATTACTTAGGAAATTCGGAAATATTGTTAATTCTAAGATTGACGCGAATGAAGATGGTGAGTCTGTAACTGGTGTGGTTGATTCTGAAGAAAGAGCAAATATAGCAGATATTGCCGAAAAGCTAAGACTTCAGATTGAGGCTGAAAACAATGAAAGGATTAAAAAATACTGGGACCTTTGGGAAAACAGCATATTTGATATGCAGAAAGCAAATGCAAGTCTTCTGAATATCGGACTGTCACATGAGGACTTTTTTGTTGACTTGTGTTTTAGAGATATCATGCCTCATAAGAGAGGGATGGAAAAAATTGGCGTATTTGATGTTGACAACACACTTCTTTCTAAGGGAAATCTTACATGCAATCCTTATGGTACTGGTAAGCTTGGACTTATGGATGTAGGGGTGAAACTTGGTATTTTCAATTCACCTTATGAGCTTCTTGTAAACTATAAGGACATATCTAATCTTTCAGCGGATGGTAAGAAAATACTTAGTATGGACGGTATATATGATATGGAACAGCTTGCAAAGATGGATATGCATCTGCGCCACGGTTTTGCTGAGGTCTATAATCTTCATATGGACGGTGGGGTAGACGGATTTTTTGAGGCAAAGCTTCATTTCCTTAAACATATCTGCGAGCATCCTGAAAAGACCTGCATTCCTTATACATGTTTTCATGACCTGATGCTTCTTGCCAGTTTCTATGACAAGCTTGTCTTCATAACACTTTCTGACAATGATATCGCAAATGCTGTGTTTGGCATTGCTGAACAGATAATGCCTGAAGAATATCGCGAAAAAATAACAACAATCGGCAGCAGTTTTTCAGTGAAGCGCAAGAAGATAGATATTGATGATAAAAATATTTTGAAAGATTCTGTACACCTTCCTTTCGGACCGAAGAAAATAAAAATGCTTAACAGTTGTTTAATGCGCGGTGAAGTGAGCGAGAAGATGAGGGTAATCAATGGTATATCTAATGCTTTCGAATCAGACCCTACAATTGTTGATAATATGGTTCTGTTTGAGGATGTTTGCGGGCTTGATTATCCTATTGCTGCTACCTTATATGGAGGAAAGGATGAAAAAAATGATATTTGTCTTACCTTCACAAGCGATAATATTGAAGATTTCTCAGGTCTAACGATAGGTTCAGAAAATAAAACCAAAAGGACAATATGTAATTTTGTTGAGAATGAGGCAAACCAAGGTTGGTGCGAAACAATAAGGACTTATGCTAATGATAATGACTTTTCATTCAATAAAATAACCAAGGCGACAGATGTCCTGGTGTTTGAGCTTTTTTGGCAGTCTATAGAGACTATGTTTTTTGATTATGGTTTTGAAGGGATAAAATACATATGTTCCAGGCTTGATAAGATTAGGCCAGAGGTTTATGAATATCGGGATGCTTTGGAGGATAAAGATGATTCTGGGGACACTCTTGGAAGTATAAAAGATTCAATGGAATCCTTGCGCGACAATATAATAGATAAGTATCATGATGGGCAGTATGATGGGATGTCTGGTAGGAATGCCACACTTTTCCTTCATCTTCTTGATCTTGAGATAAGAGATATTGAGAATGTTTACGGCAATAGATTGCCCGGTTCAAGGCTTTTTGCCAGCGGATTGTGGAATGTTGACATGAAACTTATTGAGAAGATTAAAAACGATGCTGCTGTTGCAGAGGATATATATTTAAAGCCGTTATCGGAGGTTTCAGGCAGGTCCGAATCCGGTCCGCAGGTAGTGTCAGTTCCGGAAAGCCTTAAAAGTGCTTATGGTAAGAATAATAATGACATTTTCAACAGAATCTTGCTTATGCTTGTTAATCCTCAGGAGTCATGTGATTTTTTTGCCAGACATTATTCTGGTAGTGAAGGCACTCTTTCAGCTATAAAGTCGGCTACACTCAAAAATGAGATGTTTATGCAGCTTATGAACTGATATTATGGTGATGTATAATGTATCAAAGTATAAGAAAGCAGATAGCTGACCTGGATTCTAATTGCGGTAAATTTTGTTTGTATACATCTGATATATTAGATAAAATTAGAGATGGCGGATACATGTTTGATCTTAGTGAACTTCATCTTCTTGATGTTGATTATGTAGGGTCTCTTCAAAACCTTAAAGGGCATCTGTGCAGTGATTCTGAGATAGGGGGTATTTCATTATTGCAGAGCTTTAAAAAGTCTCTTGTGTCTTTAGAAGCTTTAGAAGGCGGTGCAGGTATTCAGACAGCTTATGGGATTAAGCCTGAGTTGAAGAAGAAGATAAATAGGGAAAAAATCAAGAAGTTAACAGGAATGTTTAATGTTTTAAAGAATACGAGGCCTGATTTTTTCAGCCAGATATCAAGAGCGATTGCTTATGAGTTTGCGCTTCAAAATCATCTGGATAATTTTGATGAAGATCTCTATGGTGAAGATAACAAGAAACAGTTTGAGAGGGAACTTGAGAAGACCGAGTTTCTTGTTCATTCTGCATCACTTCTTTATATTGGCAGTTTTGATCTTGTTGAAAATCTTTTGAGGATAAATAATGAATTATCCGGTCTTGGATTATGGATTGCAGGTTCAGATTTTATAGAAGATATTGATATATCCTTTGCATGTGTTGATAATCTTGTCTTTGGAAATGATTTCCTTAAAAATGAGTTTCTATTCAGGTCTTATCTTAAGGAGTCTTCAGAGGATGCAGCTATGCAGTATATTGAAGATGGTGATATTACTGTCATTGATGATGTTTCTGCTGAAGAGATGATTTTGATGCTTGACAGATTGTATAAGAAATATTCTTTTTGTTTGAAAATCTGATTTTTTGTTGATTTTTTAGATTAAAGCGAGTTTCTGAAAGAAAAATTTGGATGGAGAAATCTGCAAGGTTTTGAAATATTTTAATGTGTTGTCAGTTATGTCTGAACAAGATGAAGATTAAGGTTTAATGCAATGTCTTGAGGGGGGATGATTGTTTTTCAAATATCTATATATAAATATAATAATAAATATATAAAAGAG
>WTCA01000005.1 GCA_013138805.1 archaeon | reverse complement strand
CAAGCGGCACTTATAATTTTACAGTTAATTGGGGCGATGGAAATTCTTCAACGGTTACTTTGTGGGATAGCACAAATGCAACCCATACTTACGCTTCGGCAGGAGTTTATAATGTTTCCATTTCCGGAACAATCCAGGGATTTAGATTTAATGATGGGGGAGATAAATTAAAAATAACAGATATTTCTCAATGGGGTGTTTTGAATGTCGGAAATTCAAATAGGTATTTTTATGGTTGCTCTAATTTAGATGTTTCAGCGACAGATGCTTTGAATTTGAGTGGGACGACGGACTTGAGTTATATGTTTTATTCTGCCTCATCCTTCAACGGCAACCTCTCCGCCTGGGACACCTCAAGCGTCACAAGTATGAGTAATATGTTTGGTAGTGCCTCATCCTTCAACCAAGACCTCTCCGCCTGGGACACATCAAGCGTCACAAGTATGAGTAATATGTTTAATAGTGCCTCAGCCTTCAACGGGAACCTCTCCGCCTGGGACACCTCAAGCGTCACAGATATGAGTTATATGTTTTATTTAGCCTCATCCTTCAATGGCAACCTCTCCAACTGGGACACATCAAGCGTCACAACTATGTATTTTATGTTTTATTCTGCCTCATCTTTCAACGGTAACATCTCTACCTGGGACACATCAAGCGTCACAACTATGTATAATATGTTTTATTATGCCTCATCCTTCAATGGTAACCTCTCCACCTGGGACACCTCAAGCGTCACAGATATGAGTAATATGTTTCGTTCTGCCCCATCCTTCAACCAAAACCTCTCCACCTGGGACACATCAAGCGTCACAGGTATGGGTTATATGTTTTATTCTGCCTCATCCTTCAACCAAGACCTCTCCACCTGGGACATATCAAGCGTCACAACTATGAATGAGATGTTTCGTTCTGCCTCATCCTTCAACGGGAACCTCTCCGCCTGGGACACATCAAGCGTCACAACTATGAGTCAGATGTTTTATTCTGCCCCATCCTTCAACGGCAACATCTCCAACTGGGACACATCAAGCGTCACAGATATGAGTTCTATGTTTTATTCTGCATCATCCTTCAACCAAAATATAGGCAACTGGAATGTTTCAGCTGTTACAGACATGGCTAGTATGTTTGAAGATGTAACTTTATCAACGGCGAATTATGATAGTCTTTTGATTGGCTGGGCTGGGTTGCCGTCGTTGCAAAATGATACTGCTTTTCACGGTGGGAATTCAAAGTATTGTTCGGGAAATAGTGGTAGGAATGACACACTTATAGGAACATATAATTGGGCGGTGACGGATGGGGGGGTGGATCCGAGTTGTGAATTTGTTGCGCCTGCACTAACGATAAATTCTCCTTTAAGCCAAACATATAGCACAGCCTCAATATTATTTAATGTGACAGCGACGGATACTACTGGGGTGGATTCGTGTTGGTACTCATTAGATTCAGGAACTAATATCTCAATGACAAATATAGGGGATGATTGGAACGCAACAAATACCTCAATGACAGATGGTTCCCATACTGCTAATTTCTATTGTAATGATTTATTTGGCAATTCAAACGATACAGAAAGTGTGAGTTTCGTTGTTGACATAACTGCACCGAGTTTAACGAATGTTGTTTATGATTCAAATGTCGATGTAAACGAGGGTGATACCATAGTAACAATCAATGCCAGCGACTATATTATGGGAGTGGATAAGGTTGTGATAGAGGAGAACTCTTCAGGCAGTTATGTAAATTATACAATGAGTTTAGAATCGGGAAATCAGTTTTCAGGGATTTATAATTATAGTTTAAGTTATACTACACTTGAAAAAATATATTTTAAGATATATGCAAATGATACTGCAGGGTATATGGGAAATACTTCAGACTATGTAATCAAAGTCCAGGACCTTTCTGCTTCAATCAATCTTGATGATTATGTTGTAAACTCGCAACAGAACATAACAGTTTCAGGAAAAGCGGTCTTGCTGCCTGACGGGACGAATGTCACCGGCAGAAATGTCAGCATCTGGATTGATGGCCTATTTGAGGCAAACGCGACAACAGACCCATCCGGCAACTACAATTACACCATCGCTGCGCCAGATACAGTCGGAACCCGCACAGTAAAAGCCAACCTCACAAATCCGAATGGCATCTACACAGAAAACCAAACAACCTTTGAAGTCTGGGCACAGACAAAAGTAAACTACACAACCACAACAGATTACACAAAAGGCGAGAACACAGAACATAACATAACAGGCAACTACTGGCGCACAGACACGAACCAGCCAATACAGGGGCTCATAAACATAACCTTATCAAACGCAACGTATTCAATCTCAAAGACCTGCACAGGACAAGTGCAATGCCTAAAAACATTCACGATCGGCCCGACAGGAGACCTAAGAGGCGGCAATTACACTGTAAATATTACAGCAGAAAACAGCTCTGCCTATTACTTCACAAACTCAACGCAGTACAACACATCCCTTGAAGAGCCTGCAACAGCAGGAACCTTCAACACGCCGACAAAATACATATACGACTTTGTCTATGGGATAGAATACTCCTTTCTTCACAACCTCACCCTGAATAATATAGGAAAAGCATCAATGAACAATGCAACAATCTACAACATCACCCTCCCATCCAAGATAAAGTCAATAGTCCTGACAGATAACTGTTCGGAAATAACCGCCCCCAACACATCCTGCCTATTCACCTTCAACATCACAACCACAGCAACTGCTTCAGGCACAGCGACAATCAACTGGAGAACTGACTGGACAGACAACAATAACACCCTAAGCTATCTTCTCAACAGTTCGCAAGTGATAATCCAGGGCAATCCCGTGATGAATGTATCCTTAACATCAATAAACATAACGGAGAACTTAAGCGAATCAAAGATTTTCTACACAAATGTCACAAACATCGGTAATCTGCTCCTGACAAATGTAGGGGCGAACAAGCCATACGCAGACTGGATGGAATACACAAGCACAAAAGACAATGGTGAAGGATGGGACGGCCAGTACTGGGCACAGATATACCTTGGCGACTATCACACGATGATGATAAACATAACATTAAACAATTTCACAGAAGCATACTACGACACCACAATCAACTTCACAAACACCCAGGGTAATCTGGAAATAATAAACCTGACAATAGATGTCAGGCCAAACATCACAGCATCAACAGACACCATAACAGCAGACTACAGCCTTTCATCAGCCCCGACCCTGAACTTCAATGTAAACGCAACCGGAAACTGCCCGATAACAAATGTATCAGTATCTCTTGTAAACAATACAATGCCGGATGAATGGATAACCTTCAACTCCACAGGCACCTGGCAAAACGATAACTGGGCAAGAATCAATGAAGATACGGCAGGACTCCTGAACATAACTGTAAATGTCACAGATGTCACAGAAGCCATCTACACAGGAATCATATATATCTGGACAAATGAGTCAATAAGCGCAGAAGTAAACCTGACAATAAATGTTTCTCCTATACTGACAACACCGCAGGCAATCTACATACAAGGTCCTCACAATAACATAACGACCTATAACCTCCAGCTCAACTCAACAGGAACCATAAAGCTTGTCAATCTTTCAGTATCTTACATAGACGAGACACTTCCTGCATCCTGGGTAGAGATGACTCCGACCTTCATATCAGAGATAATAGAGAATACGCAAGAAAGTATAGAGATAAATGTAACCGTCCCCGAGTTCACAGATCCGGGAAACTACACAGGCAAGATAAACATCTCATCCTTCAATGTCCCTGACAGGATAATCAACTTCACAATAGAAGTCCTCCCTGACGGCTCATGGTACTTCAC
>WTCA01000036.1 GCA_013138805.1 archaeon | reverse complement strand
GGTATTTTCATAAATCTTGCATATTCCTTCAACCTCAGCTACCTGGGTTTTGTGGCTGTGAATGCGGCAATAGCGCTTTTGGTCTCTTTTCTTGCATGGTATCTTACATTCTGTACGGCCGGGGATTCAAAGCTGTTTTTTGCCTATTCATTTCTCGTGCCGCTTGGCATCTATGAATACGGATTCATAAATCATTTCCCTTCAGCCACGATAATAATAAATACTCTTCTACCTGCGTTTGCATACTTTTTCATCAGGCTTATGCAGATTACAGACATGGAAGAGAAAAAAGAGATATTCAAAAAGACAGTCAATGCCAAAAGCCTGTCCGGAATTGCAATACTTATCTTCGGGTTTTACTGGGGCATATTCTATATCATGGGCATTCTCGGCATTTCCATGACCGGCTTCATGGGCCCTATCATCGCAATACTGGTAATATACTATCTTGCGAAAAGGTCAGGGATTGATATAACAAAAGCGGCCATGACCCTTTGCATATTAAGGATAATCTTTGATTACCAGGGATTGATGAGCGTCTCTTTCTGGATCAGCTTTGCCGCCATGATAACCATGTTCACTTTCCTTGTGAATTTTGTCCCGGAGCTTGGACGTTTCATGTTTTCTCAGGAAAAAAAAATATCTGAATTGAGAGAACATATGATGCCACAAGAAGCGATTGCCAGGAAAGGAAAAAAATATGTTAAAGTGCTGCTCTCAAAGACAGTGGATGCTGATGAAAAAGGCTATCTGGTGGATTACAAGCCATCCGGCCTGACAAAAGATGATATCTATACTCTAAAGCAGCTCAGGAAAGATAAGAGGCTGGATTTTGAGACAATAATTATCCAGCAGACAATCCCGTTCGCCCCGCTGATGTTTGCCGGCGTGCTTCTGACAGTGCTTATGAGCGGCAATGCATACGGCTTTATCTACAATCATCTTTTCTGATAAATCGTATAGATTTAAAAAAATCCACAGAGATATATCTATTGATAATATGGATGGTATGCACAATACAAAATACAGGTATATCATTGATTCTGAAAACATTTATGCAGTTATCCAGATTAAACATAGCGAGCATGACATTGACTCTATACATATTGCTGCGCAGGAGATAAGCGATGTGTCTTATGTGATGATTGATATGGATAAGAACAATGATTTTTCAGTGACGCTGAAGCCAAAAGGCGATAATGACGCTGAGGCTATAATCAAAAGATTCTGTGATGCGCTTGAACTGAGAACGAAAGATGCAAGGCACAGCAAGAATAGGTTTTTAAAAGATGATATATTTTTGGAATGGGACAGGCAGCCGGGTGCGATAAGAAAGGAGCCGGGGGACTTGCTATGAAAATGTTTGCAGTGGATATACATCTTGGCTACAGATGCAACAACAATTGCGTGCACTGCATAGTTGCAGGAGTGAGGGAAAAGCTGATCAAAGAAGGAAAGCCGGCAGACAGGACGACTGATGAGATAAAGGATATAATTGAAAAGGCTGCCAGGGACGGTGCGGACAAGATATCTTTCACAGGCGGGGAGACAACTATACGGCCTGATTTCCCGGAGCTTCTGTCATATGTGAAAGAAAAGGGTATCAAGGTTGGTCTGCAGACAAACGGGCGCGCTTTCAGCATGAAGGAATTTGCAGACAAGGTGATGGATATCGCGCCTGACATAAATATAGAGATTGCTGTGCATCACGCTGATCCAAAGATGCATGACAATGTGACGCGTGTCTCAGGCTCGGCAAGGCAGACGCTTGAAGGTATAAAGAATCTCAGGGACAGGGGCGCAAAGATAAACCTGAAGACTGTCGTGACAAGATTCAACTATAAGAACCTGAAATATCTTGTGCAGATGGCATCAGGTCTTGGGATTGAGCAGTTTGACATTGTCTATCCGCACGGTCTTGGGAATGCGCGAAAATACTGGAAAGATATTGTGGTCCCGTACACAGGCATAATCAGGGATGTGACTGATGCTATTGATGAGGGCGAAAAGACAGGTGTCCATGTCATGCTTGAGGGAATACCTTTCTGTTTCCTTGAAGGGTATGAAAATCATGCAAGAGAGAACAGGATGAAGGTTCTGGAAAGTGAAGGCAGCAGGAAAGATCTGTGTTTTCTGGTATCAGGCCAGTCTGACTGGAAAGATGCGCGCCAGAATATGAAAACCAAGCCAGAAACCTGCAGGACATGCAGATATTTTGATGCCTGCGAAGGCCCGTGGGAAGAGTATCCTGAACTGAACGGTGCGGATGAGTTTGTGCCTGTAAAGGAAAAATAAATTTTTGATCTCAACCTGCAATCGGTGAGAAATCGTTCTTATATTCATATCTTATGATATCATCATCTATCTTCCGCTTTATTTCTGTCAATATTTCCAGGAACTTATCATCAGGATATACTTTGTGCCTCAGGAGAAAATTCTGCGGCGCCATCGGCAGTATGCCTGAATATTTCCTGAAGATCCCGTTGTAGAACTCGTATGCCTTGATCACCCCGTACAAGCCTTTCCTGTGGTCGCGCCATAAAGATGTCCCGGGATAAGGCGTGAGTATGTTTGCATCCACACAGATAGAATCGCTTCTCTGAAGTATTTCTCTTATGAATGCATGATTGCTGTTCAGGTCATCTTCGGTCTCTACCGGTGCGCCGAAGACAAATGCTGCATTGAGGAGAATTTTCAGCCTGTTCAATTTATCGACCATCTTAAACGCGTTTTGCCTGTGGTTCTTGTAATCCACTCTTTTGTTGTAGAATTCAAGGATTCCCGGCTTCGGGCTTTCAAGACCTACATAGACTGATGAAAAGCCGGCTTTTCTGAGTCCGGCCATCACATCAGAATCTATCTGGTTGGCTCTTGCCTGGTATGAATAGTGCAGGTGATCCATCCCATTATCTATTATTGATCCTGCCAGCTTTTCTGCTCTTGGCGGGTTGTTCATAAAAGAGTCATCGCGGAAGACTATAGAGCTGAAGTCATACAGGTCTGAAAGATGCTTTATCTGGGCAATCGTGTACAGGGGGCTGTGCTCTATATACCTGTCATGTATTATACGCACTGAACAGAATGCGCAGTCATATTTACAGCCCCTGCTTGTCATAAGGCTTATGTGGTTGAACTTTTTTGACTTAAGGCCGTACACATTCTCAAAATCAAGGTATGGCATGGAGTCAAGCTCAAAACAATGTCTTTTTTCCTGTGTGCTTACAGTTTTTCCGTCCTTAAGATATGAGATGTTGCTGACTTTTCTCCAGTCTTTTCCGTCTCTGATGCTGGACGCGAGCTCTTTCATCGTGACCTCGCCTGCACCCCTTACAAGGCAGTCAACTTCAGGTATTATAGACAGGGTCTCTTCGGGAAGGATTGTTGCATTGAACCCGCCAAGAGCGACCATTGTCTCTTTTGACTGTTCTTTGAACAGCTTTATGAATTCTGATGCAAAAGGCATTGACGGCGACCAGCTGCCTACAGCGACAAGGTCAGGATTCTGCCGGTTCACAATGCCTATAAGCTTTTTCATTGAGCTTTTAACATCTTTTCCGGTATAGAATGATATGCTTATGTCTTTCAGCATGTCAACATCCACACAGACGCACTCAAAGCCGTGCATCTCAAGAGCTTTGGCTATGTATATTGTCGATGTCCGTGGTGCGCTTGCTGTCTTCCCTGACCATGGAGCATAGGAGAACCAGACAAAGACAACCTTGAAGTTTTTTTCGCTGCCTGTTTTTTGGATTTCATTATCACACATCCATGAGATATTCATATCTTTGAACTTTTTTGAGATTTCTTTGCGCTTTTTATCAACATCTAATAAATTGTTTTTGACAGGATCATCCTTATCAGGATACACGGCCGGTGATATGCATACTTTTTTTATTCCATGCATGTCTGCAAAAGAAAGCATGTCTTCAAGAAAAGGGATGTTGTATCTGTTCAGGACAATTGTTGCTGTGACATCCTGTCCCAGAGATTTCAGATTTCTGATTCCTGCCTCAGCCTGGATAAAACTTTTTTCAGACCTTGTCATGCTGTCGTTCAGGTCTGCCGTATGCCCCTGTATATGGATGTCAAATACATTTACTCCGGAAGATACCAGCTTTTCGCAGAAGTCGCGGTAATAGAGCATTCTCCCGTTGGTCTGTATCTCTATTTTTTTGAAGCCCTGCTTTTTTGCATAAGAGACCAGCTCGAAGATATCAGGCCTTATTGTCGGCTCGCCGCCTGTGAAGATGATATCTTTGGCTCCTTCTTTTTTGCCTTCCTCAAGCTCTTTTATAATTTCAACTGTTGTCTTGCTCTTGATGTTCCTGTCTTTCTCATCCATGCAGAAGATGCAGTTGTTGTTGCAGGAAAAACCCAGAATAATTTTTAGCGTCTTTTCCATAGAGATATTTGCGCAATAAATCTTTAATTAGTATCTTCGACTGAGACATTTTCGAAGTTGTCCTTGTATCTATATTTTTCCATCTCATCCAGGACTTCCTGCTTTGCTGTGCTTATAAGTTTCAGGAACTTGTCGTCAGAATATGTGAAATGCCTGATAAGGAAATTCGGGCTGGCCATTGAAGGTATAGAAGAATATTTCCTGAAGATGTCCTGATAGAATTCAAATGCTTTGAAGACCTCATATTTCCCGCTGACATAATCATTCCAGAGGCCTGTTCCCGGGTATAGGACCAATATGTTCGGCTCTATGCACACGGCATCTGTTTTCTTCAGCACTTCCCCGATAAGGCCGACTGTGCGATAAAGCTCTTTCTCGGTCTCATTAGGAGTTCCCATGATAAATGCAGTGTTTAAGAATATGTTCAGCCTGTTGAGTTTCTCTATTGTCTTAAGCACATTTTGTCTCTGGTTCTCATAGTCCACTCTCTTGTTGAAGAAGCGCAGGACATCAGCGCTTGCGCTCTCTATGCCGATAAAGATTGAAGAAAAATTTGAGTCTCTTAATGTCCTGAGCGTGTCGTAATCGGCCTGGTTCAGCCGAGACTGGTATGAATAATAGAAATTGTCCATGCTGTTGCTCTTGATAGATTTTGCCAGCCTTATCGCTTTTTTCTTATTGTTCATCAATGAGTCGTCGCGGAAGACTATAGAGCCGAAATCGTACAGGTCCGAGAGATGTTTTATCTGGGCAATCGTGTACTGGGGGCTATATTCTATATACTTGTCATGGATTATATGGACTGAGCAGTATGTGCAGTCGTATGTGCATCCTCTTGAAGTCATCAGGCTTATGTGATTGAACTTTTTTGACTTAAGCCCGTATACATTCTCAAAATCTACATATGGCAGGGAGTCAAGCTCAAAACAATGTTTTTTTTGCTGTGTGCTTACAGCTTTCCCGTCCTTAAAATATGAGATGTTGCTGACCTTTCTCCAGTCTTTTCCGTCGCGGATGCTGGACGCAAGCTCTTTCATAGTAACCTCGCCTGCGCCTCTGACAAGGCAGTCAGCTTCAGGTATTATAGACAGGGTCTCTTCAGGAAGGATTGTTGCGTTGAAGCCACCAAGGACAATCATAGTCTCTTCTGACTCTTCTTTGAACTGCTTTATGAACTCTGCTGCAAAAGGCATTGACCGCGACCAGCTGCCTACTGCTACGAGGTCGGGATCCTGGCTGTCTACAATTCTTATGAGCTTTTTCATTGAATTTTTGACACCTTTCCCTGTATAAAATGAGATGCTTATGTCTTTGAGCATGTCCACGTCCACGCACACGCATTCAAAGCCGTGCATCTCAAGGACTTTGGCCATATATACTGTTGACAGGTTAGGCGGCGTCTCCCTTGAGTCGGTCCATTCAGTGCTTGAGAACCAGACAAAGACTATCCTGAACTTTTTTTCACTGACTAATTTCTTATTTTCTACTATGCATGGCCAGGAGATATCCAGCCCGGGAAACTTTTCTGAAAGCTCTTTTTGTCGCCTTGCGGTACCTGAAAGAAAATTGTTTGTTACAGGACTGCTCTTATCTGATTCATCAACAGGCAATACTGCAATGTCAGTTATATTGTGCTGTTTTGCAAAGGAGAACATGTCTTCAAGAAAAGAGAAGTTGTACTGGTTCAGGACGACTGTCATCGATACATTCTGTCCAAGCTCTTTCAGGTTCTTTATGCCTGCCTGTGCCTGGCTGAAACTTTTATCAGTTTTTGTTATGCTGTCATGCAGGTCATCGCAATGTCCCTGTATATGGATATCAAAATCATTTGCTCCGCATCTGATTAATCTTTCGCAGACTTTGCGGTAGTAAAGCATCCGTCCGTTGGTCTTTATCCTTATCTTTTTGAAGCCGAGTTCTTTCGCGTAAGATACCAGCTCAAATATATCAGGCCTTATTGTCGGCTCGCCGCCGGTGAAAGTGATATCAAGAGCACCGTTCTTTCTGCCCTCTTCAAGATCTTTTCTTATCTCTGCGGCGGTCTTGTCTTTATCATCATTTCTGTTTTTCCGGACGCATAAGATGCAGTTGTTGTTGCAGGAAGGGCCGACAGAAACCTCAAAGAAATCAGACATAAAAAAAGTATTCTTTTTCAAATCTTAAATGTTTGTTGCTGCAAAAGATGTCCGGATTTTCAATTTATTTTTATTGATATCTGTCTAATCATATGTATATGGAAGATAAAGAGATATTTATTGTACCTCATGCAGGCGGTAATCTATTGTATGCGCCTTTGCAGGGAAAAGTCATGTTCTCTAAAGAAGATTTCAAGGAAAAAACAAAGGATGAGCTTTTTGATATTCTGATGAGGCGGGGTGCCAATGTCTATTCCAAAAAGGCAAACATGGATTATTTAAAATATTTACCATCCGAACTTGTGATTTTGCTGACCCGCGACTGCAATCTTCGATGCAGGTATTGTTATTCTCAAGGAGGTGACTCTAAAGAGAAATTAAGATGGCCTGCAGCAAAGAAAGCTATTGAGTTCTCATTCAATGAAAAATTGAGACAAAAAGAAAAACGCTTCACCATAGATTTCGTCGGAGGCGGTGAACCTACATTGAACTGGGATGTCCTGATAAAATCTGTATCCTATGCAAAAGAACTTTGCAAAAACGCAGATATGGAACTCAGTACAGGTATAATAACAAACGGTGCATTTAACAATGATAAATGTGAATGGATCATTGAAAATATAGACAGGATCTCAATATCTTTTGATATACTAAAAGATGTCCAAAATAACCAGAGACCGCTCCCTGGTGGAATGCCATCATATGATCTTGTTTTAAATAACATAAAAAAAATAGATGCTAACGGAATACGATTTGGCATACGTTCAACCATATCCAGAGATGTTGTCAACCTGATACCGGATATGGCACGTTTTGTATCATCATCATTCAAGCATGTAGATACTTTGCTTATGGCACCTGTATTTGAGATAGGCAGATGCTATGAAACAGATCTTAAAAGTCCGGAAAAATCTGATTTCGCAAAATATTTTCTTGAAGCAAAAGATATAGGCAAGGAACATGGCATAAATGTAACATGCAATCTTGTAAACTTAGACCGGATCTCTTTGACTTTCTGCAAAGCCCTGAGCACTTATTTTGGCATAACGCCGGACGCCTGCGTAACTGCATGCCAGCAAGTTGATTCTGCATCTTATCCGCAATCTGATGTTTTCATATATGGAAAATACGATACTAAAAATGATAGATTCAATATAGATCTTAAAAAAATTGACCGATTAAGAAAAAGAAGAGTTGACAAAATACCGAAATGCACTGATTGTTTTGCAAAATATCAATGTTGCGGCGGCTGCTCTTTTAAGGTTGTGATGAATAAAAAAGATTTATATTCGCCGGATACTTCTTCCTGTGAGATTACAAAGTCTTTGCTTGCAAAAGAATTATATGATAAGACAATTTTTTAAGATCAGTAATACATCAAAGATATATAGCGGAACAACCATAAATTATATTATGGATTCTAGTAAGATTACGATTATTGCTGTAATTATACTGCTTGTGTCAAGTTATGCGGTTTATCAGCATTATCAGACAGATGATTCTATTGAT
>WTCA01000023.1 GCA_013138805.1 archaeon | reverse complement strand
CATAATAGTTCTATTACCTATTTAAATATAAATGTTTCGAACGAAGTGAGTCAAATTGTCCGAAGGACTAAAATCCCCCCTTTTGGTTCTTTTTTTAAAAGAACATTAAACTTAAACTAAATTGCAACTAACAAGTTATTATACGGAATTTATTCCGTATAATTCCGTTATGGGTGGATTTTATCATCGGTTGTTCTCTTAGGTTCCAATTCCAAAAAATCAAGCGGACTGTTTACGGTTCTTATGAATGCATTAGATATATGCGTATAGATTTCGGTTGTCCTGACATCATTATGCCCTAAGAGGCGTTGAATTATCCGTATATCTGTGCCGTTTTCAAGCAAGTGCGTTGCGTAGCTGTGGCGTAATGTATGTGGGTGAACATTCTTTTTTATGCCTGCTTTTTTGACTGCGTTTTTCATGATTTTTTGGATTGTGCTTGTAGTCAACCGTCCGCCTCTCCCTGAGTCAAAAACATAAGGATTTTTATCAGCCCGTGCTTCTATATATGATTCCAGTCTCAATGAGATTGATTTTGGTAGCATCACAAAGCGGTCTTTTTTCCCCTTTGCCTGCCGTAGATATATTATGCCTTCTTTAAACCGTAAGTCTTTTTTCTTAAGTGTTGCAGCTTCAGATACTCTCAGCCCGCAACCGTAGATTGTCTCAATCAATAGTCTGTGTTTTATGTTATTGATCTGGTTTAAGATGTCTATCGTCTCTTCTTTCGTAAGGACTTCAGGAATCCTTTTTGGCCGTTTCATGAAATTTATATCAAATTCCTGTTTAAGAACATTCAGATAGAAGAATTTTACTGCACTTATCCGAAGATTTACTGTCAGGGGATCTATCGTTTCTGCCAGTTTAATAAAGTATTTTTGGATATCTTCCTGTGATGGCTCTGTTCTTATATGTTTCAGGAAGCTAGATGTGTGATATAGATATGCTTTTACTGTCTTTTCGCTCATGCCTCTTGATTTCAACTCAAGCTCAAGTTTTGCGATATTGTCCATATTGATAACTTTTATATCTGGTGTTTATATGGCCTGTGATTGTATCATGCCGGTAGATATCTGCATTCTCTCTTCGGACAGCTCGTACTTCACAAAAACTTTTATAAATATTTACAATACCATAATAGAGTATGCGCGAATCTGAAATGTCAAACACTTTGCTTCTGGCTCTGCTCCTGTGAGTGTGGAGCATAAAATATTATAATTGTTTTTGCGCATGATGGTGTTTTTATGGACGGATATGATTTCAAGAAGATAGAAAATAAATGGCAGAAGAAGTGGGCAGAAAAGAAAGCTTTTGAGGCAGAGAAAGGCTCAAAGAAAAAGAAGTTCTATGCTCTTGAGATGTTTCCTTACCCTTCCGGAAAGCTGCATATGGGGCATGTGCGTAATTTCTCTATAATGGATGCTGTCGCAAGGCATAAGAGGATGACAGGCCATAATGTGCTGTATCCTATAGGCTATGACGCTCTCGGGCTTCCTGCCGAGAACGCGGCGATAAAGAACAAATCTGATCCTGAGAAATGGACTCTTAAATGCATCGATATGATGAAAGAGCAGCAGCAGTCTATGGGGTTCAGCTATGATATGTCCAGCGAGGTTGCGACATGCAGGCCTGAATACTATCGTTGGAACCAGTGGATGTTTCTGAAACTTTTTGAGAAAGGCATTGCATACAAGAAAGAGGCGCCTATCAACTGGTGCCCCGGCTGCGCGACTGTGCTTGCAAATGAGCAGGTGGAGGAAGGTAAGTGCTGGAGATGCAAGTCTGTCGTTGTCAAGAAAGATCTTTCGCAGTGGTTCTTTAAGATTACCGACTATGCTGATGAATTGCTGGACGATTTAAATAAATTAGATGAATGGCCGGAAAAGGTCAAGGTCATGCAGAAGAACTGGATAGGCAGAAGTGAAGGTACAGAGATTTATTTTAAAGTTAAGGATATGGATCTTACTATATCAACTTTTACTACACGACCTGATACTGTGTTTGGTATAACTTATCTTGTTTTCGCTCCTGAGCATCCTGTGGTAAAAAAACTTATTAAAGGGACTAAGGATGAGAAGAAGATACAGAAGTTTATAGAAGATGTAGGAAAAAAATCAATGATTGAAAGGACTGCTGAAGGGAAGGAGAAGAACGGGATGTTTACCGGGAAGTATTTCATCAACCCTGTCAACGGTGAGGAGTGTCCTATATACATCGCCGATTATGCTATTATGGACTACGGTACAGGTGCTGTGATGGCTGTCCCTGCGCATGACCAGAGGGATTTTGATTTCGCGAAGAAGTACAAGCTGCCGGTGAAGGTTGTGATACAGCCAAAGGGTAAGATGATTGATGCGTCAAAGATGAAAGTGGCTTTTGTTGACCCTGGCATCCTTGTCAATTCCGATGAGTTTGACGGAACAGATAATGAGACTGCAAAAGCTAAGATAACAAAATGGCTTGAGAAGAAAAAGCTAGGTAAGAAAACAGTCAACTACAAGCTTCGTGACTGGCTGATATCAAGGCAGAGATACTGGGGGACGCCTATACCTATTGTTTACTGCGATAAGTGCGGGATTGTTCCTGTGCCTGAGGAAGAGCTTCCTGTCGTCCTGCCGAAAGGTGCAAAGTTTGATGGCAAAGGCAATCCGCTTGAGACTGTGAAATCTTTTGTCAATACCAAGTGTCCGATATGTTCCGGTGACGCAAGGCGCGAGACTGACACGATGGATACTTTTGTTGATTCATCATGGTATTTTTTCAGGTATACGGACAATATGAATGACAAGCTTCCGTTCGGTATGAAAGAGCATAAGTACTGGATGCCTGTGGATCAGTATATCGGCGGTGTTGAGCATGCTATACTTCATCTTCTTTATGCCCGGTTCTTTACTAAGGTATTGAGGGATATTGGACTTACTGCTGTTGATGAGCCTTTCAGGAGACTTTTCACGCAGGGTATGGTCTTGAAGGACGGGGTGAAGATGTCTAAGTCTGTGGGCAATGTGGTCGATCCGGGTCTTATTATTGGCAAGTATGGTGCTGACACTGCAAGGCTTTTCATACTTTTTGCTGCGCTTCCTGAAAAAGAGCTTGAGTGGAGCGATAAAGGTGTTATCGCATCTTACAGGTTCCTCAATAAAGTGTATAATCTTGTTGCGGACAATAAGGGCAAGATCATAAGCGTCAAGGCTGATGCCGGAAAGCTTGATGCCAAGTCTAAGTATATGTTAAGTCTTGTGCATAAGACTATCCGGAATGTTACAGATGATATTGATAATTTCAGGTTCAGCTTTGCTATATCTGATATTATGCAGCTTTGCGGCGAGACTGTCAAGTTTGCCAAGACTGCGGAAGACAAGATGCATAAGGCTGTGCTTTCTGAGGCTGTCTATTCTATCATAAAGCTTATGTCACCTTTTACTCCGCACCTGTCTGAGGAATTGTGGACTATGGTGGGCGGACATGACCTTGTGTCTCTTTCGGCATGGCCAAGGCATGATGAGTCGCTGATTGACAAGAAGGCTGATATGATGGACAAGTTTGTCAAGGATACGGCGTCTGACATAAGGCAGATTGTTGATCTTATCGGTAAGGTGCCGTCTGCTGTGAATCTTTATGTTGCGCCTTTGTGGAAGCATAAGATATATACAGTCGCTATGGGAAAGCCTAAGAATCTTATGGGTGAGATCATGGCTGATGCTGAGATCAGGAAGGTCGGGAAAGATGCGTCAAAGTATGCGCAGTCGTTGATGAAGAAGCCTGTGTTTGTTGATGTTTTAGAGCCTCTCGATGAGCTTTCGGCATTGAAGGAATCTTTGGATTTCATATCTGATGAGTTCGGTTGTAAGGTGAAGGTCATACGGGCGGAGGATTCTGATGCTGAGAAGGCGAAGAGGGCTGAGCCGGGAAAGCCGGGTATTGAGGTCTTGTGATTTTTTGTATCATAGAATGATTTATATACTTATCGTTATAAATATAACAATATGGTTATAAAAGTAACAACTACTGCTATGTTGGAACCTTTCCTGAGCAGACCTTTTGATAAACTTCATCTAGCGGAGATATCGAGATATATAGATCAGCCGCATCCGACAGTCCGGCAGCATCTGAACAATCTTGAGCATCAAGGTATCCTGATAAAAGATACAAAAGGAAGGCTTACATTATATAGCCTGAATCTTGATAATCCTCTTATTTTTCATTATCTTTCTATGTCTGAATGCAGCAGGCTGATAAAAGCTGGGGGGATGAATCTTGTCTTTAAAGAGATTGTCTCTTTTTTTAAGGATAATACGAAGGAGACAGATATTGTCATTGTATTTGGTTCTGCAGTTTTTGATTTTAAGGATGCTAATGATGTTGATATCCTTGTTGTAGGTGATATGGCCTGTAAAAATGGCATAGATGAACTGGCTGGTAGGCTTAACAGGAAGATTCATGTATTGCATGTAAAATCTCTTGATGATGTCAGTGATGTGCTTAAGAAGGAGATATTAGCAAAGCATCTTATAATACAGGGGATGGATGGGGTTTTGAGATGGTTAATCGGGAAAAGATAAGATGGTGCGCTGATAAAAACAGAGGTATCAAGCTTATTGAACCAAACAGCAATCTTTCAAAGGAGTATATGAATAATGCTGAAGAGACCTTAAATATACTTAAGATAATAAAAGGGCAGTCAAACATGTGGCTTGCAACTACAAAGTATTATTTTGAATATTTTGTTGTCTATTCATTGTTCATGAGATTGGGCATAAAATCAGAGATACATGAATGCACAATTATTCTGTGCTCTTTTCTTGAAGATGAAGGTTTTCTGAAAGGGAATGTCTCAGGAATTCTCGAGAAAGATAAGAAGCTGAGGATAGATAATCAATATTATCTCAAGAATATTTATGTGGATGCAGATTATGATAGTCTTCTTAATTTCATGCTTGAAATCAAAGATATTATTGAGAAGATGACATATGATGATGTCAAGGATATAAGGGAAAAGATACGGATAATTTTGGAATGAAATATTTAAACCTTACCAATTCTCAAGATCTTTTAGGATGTCGCTTTTTTTCCTGTCTTTGAAGTGGAGCTTTTCCATGCTTTCTATCCTTTTCTCAAGATTTTTTAAAGAGCGGGAAATCTCTACAAGGGCTATCCATATCTGGGACATTGCAGGGTTATCTGAAGCCTTATATGCCTGCTTGTATGTGATTGTCTTTTTTGTGATATCTTTCAGGTCGTGCTTTGCCTGGGCGTCAAGCCTGTCTCTCCAGTCTTTTGGCATAGATATATCTGAAAA
The DNA here is from genome assembly GCA_013138805.1 of archaeon. Taxonomy (GTDB): domain Archaea; phylum EX4484-52; class EX4484-52; order EX4484-52; family GLR71; genus GLR71. The sequence goes on along the minus strand of WTCA01000023.1, from coordinate 2,141 downwards.
GGCCAATACTTATTAACTTTTGCGTGGTGTCACTTAAGGAGTTCCATGTCCTCGCCGCAGCAGACGAGAGTACCGCCACCTACTTTTGTCACTTCTACTTCGTTTCCGCAGATGTTGCACCTGTATTTTTCTCCTATATCTTTTGTTGCCATGATATCTGTCTCATTATATATTTGTGCATTGAGACATAAATATGATAAAGTTCCTCCAGCGATACTAACCTTTATAAGTTTTTTTGAGACAATCTTTGTTATATCATTCTTTGTGGTCATCATGAAAGACGGGGATTTTGTAAATATTGATTTTGTAGGTCGCATAAAAGAGAGCGGCGAGATATTTGACCTTACTGATGAGGCTCTTGCCAAGGAGAGCAGGATATACAATCCGCAGACGAGATATGGGCCTGTGACTGTAATCATTGGTGCCAGGCAGATACTGAAAGGGCTTGAGGACAAGGTCAAGACGCTTAAGGCTAAAGAGACTGCTGAGGTTGATCTTGCACCTAAGGATGCTTTCGGGAACAGGGATCTAAGGCTTATCAAGTTATTCAATGTCAATAATTTTAAGAAGCAAAACATTGTTCCTGTGCCTGGTCACTTTATTGATTTCGGCGGGACTAAAGGCAAAGTGTTGAGCGTTGCCAGCGGAAGGGTAAAGATGGATTTTAACCACCCGCTTTCTGGTAAGACTTTAGCCTATAAGATTACTGTCAATAAGACTGTAACTGATAAGGATGAGCAGATACGGTCTGTTATTATCTATTATACTGCTGCTGACGGAGCTGATGTGAGCATTGATGGAAAGAAAGTCAAGATTACGCTTCCGTCCGGCTCAAATGTCTCTTCTGATATAAAGGAGAAGATATCTGCCATGGTGACAAAATATGTAACCGGTGTGGAGAGCGTTGAATTTGCGGAAATTTATGCTAAAAAGACAGGACAGTAAAAGTTGTCTACTGCAAGTAGCATAAAAGATATATTTAAATATTTTATCCCACCACTAAAAATTAAGATTTGATATTTAGACGGAGAGTTGTTATATATGGAAGACATAATTAAGAATGCAGCTAACAGGGAGACCTCTAAGACCAAGAAAAGATCTAATTCAATTGATGATGAACTGAAGAAGATGCTTGACAAGAGGCTTGCTGAGATAAAGGTTGTCGGAACCGGCGGTGCAGGGAACAATACACTTGCACGCCTTGCTGAGATCGGCATTGACGGTGCAGATCTTGTAGCTCTCAATACTGATGCTCAGGATCTTTTGTATACTGATGCTGATGATAAGATTCTTTTGGGCAAGGAAGTCACTGAAGGTCTTGGTGCAGGTGCTGATCCTATAAAAGGTGAGGCTGCAGCAAAAGAGAACAGGGATGATATAAAGGATCATCTTGAAGGTTCGGACATGGTATTTATAACATGCGGCCTTGGCGGCGGTACAGGCACTGGCTCTGCACCTATAGTTGCTGAGGTATCAAAGAAAATCGGTGCGTTGACTATCGCTATCGTGACTCTCCCGTTTGCTATGGAAGGCCTGCAGAGACAGGAAAATGCAAAGCATGGTCTCAAGAAGCTTGAAGCTGTTGTTGATACTCTTATTGTCATACCTAATGATAAGCTTTTGGATATTGTTCCTGATGTTTCTATTGATGTCGCCTTTAAGGTGGCTGACGAGATTCTTGTGAACGCTGTCAAAGGCATAACTGAGCTTGTTACAAAGCCGGGGCTTATCAATCTTGACTTTGCAGACATAAAGACTGTTATGGGTGAGGGTGGCCTTGCTATGATTGGCATGGGCCAGAGCGATACTGAGAACAGGGCTGAAGAGGCAGTGCTCAAGGCGCTTTCCAATCCGCTTTTAGATGTTGATATAGACGGTGCTGACGGCGCGCTTGTCAATGTTGTCGGCGGCGGCGATCTTACACTTAAGGAGAGTCAGGAAGTTGTCAATGCTGTGACTTCTCGTCTGTCTCCTGATGCAAAGATTATCTGGGGTGCACAGATGCAGAAAGACCTTGGAGATTCTTTGAGAGTCATGGTGATTGTTACCGGTGTTAAGAGCCCTCAGATATTCGGGACTGAGATGTCTACTCAGAAAGAAGGCACAAAGCAGATTGAGAAGGATCTTGGCATTGAGTTTAT
>WTCA01000044.1 GCA_013138805.1 archaeon | reverse complement strand
TCTCTCCTGCAGCAGATGTATCAATAGCCTTTTCCATAACGATAATAGAATCCGCAGGTATTGTCAAAGTCTCTATGCCACTGCCATAATAGAGCTTCACAGTCACGTCATCCGCCTTATCGTTCCGTAGAGATATGTTCATCCAGGCATCATCCCCCTTCCGTATCATCGGAAGATAATCAAGAGCATCTATATACACGCTTCCTTTCTCCACAACATCAAAAGACAATATCTCCATATCACCTGTAGAAGAATATACAATCACTTCATTAGTACCTGTACGGTCCGGCCTGAACATGAACACGGCAGAAGCCTTGCCATCAGAAAAATCAACAGAGCCCTCATCCTGATAATCCTCAGAGACAATGCCTAAATAAACAGAACCGGAACCGCCCGTCCTTGTCGCATCAACAGCAATCTCCTGGATATCGCCAAGGCTCATTATCGGCTTTGAGACAGAAGATGAAAGAGACACAGAATCCTTCTCCTGCGCACTTATAGTTATGTTGAGCACCCTGTCTTCAAGATAATTTGAGTTCAGTGTCATCGGGCATGTATATATCATCCTGTCGGAAAGTGATGATGATACATGTCCTGTCCAGTAGGCAACCATATCTCCGGATTCCGGCTCAAGTATAAGCCTTTTTTTCGTCTCAGCAATATCAATTATAGCAGGATCACTCAGGCAGGGCTGAAGATCAAGGTCAAGCACGCGATAATCTTCAGGGCTTACCCTGACAAAAAAGACAATATCATCACCAGGACCGACACTGACAGAAGATGCACCAAAAACGAAATCACTCTTCGGCTCAGCATAAGATACAGACAGCGTATTTATTATCTTATCATCCTTCCCCCAACTGATATCCCCAAGCCCAGTCCCATACACCTTAACATCATTTCTCACCTGGTTGTCTGTCTGCACAGTATATCTTATATGTGTAGCGTCAAGGTTCCCCACTTCAAGCCATAGCGTATCTACAGGCACCCATTTACCAAGATAGACCTCAGAATACGCATGCTCTTCCCATCCATGCTCACCATAAGCAAATCCGGACACATATCTTGCAGGTATATCTGACGCCCTTGCAAGAGCTACGAAAAGTGTAGTGTATTCAGCGCACACACCCTCTTTTATCTCAAGAACTTCAACAGCATCAAGTATAACACTGCTATATCTAAGATCATATGTAAGATAATCCTTAACCCATATCGCAAGCTTTGCCACTTTTTCAAAATCAGACCTACTTCCTTCCGTGACAGACTCGGCAATTGATATTATTTGCGGATTATCAGACTGTATGTTTTCTGTCGGCTCAAGAAATACCTTGACATCATCAGGTATCGTATATGATGCAAGAATAAAAGTTGTTTTCCTTGCATTGACCAGAACATTTGCCTTTGACACATAATCAACAGCCAGCCCTGGATTTTCCTTATAGATATACACAAAATTATTGCCTATCTCATCCTGCACAAGCTCATTGGAATATGTCACCTGCTGATAACTTGCCTGTTGCGGTGCAGTGATGTTTATCTTCACCCACTTAAGGTCGCCCTCAGAAATTGTTATCCTTCCACTCTCAGTTATCTCAAGGACCAGCTTGTCCACACTGTGCGCATCCGTTATCTCTTCTCCCTTGGCATATGTCTCTGCACAGGCACCTGGCACTACAGAAATCAGAAATAAGAGCAGAAAGGCGACAGGAAAAAACTTTTTCATAGACAATAATTATATTTTGGTCACATATATATTGATTATTATAAAGAGTAGATCAGACAAAAAATACAGCAATGCTCAACACTCCTAAAACAATGCAGAACCATGAGAAATCAATCTTCTTCGCCACCCTAAAAAGGGCACTGATTGTCAAAAGACCGAACACAAAAGATGAGACAATAGCAGCAAGCGAATTCACATCAAAAACAATCATATCCATTAGAAGCAGTCCGACCTCTGCCGCAAAGACAGCAGGTATGCTCATAAGAAAGCTCAGCCTCAATGCCCTTTCAGCATCAAACTTTCTTAAAAGAAGCGCAGACACTGTGATACCTGAACGGCTTATTCCCGGAAGCGCTGAGAAACCCTGTACAATGCCTACAATAAAAGAATCAATAATACCTATCCGTTTTAACACTTCTTCCCGTCCTGCAGCTTTCCTCTGCAAAAAACCTGTAACAATAAGAAGCACACCAATAAAAGCTGTTGCCGCCTTCCCTGAAAAATCAGTAAAACCGACTGCAAATAGAATCAATGGAAGCCCGATAATACCTGTAAGAATTGTAGAAATTATAAGAAATGTCGTTGTCGCATTGACATTTTTCTCAAGAGACTCTCTCTTTGCATACCGGGGTATATTGCGTAATATACCATAAATATCTTTCCTCAAAAACACAATCGCAGCAAACATTGTCCCAATATGCAGCCAGATAGATATCGGCAATGCCTCAGCAAGGCTCTTACCGAAAAAGTTTATCATCACAAGCGATGTCATACCCTCGCTGCTTATAGGCAGCCATTCAGAGATGCCCTGGATGATACCGAGTATGAGTGCTTCTTCAAATATCAGCATATTATCAAGGATTAATTTATGTTGGGGGTTTTATATAGTAAAGATATAGGCAATACAAAAAATCTAGGACAGGTAAATTAAAGGAGAAGTGAGCAGATATGAGAGTTTTATATACTTTTATACATATAACTCGTTGTTGTCCAAAATTTCCGAGCCACCGCCTTGCGGCTTCACCGAAAATTCTGGCTTTGATGCCTTCGCTTAACGCCATAAAAACAGGAAAAAGAAACAAAGAATAAATACCTGGGCTGGGTGGTGGAGATGGCACATGGTAACCTGCTGCCTGAACATATCTCAACAGTTGAACGCTTTGAAATGTGGTTAGAGGATTATACGAATGCCAAGATACTGAGGGACAGTAAACTCACAATGATCGAGAATATAAGGTCCCATCCGAAATGGAAAGAAGGGTTTGCTTACGTTACCATGCCCCTTATCTGGCCCCATGCCGAGTTTATCAGGGCATATAAAAATTATAAGCAGAAATTCTATGCGGATTAATCACCGGGATGCTGCCTTTTCAACCATAGTTATTAAAATCATTCAAGGCTGCATCCTTTAACTTTTCCCTGATATCAGGCATGGCAGATATCGCCCTTTTCCAGTCAGGGAGATGAACATCCTCAGGATTCTGGATATATTCCCGGCCCGCAGATAGCATGTATTTCGAAAAAGCTTCTACCATGCACTCTTCGCTATGCCTGCTGTAGTTCAGGCCGTTAAACAGGGCATCGGCATGGTACTGGCGGATACGGTCCTGAGCTGCACGTTTGAACATTACATTCACGCTTTGCAGGAAAGCCTCGTCTATGTCCACACCGTCAAGCTCGACAAGGTTCCTGAATATGGTCTTGGTGATGTCTTTGGTCATCTTTTGAATACCACTCTCAGTATCTGCACTTATTGGCCTGTGCTTATGTTCGTAAAATCCCAGATCGACCTGGCATATCCTTTTAAGTGCAGTGTTCTTAAAAACTTCGGCAAGTATTCCCACTTCCAGGCCCCAGTCCCCAGGCATGCGGATGTTGAGGGCAAGATCTGAGGTAATGCCAAATTCACCTGATAGAGGATACTTGAATGCACACATATATTTCAAAAAATTAGAGCCGTAATGTGTCTTTTCCATAAGTGTGTTCAGCAGGGGATTAAGTAGAAGCCTGTTAACACGCCCGTACATGTTCAGGCGTTCCATATCGATCCTTGCATAATAGCCCTTGTTATAAAAAAAATCCAGGTCAGGTTCGACAACCGAGTACAACAGTTTTGCAAGCAGGAGCCTGGAATAAGATACAATATCTGCATCATGCATGGCTATGGCATAGCTGTCGAGTGTTGCAACCCCCAGGGCGATCCATGTATCCTTCCCTTTACCAGAAAACATGGTAATGTCAAGGTCTTTTTCCTTTAATTCTTCAATCACCTGTTGTACCGAGGGACCGTTGCACCACACTATGATACAGGGTATCTCAAGTTTTGAAAAAAATTGTTTGACCTGGATATATTGCTGCTCATCATCGGCAGCAAGTGCTATTACAACTTTAGAAAGGAAGTTTGATTCATTGATGTGTTTGAGAATATTCTCGATATGGTCTCCAAGTATCTCCTCAAAGAGCATTGGTATCAGCAGCGTCATTGGACGCTCCATTGCAATGTCCTCTAATGCTAAACAGAGGGATCTCTCTTCAATCCTGAAATCATGTATCGTTGTGATCCGTTCCTGCATAAAATCCATCTGGTCACTCTCTTGTATAAATTATATACAATTATATTTATTATATGTGTACTATATATTATATCCCGATTTTCTTCTTATACAAATTCAGCATCTCCTGGATGGTCTCTTCCTTTACCATTCCCAGTTGGGATATGGTCTCATAGAAACGCCAGGGAACTTTTATTTTGTCCACGTCAAAACCCTGCTGTTTCTTGAACTCATATTTTGGTAAGAATCCAGCACATGGTTTTTCTTCTCTAACCCAGTCATCACCTTGTTTTATATAATCTGCTTTATCTACAGAACTTGCGCCCCTGGTTGTAGAGACAAGAGTCATTTATCTGGATTATCATTAAATCTATTAGCAGTATATCTTATTAAACGGCCATGTAAAGGCAAAGAAACTCTTAACCCCTGAACTGTTTTTTTGACTTCAATTTCAGATGTATCTATTTCACTCATTTTTATTACCTCAATACATAAAGTTCTACATATTTTTATAAATATTTCATTTTTTAGAAGAAGTCAGGTTTCTGTTTGAAACATACATATTTAGAAAACTATCTGATCTCTTTTTATCGCATATATTCATACTCACTCAAACCTACCACCCGGGCAGTATCAATCAAACCATGACTTCAAATGAATGAGACATCTTTTCAGATAGTCACCCGAGCGAAAGCGAATTATCATTTTAACCATGACCTCAAACGAATGTTTGAGTGTCATAAAGATGCCTTAGCTTTCTGAAGCTAATTATGAAGCCAGTCACTGCACCCTCTTAAACTTCTTCTCAAGCTCAGAGACACTCATGCTTATCATAGTCGGCCTGCCATGCGGGCAGGTGAAAGGATTGTCCGCCTTGGAAAGCTCATCAAGAAGCCCTTTAATCGAATGCATCGTAAGCTCCTCGCCGCCCTTTATCGCGCTCCTGCACGCCATAGTAATTATAATCTTCTCCCTCATATCAGAAATCTTGTCAGACCTGCCCAGATTGATAAAATCCTCAATAATATCTTTTATAAGATCCTTGGATTTCAACCGACCTAAAATAACAGGTATTGTCCTAACGATAAATGTATCCTTGCCGAAAGTCTCTATAGTAAACCCGTACTTAGCAAACTCCTCAAGGTTTGATGACAGAAGGACAGACTCTTTAGGCGGAAGCTCAATTATCTGAACATTGATAAGATCCTGCGTCTTGATGTCACCGGAAGAATGCATATTCATAAATTTCTCATAAAGCACCCTCTCATGTGCAGCATGCTGATCAATCATCATCATCCCGTCAGAAGTCTCAGCAATGATATATGTCTTATTGATCTGGCCGACAATCCTCATCTCCGGAAGTTTCGATACC
>WTCA01000086.1 GCA_013138805.1 archaeon | reverse complement strand
CCATAACCTTCGGCACCCTGGATAAGACCTGCACAGGCAAGAGGAATATACTTTGTTAATCCTGAAATGCCTTCATCTTTTAGTATCTGGCTTGCGCCGGAGTCTGAAAGGCCTCTAGCGACAGAATCAAATGCATTCATAGCATTATTGATAATATCTGCAGAATATAATTGAAAAACTCTTGATCCGGCCTGAGGTATGGATCCTAAGTCATTAGGGTCTTTTGTTAGTGAAAAGGAAACAGCTCCAGTCAATCCTGCTGCAATTAAGCCGCCGGCAATAGATTCTTTAGGATGTGAGCCAATCTTATGTTTGATTCTTTTGTACATATTTTCAGCAGTGTTTTTTCCGGTATTTCCATCAATAGCAGGTAAAGACATATAAAATCCCCCTTTATTTAAGAGTTGTGCTATACGAGTAGTAATAATATATAGTCATAAAGGTTTATAAAGCTTTGTATCTTATAATGTTAGTCATAAGTTCTCAATTCTGCAAATTTTCGACTGCAAGGGCGACTAAAAAAATGTTTTTTCTGTAAAAATGCGTAATTTGGTGCTATTAGGCAAATAAGGGAGAATTGTTAGAAATAAGGAAGAGATTGAGAAAAAAGAAGAGGTTTTTTGAGAATGAATTTTTTGCAGAAATTATGAGATAATCGGTTGGATGTCAGCAGCCGTATTCTGTGGGTTTATCGTCAATACAGCAGTCACCATGACCTAAATTGTTTACATATACATTACAATCAGTATTAACAGATCCACTGCAACACTTAATGCACTCGATCTGGCATAATGCACCATCGCCCGAAGCTTCTACATTCTCGCCCATAGAATCAGTACCTTTACCGGTAATATTAGATATAATAATAATAAGAACAGCAAGAACAGCGATAAAAAGCACAATGATGATAACAGTCTCTATTGTAAGCTCGCCTTTTTTGGGGTTTTTTGGAGAGATCATAGTCAACAGACTCTAAAAGATGATAATATTTCTTTAGAAGACAGATTATATATCTATTGCGGTGACTTTCAGCCAATATACAGGTAAAAAAGTTGTCTTTGATATAGATATCTGATTTAAATATACAATTTCTGTGAAACAATGACATCGTAATGTCATAAAATCATTGAAACAATGACATCGTAATGTAATTAAATTTATATAGTTAAGGCACAATAATATAATCATGATATCTATTGACGCTTTAGAACAGTTCAATCCCTGGTGGAAGACAGGAAAGGTAAAAGATGTATGGCTAAAGCCATATAAACGGCATATATATGCAGATATTGAAAGATATCTAAACAAAAGGCAGATAATACTTATATGGGGGCTGAGACGAACAGGAAAGACAACAACAATGTTTCAGATGATGCAGGACATTCTTGAGAACACAGACAGCAAAAACATATTATATTTCTCGTTTGATGAGATTGTCTTTGATCTTAAGGAAATCCTTGAGGCATACCAGAAATATGTTTTGGGAAAAAGCTTTGATGATGCAGAAGAAAAAGTGTACTTATTTCTGGATGAGATACAGAAAGTGGATGACTGGGAAAACAAAATAAAGGTGTTCTATGATATCTATCCAAACATAAAATTCATAATATCGGGTTCGGCATCTGTCAGCCTAAGAAAGAAATCAACAGAGAGCCTTGCAGGAAGGATTATGGATTTTCAGATGAGCGTGCTGTCATTTGATGAATTTCTTGAGATGAATGATAAAAATCTTGAACAGATACGGAAAAATCCGAATCTCTGGAAAAAAGAGCTCATCCTCCTTTTTAATAGATATCTCAAATACGGCATGTTTCCTGAACTTTATGATGAGGTTGATGAAGATTTCGCAAAAAAGTACATACTGAACAATGTCATAGAAAGAATAATATATAAAGACCTGCCTGATGAGTTTGAAATAAAGGATGTTGAGCTCCTAAAGACACTTGTGTATATAATAAGCAAAAAGCCAGGAATGATAGTCAACTATAAAGAGATTGCTCAAGATCTTGGAAAAGACCAAAGGACAATCTCAAATTATTTTAAATATCTTGAATTCGGACTTCTTATAAGATTTGTGTTCAATTATAGAGGCAGTCCTTTAGCAAGTATGAGGAAGATGAAAAAAGCATATCTATATACACCAAATATCGCATTTGCATATAATCAGGATATAGATACCATCATACCCTTTATGCTTGAGAATGCTGTGGCTTTATACACCAATGCAAAATTCTTCTATAGGAACGGCTTTGAGATTGATTTTATAGTTATAGATAAAGAGATGCAGGATATTATTGAGGTAAAGCAAAGTAGGAAGTCTGTAAAACAGATCAAAAAATATCTGGACAAGTTCGGTAGCAAGGTCAGAAACTCAATGATAGTCACACTTGAAGAGGAAGGAGTTGTTGATGGTGTCAATATTGTTCCTGCCTGGAAATTAATGTTGGGCATTGACGAAGATTCATATGGCTGAAAAATTCACAATAGTAATTGAGGGAGGAGAAGACGGATATCTGATATCGGAAGTTGTCTGGCTTCCCTGATGCTATTAATATCTGCTAATGAAGCGAAACAATGACTTTGTAAAATTTTTCATCAAAAAAAATGTCGAAAGATTTAAATAGTTGAGAGTAAAGTATATTACTTATGTATCAACAAAACTTCATAGACAGAAAGAAAGAGATTGAATACCTGAACAACAGATATAGAACAGGTCAGCCGGAATTTATCGTGCTTTATGGACGAAGGCGTGTAGGGAAAACAGAGCTTATGCTTAAGTTTATGAAAGAAAAACCGGGAATATATTTTCTTGCATCAAGAGAAGGGGACAGGCAAAATATAAAAATGTTTGCAGGGTTGATGGCTGATATATTAGAAGATGAAATGTTTGAAAAGGTTGTTTTTCCTGATTGGTATTCTCTATTTATAGCTTTTTTTAATCATAATCAATTTAAGGAAATCACAAAAAAAGACAAATTTGTCATTGTCATAGATGAGTTCCCATTTCTTATGAACAGCAATACAGCAATATCTTCAATATTCCAGAAACTATGGGAACTTAACATGAAAGAAGAAAATATTATGCTTATCCTTTCAGGTTCATCTGTAAGCGTTATGGAAAGCGAGGTCCTTGCATACCGAAGCCCTCTTTATGGACGAAGAACAGGCCAATGGCATATATCACCCCTGAAATTTGGATACCTTAAGGAATTTCTTCCATATTCTAAAGAAGATCTTGCAAGCATATGGTTTATTGTTGGAGGTATTCCAGGTTATCTCATAAGATTTGACAGAGAGATTCCATTATGGGATAACATATTGCATAATATGGTAGAAAAAGGTTCATATCTTCTGAGAGAAGCAGATTTTATATTAAATGAAGAATTCAGGGAACCTAAGAACTATAAGCTGATATTTAATGCAATCGCACAAGGCAGCACAACTATTGGTGAAATATGCAATGCGACCGGGCTTGATAAAGGAATGGTCTCAAAATATGTTTTTGTTTTAAACAGGATGCATATAATCAAAGAAGAGATTCCTGTCACAGCCTCGTATAAATTTAAGAGGAGACATTACATAATCGAGGATCCCTATCTTAATTTTTGGTTCAGGTATATCTATCCTAATAGGATACATATAGAAGCGGGGAAAGAAAAGGAAGTCGTAGATACTATAAAAAAAGAATTCCAGACATATAGCGGACATATGTTTGAATATCTTGTAAATGATATATTGCATAGTAAATGTTTGGATGCCGGCTTTAATTTCACTAAAATCGGCAGATGGTGGCATAAGGATAAAGAGATAGACATAGTCGCTTTGAATGAGAATTCTAAAGATATACTTTTTTTAGAGTGTAAATGGAAATGTCTGACAAAGAAGCAGGCAGAAAATATACTTCGCGAACTTAAGATAAAAGCTGAGTCTGTTGACTGGAATACAGGAAAAAGGAAAGAGCATTTCGGCATCACTGCAAAAAAGATTGAAGGTAAGGAAGAACTGAAGAAGAAAGGATATGCTGTCTTTGATCTTGATGATTTCTAAGCCAAAAGCCGGTTTACACCAAACAAAGATTTATGAATGATTGTGTTCAATTAATGGGATAGGTATTTGAAATGTTTTTTAAGAAAGGCAAGAATGCAGAGCCGGATCCTATCATGCTGGCAAACGACAGGATAAATGCGATGGAATTAGAGGTGTCTGAGATGAAGTCATCTTTTACAAAGCTTGATCAGGAAGTGTCACAGGACGTAAAGCTGCTTAAAGACGAGATAAAAGATGTCCGTGACTCGATGAAGACTCTCAAGAGCAAGGCCAATGTGTTTGATAATGCGATACGCGAGAATATACAGGCGGAGACCCGTGAGGTATCAAAGATTAAGCTGACAAACAGCTCTGTGTCAGAATTCCGCACTGAGATAGGAAAGATGCAGGAAGAGCTTAAGAGGATGGGTTCAGAGATATTGCGGCTTGACGGGAAAGAGATATCTATCCAGTATGATAAAGGGCTTGAGAAGCTTAGGGAAGATTTTGATAAGTTCAGGAAGAAAGCACTCACTATAGATGACAGGATATGATGCCTGCTGTCTTATACGAATATTATGTATAGTATAGCAAGCCCTGTAAGAACAGACAGGACTGAGATAATCTTGACATACCTGCTATTGAGCATCTTTTTTGCAATATTTTTCATCTCGTCAGGGTACATGAGAAGGACGCCGCCCATTATGGCTCCGAAACCGAACATTATGGCAAGTATATTGGCAAGAGGTACGCCCGGCACAGCATAGTATAGTATTATGATTCCTACGGCAAACGCGAACCATTTTATATAGCTCTTCTCTGTGTATGTCTTGTCTATCCACTTGTTGAATCTCTTCTGCTCAAGAAGGATGGCAAGGCCTTTTACAATCATTGCAATCCCGAGCAGGGCTGATATGATTTCTGTGGGTGTCATGTGTGTTATTTGGTGTTTTATCGTATATATAGTTGATTTTTTGTGAAGTTTTTATAGTCTAATATATATATCTGTATGGATGAGAGGAAGGTGCATTATATCGCTGTGACGGCGATTGTGATAAAGGATGGGAAATACCTTATCGCAAAGCGTTCTATGGAAGAGAAAGTGTTTCCAGGGCTCTGGACAGTTCCCGGCGGGAAGATTGAGGTCTCGGACTATAAGAGCCTTCCTAAAGATACGGGGTCGCACTGGTACAATGTCTTTGAGAATGCTCTTAGGAGAGAGGTAAGGGAAGAGACAGGTGTTGAGATTGATAACATAAGATATCTTACAAGCCTTGCATTTTTCAGGCCGGACGGGATACCTGTGATTGTGGTAAGCCTTTTTGCTGATTTT
>WTCA01000065.1 GCA_013138805.1 archaeon | reverse complement strand
AACATAGGTGTCCATTCATTATCATTCTTCTTCTTCGGGACCTGATCTTTCTTCGGCTCAAAACCGAGCATCCTGTTGAAAGCATCATCCTTAGCCGCATCATCATACTTTGGCTGCGGTTCAGGAGGTCTTGGATTATTGTCTTCAGGCACCCTTGACATGCCGGAATTTCCGTTAACATCCGCATCAGATCTTCCAAAATTCCCAAAACCAGACGCCACAGGCTCAGGAACACTCTCCCTTTCAGGAAGCCTTTCAGGAAGCGGTTGTATCTCTTCCCTTCTCATCTCTGGTTCAAAAGAGTTCTGCACAGGAGGTGGTGTAGGTGTCGGTGGAGCATTTTCTTCAGAACTTCCTCCGCCGAACATAGAGAATATAGATGGTTTCTCCTCTTTTTCAGGCACATCTTCTTTCCTGTACTGCTCTTCATACACTTCCATCGCCCGCCTTTTAAGCTTTGCGAGCTTGCTTGTGGAAGCAGAAGAGTCAGAGCTGAAAAGATGGCCGTATTTTCCATTTTTGGCAGATGCCTGAGGTTTTTGTGAAGATGCAGTATCTCCGGAACCGCCCCATGCCTTGACAGGTATCTCCACCTCGCCCGGGCGAATATTCCTGCGCCGGTTCATTATCTTTCTGTACCTGTCTTTCTTGTCCTCTTTCTTCCCGGAGAAGAGCGAATCATATCTTTTGTCAGGGTTCTCAGGATCTGAAGTATATCTGTCTCGACCAGTCCTGCTCTTGTATCCGGATGTTCCGCCACGCCTGACAGTGCCTTTGGATGATATGCCTGCATAAGCCTTTTTGCCTCTTCTTCTCTTCTTGTCGACCGCAAAGGCTATTATGGCAACACCCGCGATTATCATTAATATGAAGATAAAATATTCAATCATATGACATATAATTGTTCCAATGGATATTTAATGGTTTTTGTCCAATTTTGACCAAGGTGATACTTTGAATAGACTGCTGATTACTGAAATAACAGACACGGATGCCTTAAATATTTTGAAAGACACAAGTCAGTTTGACATATCTGTTGAAGATACCATATCAGAGGAGAACCTTCTCAAAAACATAGGAAAATACGATGCAATAATGGTGCGTACATATACAATAATCACAAGAGATGTCATAGATGCAGCAAAGAACCTCAAGCTAATAGTCCGTGCAGGAGTCGGCCTGGACAATATTGATGTCAGATATGCGAAAGAGAAAGGGATAGAAGTCAGGAACACGCCAAAAGCGAATTACCTGTCTGTCGCAGAGCATGTGATAGCTCTCATGCAATCCCTTCTTAGAAACATACCTCAGGCAGACAGATATGTAAGAGAGCAGAAAGGCTGGGACAGGGAAAAGTTCCTGGGTGAAGAACTTAACGGCAAGACTTTAGGTCTTGTAGGGATTGGCCTCATAGGCTCTGAAGTCGCAAAGCTTGCACAGGCATTCGGCATGAAAGTCATCGCCTACGATCCTTTTGTATCTGAAGAAGACATGAGAAAAGAAAAAGTAGAAAAAAAAGAAGACTTGACAGACATCGCAAGAGAGTCAGACATTGTTTCAGTCCATGTCCCTCTCTTGGATAAGACACATCACCTTGTCGGAAAAGAGTTCATCGCCGCGATGAAAGACACAGCAATAATAGTGAATACTTCAAGAGGTCCTGTGATAGACCAGGATGCTCTAATATCTGCCCTTGAAAAAAAAGAGATAAGAGGTGCAGCCCTGGATGTCTTCGACACAGAACCCCCAACAGACAAAAGAGTCCTATCTCTGGACAACACAGTCCTCACGCCGCATCTCGGGGCGATGACAAAGGAAGCGGACAAGCGCATGTGCATCCACGCCGCAGAGGCAGTAATTGATTTTTTCAGGAAAACCAACATTTAAAACATTTCTACCCCAAACACAATCCATGCTCAAGACAGACATTCTTATAGTCGGCGCAGGCCCTGCAGGCACATACCTGGCAGAAAAGCTCGCATCAAAAGGGATAGACACAACAATAATAGAAAAAAAGAAAGAAATAGGAAAGCACGCCTGCTCCGGCCTGGTAAGCACAAGAATAAATGATTTTGTAAAGATAGACAATTCCTTGATAGAGAATAAAATAAAAGGCTCAACATTCCACTCTAAAAACACATCCTTCACAATAAAAAGACAAGACACACAGGCTTATGTCCTTAACCGCCCGGCATTTGACAGGTTCATGGCAGATAGGGCAAAATCTTCAGGCGCAAAACTTTTAACAGGGATTTCTTTTGAAAGCTATCATACAAAAGACGGTCGGGTATACACAAAGACTGACAAAGAAACAATCCAGTCAAAAATAATTGTCGGATGCGACGGCGCAGGTTCAGTAGTAAGAAAAGCGTCAGGACTCAACACAGGAAAAAAGCAGCAGGTAAGCGGCATCTTAGGATACACAGATGAAAAGAACAATTCAGATCTTGTAGAACTTTTCTACGGAAAAGACATAGCGCCCGGTTTCTTCGCATGGAAAATACCAAGAGGAGAAAGGACAGAATACGGCCTTGCATCCGACAGGGATCATATTGGACATTTTAATCGCTTTATTGCAGAACACAACATAAAGATAGATAAGACATATACTCATCCGATATGCTTCGGCATAATAGACAAGACCGCAGCAGACAACATACTTCTCCTTGGAGATGCAGCCCTTCAGGTAAAGCCATTCTCCGGCGGCGGCATAATCTACAGTTTCCTGTGCGCAGATATAGCATCAGAAGTGATCGTCAAAGCTGTTGAAGACAACAATTTCACCTCATCTGCATTAAATGACTACGACAGGCAATGGAAATCACGCCTTGCAGAAAAGATAGAGCTCGGCCTCGGCATAAGAAAAACATTAAATTCACTTTCAGACACAGAGTTAGTCACCTTTTTCTCAATTCTTTCAAAAAGCAGAAAAGACATAGAACGCTTCGGTGACATGGATTTTCTTTGACTGGTTAAAAATACAGCAAAACAGATATAACTTTATCAGGCAAAAATGTGACTATGGCAGAAAACAAAAAAGTAATGGTCACAGGCGGTCTTGGCTTCATCGGCCCGCATCTCGTACGCCGCCTTTTAAAAGATGGTTATTCTGTATTGGTCCTTGACAAGTCAGAAGACACAACCTCAATTGATGTAGAAAACCCAAAATTGAAAATAATAAAGATAAACCTCCTTGCAGACAGCATAGACAAACACTTCAAAGGCATTGATGAAGTCTATCATCTTGCAGCGAATTCAGATGTCCGTCTCGGCGCAAAAGACACAAAAATAGATTTTGACGAGAACATCGTTGTCACATACAGGGTTCTTGAAGCCTGCCGCAAAGCAGAAGTGAAAAGATTCATATTCACATCAAGTTCTGTTGTTTACGGAAATGCAAAGAAAATACCGACTCCTGAAGACTATGGCCCTCTTTTTCCCATATCTATGTATGGCGGATCGAAACTGGCAGGCGAGGCTCTTGTATCGACATACGCCTCCCTCTACAATATAAAAGCGACAATATTAAGATTCGCAAATGTCATAGGTCCTGGCGACAAACCTCACGGCGTAATCTTTGACTTCATCACAAAGCTAAGGAAAAATCCGGAAACTTTGGAAATACTCGGCAACGGCAGGCAGAACAAGTCATATATATATATAGATGACTGCATTGACGGGATAATTCACGCAAAAAAAGCGCAGGATAAGCAGACAGATGCCTTCAATTTCGGTTCAAAAGACCAGCTTGATGTCACATCTCTTGCAAAGATTGTTGTAAAGTGTATGGACCTGAAAGATGTAAAATTCACATACACAGGCGGTTCAGGCGGCTGGAAAGGCGACGTCACAGACATGATGCTTTCAACAGCCAAGCTTGAGAAGACAGGGTGGATCTCAAAATATAACTCAAGACAGGCTGTAGAGCGCACAGTTAAAGGGCTTCTTGACAGAAAGATATAAAATAGTATTTGTTTCAAGATTGATTGTAAAGGGATATCTATGTCAGAATCGCAAGGATTGAATCTGGTTGCTTTATCAGAAAAAGTATCAGCTTCATACGAAAAGGTCAGATCAAACCAATATGTCCAAAAATACTGGGTATCAGTTGCGCTTCTCCTTATCTTTGCCATTGGCCTGTATATCCGTGCACAATCTTTGAAACCTTTGGCTGACTGCATTGAAGGTATGGTATGCCTTCAGGCGCTTGACCCTTTCTATATATATCGTACAAGTCTTGACATGATGAACAACAATTTCCATCTTGTCTTTGACACATTGAGATATTTCCCGACAGGTATGGATCCTCACGCAGGTGTACCTGTAGTATATTATCTGCCCGCAGTCATGTATAAGATAATTGCAATAGTGATCCCATCCCTTTCCTTTTACGAATGGGCAAAATTGTACCCTGCAATTATGGGTGCTTTGATGGGCATAGCCATGTATCTTCTAGGAAAGGAGCTGTTCAACAAAAAAATAGGTCTTCTGGCAGGATTTCTTC
>WTCA01000075.1 GCA_013138805.1 archaeon | reverse complement strand
TGACTCGAGATTGATGCATGTGGCACCTGCTGAAACATTATTGTTGATTATTGTGTTTGAAGTAGATGCGTCAAGACGTACTGCGACACTGTTTGTATTGTTTGAAGATATTGTGTTGTTTGATATTGTGTTTGAGCTGCTGGATGACCCGAGATATATGCTGATTGCAAGATTGTCTTTTGTACTTATCGTGTTGTTCGTTATGTTGCTCGTCACCATCCCTGAAGCATATATGGCGTAATTTGCTGTGCCGTCTGCTGAAGAGTTATCCTGTACAATGTTCAGGTTTTTTATTGTTATGTTATCCCATCCGCCAGTATTGTTTATTCCGTAACCATTGCCGATCCAGGAGTAGTTTATCGTGTATCCTGCCCCGTCAATTGTTATGTTATTTGCTCCGATAGTGAAGCAAGTTCCGTCTGAGGATACATTCTGTGTGAGAGTATAGACTGTATCTGCATCAGAGAGGGTTCCGCATTGGAGGTGGGAAGTTATCGTTACATTCCTTGTCTCGGTCTGGTTGCTGTTGCCTGTGGTGTCGTTTGCCCAGACGTAGTATGTGTAGGTGCCGTCGGAAAGTCCGGTCATGTTCATTGAACTGTTGGTCAAAGTCATGTTGGTGCCGTTCCAGTTGAAGATTGTTGTGTTGAGATTATCCTCTGTAATTGTCCAGTTTATGTAAACATTGTCATTTCCAGTAACATTGCCATCATCAGGAGTAGGGGAGACAAATTCTATCTCAGGGTCGGTTGAGTCCTCAAGGATTGTTATAGTCGAGTTCCATTCCTGACTCTCGTAATGTGTACGGTCACAGGAGACATTCCATGTGTATATATCAACGATTGAGAAAGACCTGTTGTAATAGTACAAGCCGGAGGATGCATTGTAAGTCATTGCCTTCCAGACATCTGTGTCATTGAAAAGTATCCGGCATGTTTCCAAACGTGTTGTAGCGAAAGTATCATCCATAGAACCTGCGATTATATCCATGACGGAATCATTATCCATATCAGCCAAATCAATTGAATGATACTCAATACTGTGTCCAAAATCATAGTTCCATTTTATTTCTAAACCATTTGCAGATGTATATTCGTACACATTTAGCTCATTAACAGCATAACCCTTCCCGACAATAATATCATTGAAACCATCATTGTCAACATCAGATATCTCAATCGTGTAAATGGCTATACCCACAGATGTTGAATCCAATATATCCAAACTTGAGTTCAGTATTACCAAGTTGCCAAAAGAATCGCCATAAATTATTTCCTTATTTCCATCGTCATTTAGATCATAAATCTCCAAGTCGTGAGCTTTGCCGTAAATCCTACTTGTTATCTCATCACATGTTGAATTATATACTATCAATTTACCATCAACGCCTGCAACAATTTCCATATTACTGTCACCATCAATGTCGCCAACACTTATTGAGTAAACGGCATTTGATGTTGATGCAGAGCATAATATGACCCCATCTGTTCCGTTGAAGACAGAAACATTGTTGCCCCATGAACCTATTGCAACATCTAATATCCCATCTTCATTAATATCTGCAAGGTCAATTGCATGATATGTTATGCTATTAGTGAAATCACTGTTCCAAATGTTTGACAGCCCTGCTGCATCAGTATAATTATAGACCATCAATTCGTCTGTCTTAGAATCTGTACCTATGATAATCTCGGTGTAGCTATCGTTGTTTATATCTCCCAGCTCAATAGTCTTGATATCATTTCCTGACGCTATGGAATCCAATACATCCAAACTTAAGTTCAGTATCAACAAGTTGCCACCATAATCACCATAGATTATTTCCTTATCTCCATTGTTATCCAGATCATATATCTCAATATCATAAACATAATTTGAGCCAACATCCAGGTTGCTTGCAATCTCATCACCTGTAGAATTATAGATGAAAATATCACCACTGTTACTTCCGATAACTATCTCAATCTTGCCGTCACCATCTATATCATCAGCTTCCACAGAATTTATAGAATTTCCTGTATTTGTATCCCAATAATATTTCAAAACAGGCATTATAGAGGTTTCGTTGTTATCCCTTGTCCAGTTGGCCCAGAAATATGTCTGTGTGTCTATGTAAACATCATTTTCGCTGAAACCAGGACCTGCCTTGTTCTCTGCATCATCTTCCTGGTCATAAGCATCAAGTGTTGTGACCTGGGTAATGTTTACAGATGTTGACAGATTATTGTTGTCTTCATAAGATTCATATATATAATTTGAAGGATCGACCGAGACATTAATGGTATGATCTGAACCTCCCTCATCAGTTATTGCCATTGTGCAGTTTGAGTAATTATAATTTCCTGCATTGATTGTCACATTATAAGAATCAAACATTACTCCATCAATATAACAGCTAACATTGGCATCCTGAGCGTTCGCATTTCCGTCATTGGAGATGTTGACAGAGACAATCAAAGTCTCGTTGCTCCAGATGTTTTGAGCTGTGATTGATGTCAAGTTCAGATCAGGTGTTGGTGGTATTGTTATGTTCTTGTTAAGTATTTCCTGTGCGACATAACCGCTTTTAGAACAGGTTGTGTTGTAATAATAGGTTCCGTTTGTGCTGAAGCTCCTGTTGTATGACCATAGATTCTCTGATTCATTCCAGACCATATCCAGATAACCTGAGCCGAAATCTATCCGGCACTGAACTTCCTGTATTACATTTACTGTATGATCATAAGAAGCGACAAACATATCTAATATTCCGTCATCATTCATATCGGCAAGATCAATCGCATGATATGTTATGTATTCTCCAAAGTCATAGTTTATAACATTTGCCAGACCGTCTGCGGCAGTATAATTATAAACCATCAATTCGTTTGCTCCTGTTCTTTTTCCTATAATGATTTCCTTATAACCATCATTGTTAATATCCCCAAACGCAATAGTGTCTATATTATTTCCTGACGATACGGAATCCAATATATCCAAACTTGAGTTCAGTATTACTAAGTTGTAACTAGAATCACCATAGATTATCTCTTTATCTCCATCATTGTCCAAATCATGGATTTCCAAATCGTAAGGATAATTTGAACCCACATCCAGATTGCTTGCAATCTCATCACCTGTTGAATTATAGATGAAAACATCACCACCGAATCTTCCAACAACAATCTCCATCTGATTATCGTTGTTAATATCATCGACTTCAACAGAAATAACATCACTTCCTGTATCTACATCCCAAAGCACTGCACCATTTGAACCATTAATTGCTGTGACATTAGAATCTCTTGAACCTGCAATCACATCCAAATAACCATCATTGTTTATATCTGCCAAATCAATTGAATTATACAGTACAGTACTTGTAAAACTATGATTCCATAAACTTTCCAAGTCATGACCGTAAGCCTGCAACGGTGGTGCGTTGCCGGAATCGGAGTATGGAAGCCCTAAACCTATAAATATTTCTTTATATGAATCATCATCAACATTGCCTATTTCGATACTATAAATTGCACTTCCTATTGTGCCAGCATCATACATCGTGTCAAGAGATGCATTAATTATTTTTAATACACCGTAATGTCCGCTGTAGCCTGTAGATGAAAAGATTATCTCTTTAATGCCGTCACCATCAAGATCTGATATCTCTAATTCCTTTACTGGATTATTATACCATCCAGAGGGGTCTATTTTTTTTGAGTATTTTAAGTCGCCTGTGGAATTGTAAACTATAACCCTTCCATAGTCATTTGTACCCACCACAATCTCCAGCCCGGGATCATCAAGGATATCATCCACTTCAATAGAATAAGTTGTATATCCTGCATCTATAACTAATAACTTTTTCTTGATCATTTCATTATCAAGACTCATCGTATAATTTGCGTAGAAGTAAGTATCTTCATTAATCACTATCTCTGCATCATCGCTCAGAGGATGCGTCTCTTCATCACTCTCCCGGTCAATGGTTTCAAGAGCGGTCGGATATTCTGTTATTGTAAGAGGGTCTGTCTCGGATTTGTTAGCATCGCTCTGGCTATAACAGGACACATTAAATGAATAAGTTCCGTAAGGCATTGATGCCGTGTGGTTCTCTTCCAATATCCATCGGTCTATATCTTCAACCATCTCTGCATATGAGCCGTCTGCAATCAGTTCATAATAACCGGATGATGAGTTATAAGTCATGTCGACTGTTTCTGTCCAGTTTCCTGTCTTGTTGTGGCTGAAAGTACAATAGCTGTCTGAACCGCTTATTGGGTCACCAGAGGAATTCGTATAGTTAGCGAAGAATTTTGAATAGTTGGTGTAAACTGTGTCTGTGTTTGACGAGTCCCAGATGTTGAGGCCTGTCTGGTCCATACTAAGAGTCAGATAGATGTTAGTGTTTGTCGTCATGTTGACTTCTGTTGTGGCATTCGTGTATCCACTCTGGTTTGCATTGACTGTATAATTATTGTAGTCTGTGTAATATTTCGCTGTGTAATTTCGCATGTACTCGGTCAGGATCTGCCTCTGGATGTTTCCGAATGCATCGGTGAGGCGAGTGAACGCTTCCGTTCCGTTGTTCTGCCAGGCGGTGACGTTTGCGGATAGTATCGGGTCCCCTGCCGTGTCGTTGACATAGACATCTAAGTACCACTGAATATAGAGTTTATCTGTGACTGAAGCTCCGTCAAATCCGATTGTATCTGATGTTGAATTTATGATATAATTGCTGTGGCCATTGCTATTGCCAGCAACATAGAAATCGTAACCGGAACCATCGATGTATGGATTTATTATAGTGTTGTTGTCTGAGTCATACAAGCGATGATTCTGTGCTCCGGCATATACGGAATATATACTATTGTTTATCAACACATTATTGTCTGAACTAAAAAATAATATGAACCATCCATTTACGGTGTTTGTGCCGTTAAGTTTGTTGTTTGTGATTATATTGTTGTTTGAGAGTGATTGTAATAATATAATAGCCGCTGCTACTTGATTTCCGGATTCCAATGTATTATTGTCTATGATATTATTTGACGATAAAAACAGGTGAATATTATTTCCTCCTACTGTATTGACAATATTATTGGATACTGTATTATAGCCCATGCCAGACAGACCATCTAAAATGATTCCTTTAGAATTAGATCCGCCGTAATATACTGTATTTTCAGTAATGCTTGAATTGAATGTAAAAAGATTAAGAGCATAGTCGTCAGAAAGTATCTTGAACTTATTGTTTGTTATGTTCTGATAATAATTATATGATGCGGTTTTAATGCAGGGGTCACCGGAAGAACTTCCTTGTACTATGTTGCAGTTCTTTACAGTTGTGTCGTTTTTTCCGGATATATAAACACCGTATCCTGCTGAAGTCTTGGAATAGTTTATCGTGTAACCGTCGCAGTCAAGGGTGAT
>WTCA01000010.1 GCA_013138805.1 archaeon | reverse complement strand
CACAGTCGTCTCAGCACCCAGAGTAAGCGGATCGTCAATACATGTTATAGTGCCCACAGACGGAGCTGAAGTGCCGACAGTTACATCTGCAGTCAAATCATCATTAGGCCCGTCTGCAATCACTCCTGGAATATCCAGAGCAAATACAACAAGAACATATAGGCCGACTAAAAGCAAAAATGATTTTTTCATATAAACACCATAATCAATAATTTGATAAATCACAGATATGGTTTACTTAACTACAGGGACTATATATGCCTTTCGGTTATAAGACCCAAAACATTTATATTAGCCAAAAGGATTTGATATAGTTTTATCCATATTTTCCTTTACAGTCTTATCACTTACAAAACCTTTTACAGTCTTATCTTCCACAGAATCATCACCCTCTCTAAGAATCTCTGCCCGGACCTGGGAAAGGTAAGATTCATTCACTGCACCATGGCGCAGCGGCTTCTTAAGCATCTTTCGCCCTGCAATCACAATAACAGCAATACACAACAGCAGATAAAATAACACAGAACCATACGATCTGACAGAAACCGCAAACCCTGTAATCGCATCACCTATATCTTCGGATCCAAAAGACACAGGACTGTCGTCATCAGAACCGGAAGCATCATTCTCAACAACATCCTGCCCGAAAGAGACAATGCCGCCAATATATAACATAAGATTTTCAGCAATATATGCACCGGAATCAGACACAGCCATAAATGTCAGCACATATGAGCTTTCACATGCTTCCTCTTCACAGTCCTGCCCCGCAACATTTACTTTCAGTTCAACATCAGCACTGTCCCCCGGTTTCAGCACTTCCAGAACATCAGGCATAATATCATACCATCCGTCAGGCATACCTGCAACACTGAGCCGGATATCATAAAGCACAGACTGCCCTGAATTTCTCACAGTGATGTTTACAGAAGAAACAAGATCAAGATCCACTGTCAAAGATATGGGAACATCCAGTTCCAAAGCATCTTTCCTGTAGACTTTCAAAAGCAGGTCAGATTCAGCAGAGACATAGGAGTTCTTGCTGGCCAGGATCACTAACTCAAAATCACCAGGCAGCAAAGGTGCCTCAGCGTTGATATTGAAAAAACCATTTGAATCAGTGACAGCTGTGCCGGATATATCCTCTGATGTATAGCTCACACTCGCCCAGGAAACAGGATTATCTGCAGTATCATGCACAGTACCTGTCAAAATGATTTGCTCCCCCAGGAAGTAATCACTCTTGTTCCCAAGGATATCAATATAAAGTGCACCGGTCCTGACCACTGCATACGCACAGATATTCTGCGTGGTAAATTTGATATTATCATAATATCTTGAAAAGGAATTAAGAACATCCCACCCGCCATCACAGGACGCCTCTTCAAAATCCCAGCCAGGACAGGCAAACACAGAAACATCACTGCCTTGTTCAATACCGGACAGCAACACTTCAGCAGAATCATAAGGCAAAAGGAAATCAACTGCAGCAATCTTAAGGACTTCACCCAAACCATCAACAGACGTAACTGTTGGAGAATCATAGATTATGACATCTTCAAGACGTTCAACAGAAGAATCATAATCCCATATGTCTGCATCAAAGACTTTTACAGAGACCTCTCCAAAATCCATATCAACATCATAGTCACCAGGATACAGAAGAACAGAGCAGAAACCGGACGAATCAGTAATGCATTCATCATAAGTTGCACCGCCGCTGTTTTTTACAAAAGTGAATTTTGCATCTGTTACTGCCTTATTCATAGAATCTCTCAGAACACCCTCAAAAGGTAGCAGAAACTGGACAGGTACATAGTCAGAGCTCTTCTCTTTCTCAATGCCTTCAGGTTTTGCACAGATAACCAGTTCATAATAATAATCATCAGAATCAACCCTGTAAATATCTACAAAAAAATCATAAGTATCTGTAGCAGTATCATAGCTGAAATTCTTAATCTGCAGTCTCTTCCCATCAAGTTCGGCACAGAACTCGGACTGGTCCAGCCGACCCACTAAAAACGGATTAGTTTTTGCTCTTGCCACAACATGGAAAGTCTCCGGAGCGGATAAAGTATAGATCCTGTCAATCTGCGGCTCTAAAATATTAAGCTCAACCTGCGGCCTGACAGTCAAAAAAGATTTCTTTGTAGAAAAGACATAACTATTATCAAGATAAGCATAGATAGACAAGTCATAAGCGCCATCCTCAATCACAGGAATTGTCCAGGCAATGTCAATATAATCACCGGAAGGAGCTTTGTTAAGTGTATCACTGCTCCAGCTGCCTTTAGAACCATCCATATCAATCCTGAAATCCACACCAGATACCAAAGATACATTATCCAAAAGCAGTTTCACCCTGACAGCAGATATGCTTCCTGAATATGCCTCTGTCTCAGATATAGAAACAATCTCAAGATCAAGCATGTTCACAGTAAAAGAAACTTGCGCACTGTCAGTCTCATTGCCTGACTCACAAACTACATTTGCATAATGCTCACCAAAAGTATATGCAGAATATTCACCGGTATATGTGCTTGAATTCGCCCCGGACTGCACCAGCACAAGAGACGCAGAAGCAGGACCGCTTATATCTGCTGTGACATTAACAGCACCTGTATCATTCATGACACAGTCTGCATATATAGTAAAAACAGCTTCGCCGCCAGAGACATTTATCAGGCCGGGATTTGGCTCAACATACACATTCTCAAGTTCAAGTGCAGAAACTGCGCCGGAGCAGATGCAAAGAGTTGCAAAAAAGACCATGGCCCAGACCAGGCACGCTCTCCTTCCCAATATTTCAGCACATCTTATCTGCATCATTCCACACCCCCTTCACTTCTGTTTCCCTTATTTTCAATCCTGTCCGCCAGCACCCACACAATCCGACGCATGCCTATCTTGACTTCCTCATTTCTGCCGGAAATTTCACCGAGCGACATAAGCTTGTAGCAGTGAGTATTTGCCGTCGCCCAGGAAAGATTAAGCATTTTTGCTATCTCATATGTAGAAAGAGCCCGCTCTGACTTCTTAAGCAGTTTTATAATAATCCTGTCTGCTTTGCCTAAAAGAATTCCTGTCTTGTTCTGCATTAAGTCTTAATTATTGCCGCCGGTTTATATATCTTTTGATATTAAAAATAAGAAATAGGATAAGAATATAAACTATAATAAATACATTGATATATTAAGATATAAAAACAGCAACAAGAAAGCAGAAAAACATCAAAAAATTAACAGAAAATCAATACAAAAAACCAAACAATTTAAAATACAAAGAGCTTAAAACATCCCCAATACTGTCAACTATGCCTGCATCACCAAATAATTGAGCCCCCACATCCTTCACTTCACTTTCATGTATATCTTCAGAATCAATCCAGTACTTTGCCTGTGCCTTAATCCCATATTCTTCAGCTGACACAGGATAGTTTCCTGGCTGTTTTTTACCAGTATCCCATGCAGTGTAAATTGTCTCAACTGAGGATTTCTTAATAAAGCCGGCAACAGACATACCATCCACAACATTTCCGGAGCTGTCGACTATGCTGAACCTGACAGAATAATCAACATCAACAGTGCCTGCATTTTCAAGTATCGCAGAGATGACCATAACATCTCCAAGTTCAGTAGGTTCTACATCTAAATCTTTGATTATGACACTTTGATGCATTTCCAGTATTTCAAAATCATACTCAATCACATCCGACTCCTGACCGTCAATCACAAACCGAAATGCAGCAGTATGCTGGCCTAAATCAAGCTCGCTTGTATTGTAGCCAATCCTTATTTTCTTGCTCCTGCGCGAAAATATCTGTGTTTTATCTCCCGGGATTTCCTCAACAGCATTTCCTTGGCTAAATACAGTAACATAAGGAATCAAAGAAATATGATACGCCCCGACATTGTTCAGGTCTGCTTCAAAATAGACCACATCACCCTTTGCCGTATCTTTTACATTAAATCCGGATATCTCTACATCATCTAAAGAGACGGCATAGGAAAACGTAACAGATAAGAGAAATACCAAAAATAAGGACAATTGCAGGAATATATGTTTCCGCAGGAACTGGCTTCTATACATAGCTCTTATTTGAGCACCAGTCCTTATTAAAAATTACCCTATCTCTGTCAAACATAAATGCCTGTCCATCAGACACATCATATATATTGCCGCCGGAAGAACCCCATAGCTTATAGGCATGATAAAAATCCCGGGCAGATGCATCTATAGGAAACCATACGCCGTCAATCCTGGCAAAGACATACCTGTGCCCCGAACCCTCAGCAACATATGCCTTGATGCCTCTCGCATTCAGAAGGCTTGCCAAAAGCACAGACATCTCTGAACAGTCGCCCCTGCCCAAAAAAAGCACATCTTCAGCATCAATATCTGCATCAACAGGCGAATAATCAATAGAACTGTAGACAAAGGAATGAAGATCATATGCAGTCTCAACATCACCGGAACACTCATAAGTAAGCACATATGCAGTATCCTCTATAATGCCCCCGTCTAGCAGAAGGTCTCTCAGTCCGGGATGATCTATGCATCCGGAATAGCTGAAAGTCTCAACATAAGGATTGAAGATATACATTATCTCCTCACGGTCCGTATTCCACAGATCAAGAGGATTATGCCTTACTGTCACCAAAACATCACCCGTGATACTGTTTCCTACACCTGAAGAAATCTGCGCATCACTGAAGGCATCAGATGGCATATACCACAGGATGCAGAGAACAAAAAATACAATAAAGATACGCACCAGTCTTTCAGGAATTTTATGCATACACACCACACCGATTATTGCCAAAACAAGGCAGATGCACTAAATAGGTGCAGTTTTATAAAGGTTTGGCTGATGGAAAAAAGTGTAGTATCCTAAAAAACAGTTGCTGTATTTCCACTCTATAACAGCTAAATCTGACAGGATTTATAATACAAGTGACATAGAAACCCCATCAATCTATAGCAGGATAGTCGGCGAGTTCATGAACCAGCCATTCATCAGACTTATCTTTAAATTCCGTTTTTTCTGCGAAGTTTTTCCATCTTTATAAGGAATTCCTGTTTTTCTATCAATTCCTGGGTTTTTTCGTAATCTATATCTTTATTTTTAATCAGGTCCTGTATCTCTTTGAGTCCTTTAATCTCATTCATCGGTTCTATAAAATTTTCTCTTGATTGACCTGCGTATTTACCGCTATCAAGTCTCTCTGTTCTCTGATATGTTGTGAGATTAAGCTTGTCTTTTTTTAACAATGATTTTTTGCCGGACATCTGTGAAAATACAGAATCTACATTTTTTTTGTGCTGCACCATTAGATTATCAACAGGTTTGACCTGCCTTACTAAACGATATACATAAGTTTGAACAAGCTCAACAAAATTTAACACATGAATCATCAGTGTATTTTTATATTTTGAGAGTATTGTACTATTATCCGGCATCTGGCGCCTGTACTTGTAAACTAGGAACAGGAAAATTATGACAGCAATACCTAAAAATATATTCCCATACCCCTCCTTCAGATGAACATGAAAGTGCGAGACTGTCTTCCCCTCATCATACAGGAAAAGCACAGTGTAAGTCTCATCCTTATCAGTAGGTATTTGAAGCATTTCAAGATACAGCGAGCTGTCAGGCTTAACGATATCTATATGCTTCAGATAATCAAACCCGCTTATGATCACATTCATATTATGCAGGGTTATATTGCATACGTTCCGGACCGTAAGGTCTATCCTTGTTTCCTCGCCTTTTTTGGCAGTTGCATTCCTCGGCTCAAACTCTATGCAGTCCATATCAGAATATACCTGCTCTCGGGGCGTCTCTGGCACAAACACCATAATGTTTTTTTCCCACTCATCTTCCCCGTCAGAGATGACAATACCTAAGAAATGATATATGCTTGAAAAATCAGATATATTGAAAACTATTGTCTTTTCCTCACCCGAAAAGAGTCTGCCTATATTTTCTTCATAGTCTATGCCAAATGACGGCATCGTCGTTTTCCTGACCGAAAGGCTGGTGAAATTAAAAGTGCCTGTGTTCGTAAGTTTTACTGAAATAGTATCATTTTCCTGTGCCACCCTAAAAAACCATGGCGCTGTGATTGTTATCTCCTTGGTATGCATAATAGGTTCTGTTTCTGCCGGCGGCGGGCTCTGTATAGGTAAAGAACTGGGGCTGGATGAATCATCACCATCTGAATCTGGCGGCGGTGACGGGGGTGGCGAAACTGGATGAGATACTGAAAAATTTATTGCAGCAGCTGCTGTCGAGACTATATATGATGCAATAGTCATATTATGGGTTGAATTTAATTCCGCTTCCTCAGCAGGAGTAGGCAAAGGCCTAAACACAAGCATATAGTCGCCTTCAGGTATATCTTCTAAACCGCTGATAACAACACTGAAAAAAATTCTGGTGTCATTCATATTCACAATAGTGCTTGAGGGGAAGAAGACTGTGTTGCTCTCCAAAAACCTTGATGCCGCAGTAAGCTCAAAAGATATGTCAAGCGGGACAGAAAAAGGGAACCTGTTTGTAATCTCAAAAGGGAAGATATACGCGTTGTCTGGCTCCAGCACACCTGCATTAACAAATGTAGGGTCAACACCAATGGCTGAAAGAGGTACGGCAAAGAATAACAGCATGAATAAAGAGATAGCAATAGAAAAGAACATCTGCCCGACGCAAGATAGTTCACCCTTACGTATTGACATATTCTCCAGCTCCTGAGCAGTAATCAATAGTGTCGCTATCAAATATAGACACAACTATATTTGCAGTATAATTGCCATCATCTGTGCCTGGCTGCGACCTTATCTGAAAATCAAAGCCGCTTACAAAAGAGCCGACTGCAAGGTCATTGACAATGCACAGCTCTTCTGTATTTTTATAGTTGTCCTCATCAATCTCGCTATTGTCCGGAACATTTTTCCAGCCGTCGCCAGGTATGAATATCTGAAAATTGCCGAGCGACATGTTCACGTCAATATGGTTGGAATCTCCGACAATGCCGTTGTCAAAATCAGAGGAAGATATGAAGACATCAATTGTTTCGGTTCCTGTGTTCTTGATAATGAAAAGGTTTGTATTATTGTCAGAATAGACGCCGATTTCATAGCCGGCATATATGCCCCCGTAACTGCTGTTATAGCTGTACCAGTTGCCGTCATCTATTATCGGTCCAATTTGAAATATATGATCGTTTGTATCTCCGCCCATCTCTTCAAAAACAATATGGTTAATCTCCGGCTTGATTGAAACAGACATATTATTGTTCACAAGATATCCGAGAGGTGTTGACAATGGATCTGTGCTGTTTAGGGCTAAGAAAAACAGGATTCCAAAGAAGATAAAGACAGGAAACTTCCTGAAAACATTATCCTTAGCCATTTTCATCACACCCATAATCAATCATAGTATCCTTAAAGCATTTATCTTAAAGCCAATACAGCCTCTACATAAGACCTCTTATTTTGTTTTTCATGCCCAGAACTTTAGATTCCAGCGCATTGATGTCTGACTCTATTAAACTATACTTGCTTGAGATAGAGCCAATAGCATTATCTTTTATCGGAGACTTTCCATTTTTAGATGTTCTGGATCTATATGAATATACGACATACAGCACAATCACTGCAAAAATGACAAATAACAATCCCGAACCAGTATTCTTTGTGGCCAATGCTGTAGGCGCTGCAATAAAGCTTGTTTCTGTCTCTTTTTGCACCGTCTTTGAGAATGTGCCGTCACCATATTTTACTGTCGCCCGCACCGTATACTTCCCATAAGGTCCAGGACATACAGATTTCCTGATCACCCCAATCTCAGATATGCCCAATATGCCTTTTTCAGTAATAGTTTTGACATAAGCACCATCATCATCAATAATCACGAACTCTGCGATATAATCAACATCAAAATCATATGTATTCTCAAGCTCCAGGAAAATAGAAATGTTTCCTGACACAAATCTTGCTGTAAGCTCCCGTATTATAA
The DNA here is from genome assembly GCA_013138805.1 of archaeon. GTDB lineage: Archaea > EX4484-52 > EX4484-52 > EX4484-52 > GLR71 > GLR71. The sequence goes on along the minus strand of WTCA01000010.1, from coordinate 1,684 downwards.
CATCGCCCGTTAGATTATCCTCCTCTATTTCATCAGAAATATAATCAGTTTCAGTATTGATAGTTTCAGTCATGATAAAGACATCATCCTCATTCCCTATATTCACAGTATCAAAAATGACAGGAATATCAATTTCTGCCTCAGTCTCCTGTTCCTCAGGCACATCAGCTCCCACCACACTGAAAGCGATTGTCCTGCGGTTCGTAAGGTTTCCGTCAAAATATCTGGCAAAAGCTATAGCCTCATAATTTCCTCCCTGAAGAGCGCCGCTGTAAGAGAACTCAACATCCTCAACAGAACCGGGTTCCAGAAGAACTTCTGTAGTACCTCTTGCAGTGTCTATTAAAGCTCCGTATTTTCGAATCTCAACATAAGGTATCGCACTCAAACGCACATTCCCTGTATTGTTCACACGCATAGAAATATGCAGAGTATCACCTTCATCTATACTTTTCTCCATATCAAACTCTTCAAGCGCAAGCATAGGCTCAACATCACCGGGCACCATAAATTTCAGGCTTATGGCAGGAACAGAAACAACCTTTACACCTGTTGTGCTCTCTTCTGATATCTGTGGAATGATTAAAAGATTATGGACACCGGGACTCAGGTAACATGCAGATGTATTAAGATATATCTTTATCTCCTGCCTGACACCGGGAACAATCTCAAATCCTTCAGGCGAAAAGTCAACGCAGCCTTCAAGATATTTCGCCCTTGATGTTATAGACAGATTAAGGTCATATATGTCAGTATCTCTGTTGATAATATATGCTGAATATTCATAAGTACGGTTCAGCTCAAGCAGGCCTGCATCAACCACAGAAGGCGATACATCAAGAGCAAAGGCACTGTTTGAGACTATATATACAGATATCAGAACCATTGCAATGCATATCTTTATTCTCATATATATCAACCCTCACGGTGTAAAGTAAAGCCCTTCCTGGCCGTCACTGCACACGCCGTCATAAGTTACAAATGTTATAGTTGTTCCATAAGCGCCGATAGTTCCGTACGGTGCGCGCACCTTAAAGTCAATGCCTGTCGCATTCGTCGCTGCCGGGACATCGCAGTCAACCGCAATCATATAGTCTGAACCATCCCTGCCCAGACGAGGAATACTGTACCAGCCCCATGAACCGCTCACATTTACATAAATCTGAAGATTATCAGCACCATTAACCCCTTCAGATGGTGGATCGGTGCAGGAAGCATCATCACTGGTATCAGAATCCGAGCTTGAGCATATCATAAACTTGGATGCATCAAAGTCAGAAGTCACATACGCAAAAACATCAACGCTGTCACCGACATTATCTATTGTGAAATTTGTCTTGCTCCCGTCACTGTCTGAAGCATAAGTATCAACGCAGCTACCCATGCCTGCATAACAGTAATAGCTCCAGTCAAGAGGAATGCCAAGAAGCGCCCAGCTGCTGTCAGACGAATTATCAGCTTCATGCACAGTTATGCTCCTGTAAGTCATAGTAATCTCAAGAGTATCATTATATGACTCATAAGCATAGATTGTCACATTGCTTGAATATGTCGCATTTATGAAATAAGTGCCTGAAGCACCGACACTAAGCGTATCCCACATATAGACAGCCCATCCTGTAGAGTTCGTGATATTGGAGCCGATATATGTGGAATTATAATAGAACGATATATTCTGCCATTC
>WTCA01000007.1 GCA_013138805.1 archaeon | reverse complement strand
CGGGCGTCCAAAAACTTGCCCGGTCCTTTTTATTTTCTTAAAGAAAGGCATCATCAATCCACAAGATCAAGCACGCTCGGCTTCATACTGTCAAGACGCACCCTTGTGACCTTCCCCGGATTAGACTGGTGCCCCACCCTGTCCATAAAAGCTGTCTGCCCCTGAAATGTAGAAGAAGATATCAATTGAACCCCTCTATAGTTTTTCAGTGCAAATGAATGAAGGTCCCCTGTATGAAATATATCAGGCACACGGCTTATGACATGCGGATCATCACCTGAAGGCATCAGAGCAGTAGACCCATACATAGGTGCAAGATGCCTTTTCCTCAACAGCTCAGTCATCACATATTCAGGCTTGTCCATCCCGTTGACCCTAAGCGTAGGCACAGCATCAATAGTCCTAGTAAAGCTATAGCCATGATACATCAGGACCTTGATCCCCTGCCTGCCGTCAATGCCATGAAGCTCAACCCTACACGGATTAGGGCCAAGATGCACATTATTGAAACCTGTAATATTCGGCATAAGATCCTTGCCAAATGCTGGCTGAGGCTCTGCAAGACGCACAGCGTCATGGTTTCCCGGAATTATAACAATCTCTATATGCTCAGGAATCCTCTCTATAAACTCCTCAAAAGCCCTGTACTGCGCATATATATCCTGTATCTTAAGGTCAGCCTTCTGCCCCGGATATATGCCGACACCGTCAACAGTATCTCCTGCAATGCAGATATATTTGACATCACCGGCACCGTCATCACCGCCCTTGAGCCACCCTATAAACTTATCCTCAACCTTCTGAAGATACTCATTGCTGCCTATATGTATATCTGATATAAAGACTGAGCTCACAGGATCCTCAACCTTCCTATCAGTATTGTTAATAACAGGAATCTCAGGAAAGACTATGGCATCAACAAAAAGCGTCCCGTTGCTCACCCCTCCCTTGAGTGCAACAATCTCATCAAGAATCAGGCTGTCCTCACCGACATTCTTATCTTTCATGATGATAGCAGTCATAGAACCTGTAGGGTCTTCCACCTCAAGAATCCTGTGCCCGTTCTTGCTGACATCCATCTTGGAGACTATGCCTATGACAAAGACATCCCTTTCATTGGCCTTGCCTTCAAGCCTGTTTATAGATACCGGATTCTTGACATCTGAATGGCTGACAAGTATATTTTTTATCTTCTCATACCTGTCACTGAAATATGCCACAAAATCAGTTATAGTCTTTGTCTTTTGCTCTTCTTCATGCTTTGAAGAAATCCTGACATAGCCGTCTATATCTTTTGCTATACTCTTCTTTCCGGCATGCTTGACCTCAACTTTAGTCTCACCGTCCGCATCCTTTTCAGCCAAAACCGACTCTATGACTTCTACTGTAGCAAAATACATCTTTGACGCAAGCATCTTCTCCGCAATATCTTCAACGTCAATATCATTATCTGTAACATAATCTATCGCGCTCTTGTCAGACAGTATCCCTGCCTTAAGAAAGACACTGACCACATCTTCATTCTCCATAAGAATTATTGCGCAGGAAAATGTTTTAAACTTAATCAAAGCTGTTCAGAAAAGAGTTCTCTGCGTACCCAGGTGACCAGACACTATATTCACATTGAATATATCTTCTTTCTCACCTATCTTAAGCTTCCCGTACGTGCCGTCAAATCCGGCAGGCGAAAAACAGAAATCTCCTCTCTTGATTTTTATTATATTGTCTATAATGCCTTGGTCAATACCTATTGACAATAACCTACTTTCAACATCCGAATCCTTCGCAAACCACATCTCTGCTTCACTCCCGAAAACATCGGTGACAGCATCATACACAGACACAACCTTGCCTAAAGTAACAGACAATACTCCGAAAGAATATGCAATTACCTCAACAAGAGGCACCATCCTGACAAAATCCTTTGAAGAAGGCGAAAGCTCACCCAGCTCTCTTGTACCGCCCTGCACATCCTTTAACTGAAGCGCCCTCTCAAGGACGCCGACAGTAAGGTTTTTGCCGCATATCGGACACTTTTCATCTTTAGGTGTAAACTTAGGCGAAAAAGCGCAGTATGCATCACCATGCCCTTTCTTCCCTGCCCTGTGCCCTGTAAGAAAGAACCTGCCTTCTGTAGGATTGAACTCAGCAGTCCTTGCAACTTTCTTCCTGCGTATTGCCTCAACTATAAATCCATAAGATATAGAAGATACATCAAATGTAGTGAATTCACGCCCCAACCTGTTCAATGCAGCAGAATGCGCATCACTGTTAGACACAAGAGCAAAATCCTCAAGCTCAGGTATAAGTGAAAGTACCTCCGGATCAGCAGAAAGGCCTGTTTCTACAGCAGATATCCTTTCCACAGCACGTCCATAAAAATCTTTCATATAATTAACAGGATTATTAGAGCCATACACACCCTGCGGCGTCATCACATGTGCTGGTATTGCCTCAATACCTTCATCAGCATCAAGAATTTTGCAGAGCTTGTCACCGACATCCCTGCTGTCCTCACATTTAATAAAAGGCCGGCCAATAGTATTCTTCACGCCCATGCTTTCAAGAAGCCCGCAAACCTTATCAACAGACTCAAATGAAGGGAACAGAAGCACAGTATGCACAGACTTCCTGCCCGACCCGACAGCTGCCGTAAATATAACTTCTGTCTGCAAAAGAAACCTTGCATTATTACCCTTTTTAGAGAAAAGCCCGTCTTCTTTCTCAACAAGATTATCTTTCAGAAACTTTCTCCATTCAGCATGCAGGCAGTCACCAGTGCCAAACACCTGAATACCTTTCCTTTTCATCGCCTTCTCAAGGTCATCAAGTGATATCTGTCCGACACCGCCGGCATACCCGGAATGTGAATGAAGGTCGCAATTAATAAGCATAAAGAATCTTTGATAAACATGCTTATAAAAATTACCTTGACCTGCATAAAATAAAAACATTTAAAGTATAAAACTGAATCATAACTATGATAATTTCTGCAAGCAGGATAATCGAATTGAACGAAAAGCATCAATTCATAGAAAACCTGGCTGAAAGAGAACTGAACCCTGAAGGTGTAGGTATAGACATAAGGGCTGGTGTAATATACAGGCTGAAAGGCAAAGGATTTCTGGGTGTAGATGAACGAGACACACCAGATATAGAGACTATTGCAGACATAAACCAGGGAGATAAGAAAGTGACTCTTAACCCTGGAGACTATGTGCTTGTGAAAACTATTGAAAAAGTCAACATACCTGGAGAAAAGATAGTAATTGAAGAAGGAGAAGAACCAACGCTCCTAATGCTTGATGTATATCCAAGAAGTACACTGCAACGCTGCGGCATCTACTTCATGGGAACAAAGACAGATCCTGGCTACTATGGAGAACTGACTTTTGCGCTGAAAAATGTAGGCAACCTTCCATTTGAACTTGAGCTGGGCGCAAGGATAGCTAACCTTATCTTCAAGAAAGTTGAAGGAAATTTAAGCAGAGCTTATGAAGGCCAGTGGAAAGGTGGCAGAGTAACAACAGAAAGCATTGAAAAACAGATCTGAAATAAAACAAAAAAAATAAATCTAAAACTTTTTTCTAAAGTAACCTCTCAAAGGTGTCACTCCTTCATTTCCGGTAGAACTTAGAATTCAATCAAACACAACTTTTTCCATTTAATATATAACAATGTTATATTCATGTTTAATAGTATATAATATAAGGCTTCCAAACGAAATCAGGGGGTGAGGGGTAAACAAAGCATAACTATTTAAACCTTTATTTCCTATAGAAAATATACACAAGAAACAAACGTTTTCAACCATAATTTCTTGTAGAACATATATTTTTAGAGGTAGATTTTTTGTCTCAAAAAACATTGAAAAACCTGTTTGATAATTACATGAATTCCAAGACTCTGTTTAAAGACAAGAATGCCCTCACAATAAAATATACACCAGACACAGTGCCTCACAGGGATGATCAGATAAATCAGATAGGAAGCATTCTTGCCCCGGCGCTGAAAGGTGACAGGCCGTCAAACATATTCATCTATGGTATGACAGGCACAGGCAAGACTCTTATCACACAGTATGTTGTAGACCAGCTCAAAGAGTCTGCAGCATCCAACAACATAAACATAAGTGTCCTTTACGTTAACTGCAAGATGAAAAGAGTAGCAGATACAGAATACCGACTGATAGCATATCTTGCAGGCCTTCTTGGAAAAAATGTACCGCCGACCGGGCTTCCGACAGATCAGGTCTACAAGATATTTTTTGAAGCTTTAGAGGAAAATACAGGAGTAGTAATGCTTATTCTTGACGAGATAGATGCTCTTGTGGAAAAGGTAGGTGATGAATTCCTATATACTTTAACAAGAATAAACCAGGACACAGACAATTCAAAAGTCACAATAATAGGAATATCCAATAACCTTTCTTTTACTGATAATATGGATGCAAGAGTCAAAAGCTCGCTTTCAGACGAGGAGCTCATATTTCCACCATACAATGCAATCCAGCTCAAAGACATACTTTCAGAAAGAGCATCCATATCATTCAGTGAAGATGTAGTAATGGATGGTGTCATCCAAAAATGCGCAGCCCTGGCAGCCCAGGAGCACGGTGATGCAAGACGCGCCCTAAATCTTCTCCGTGTGGCAGGCGAGCTTGCGGAAAGGCAGAATATGGACAAAGTGACAGAGAACCACGTGGACTGCGCAGAGTCAAAGATAGATATGGATCATATAATAGAGGCAGTAAAAACCCAGCCAAAACAGTCCAAGCTTATTCTAAAAGTAATATTATCGCTTACAGATAAAGCATCAGACTGCATATATACAGGCGACGTCTTTGATTTGTATGTAACTTTCTGTGATAAGGTAGGATTAAAACCTTTGACACAAAGAAGGATAAGTGACCTGATAGCTGAGCTTGACATGCTTAGCATAATAAATACAAAAGTCATAAGTCGGGGCAGGCACGGTAAGACAAGAACTATAAGGCTTGCGCTTTCAGGAAAAGTACACTCCCGTGTCGCAGAGTTCCTGAATTCAGAATTCAACATATAAGTAAAGAAAAAAGCCTAATCAAAATCAAATACATATCCCTTATCAGTCTTTCTTAAAGAATCAAGAGGCACAAGCGACCAGCTTTCCCGTATCCTCTGGACAGCATACATGCACTCTGCCTTAAAATGCCCTGCTACCTCTTTGAGCTTCTCAACTTCATCAGTCTCAAGATACACTTTCTTACTTTTTGTAATCTTGCATTCAATAATAATTATCTTACCGTCTCGCGCAGCAACCATGTCAGGCTTCTTTGACCCGCCGGACCTTATGACTTTCCACCCCTGCGATTCAAGCTCAAGCTTAATCTTGCGCTCAAAGTTGTACCCTTTCTTGTACATGTTTGAAATTTGTGTTTTTGTTGTTATATATTCCATTTGTATAAACCAAACATTTAAACCCTAACAGCCAATATAATCATATGTCAAACATACCGGCAGCAGCAGCAGAGCGCCTTTTAAGAAATGCAGGAGCAGAAAGAGTATCTATAAAAGCGGCAAAGCTTTTCGCCGAGATCCTGGAAGATATGGCAACAGAGATAGCTCAGAGTTCAGTCACCCTTGCAGACCACGCAGGAAGAAACACAGTCAAGGCCTCAGATGTAAAGCTTGCAAAGAATATGTAAGAAACATTCACTTCTTCCCGATCTTCTTCTCCAGTCCTTCAATCCTCTTCAGTATCTTGTCCTGATTCTCAAAAACTTTTTGCTGCACCGGATTGATTCGCGCATATATCTCAGACTCAAGCTGATATGTCTTAAGTTTCTTAAGATCAATATAGCCGAGCACAGTGATAAACACAAGAGTGCCAAAACCAAGAAGAACAAGCCAGTACCTGCCCTGCAAAAATGAGAAATATTCATATTCTTTCATGCTTGTCACAGCAATGAAAAGAAGCATGGCAAAATTGATGTAGCTGAGCCAGTATTTTCCCCGGTCCATCGCAATCTTAGCTTTTATTAAAAACTTCTTCATGCAACCATTTAAATTATTAATTATTTAACTTTAATGATTGGTGTGTTTTTATGGATATTGCAGTGACATATGAAGGGAAAAAAAGAAAGCTTAAACTTGACGCAGATTTAAAAGTATCAGACATGCTAAAGACATTAGACATAAACGCAGAGACTGTCATTGTAAAGGTCAACAATGAGGTAGAACCCGAAGACGTAAGGATAAAAAAAGAAGACAAGATAGAGATAATAAAGATTATCTCAGGCGGATAAAGAAACCAAAAAAAGAATCACTTTCTCTTTCTTTTTGGAGCTGCTTTCTTCCTTGCCGGAGCCCTTTTCTTTGCGGCAGGCTTCCTGACAAACTTACTTACAGCAACGCTTTTTTGAGCAGCTTTATTTTTTGTTGTGTCAATCCCCAAAAAGCCATATATAGGGCTTGATCCAAGAGCACCAGTGACAAGAAGATCCACACCTAAAAGTCCTATAATGGTGCTCGTGACTCCTATTGTTGCAAGAGCAAAAGGCGTTCCTATGATTGCACTGGGAAATGCGACAGCACCGGCAACAATCCTTATTGCCCTGTCTTTCTCTCCGATATTCATTTTCATAAATATATCACCAAATAATACTTTATAAATACCTAATATATATAAGTTTCGGTTATTGGAACACTTCCTTTTATTTTTTTGTTACCATATATATTGCATGCTGAAAAAAAAAGAGAAAGATGTGCTGCTGAAGCTTATAGAAAACGGCAGGAAGACAGACAAACAGATAGCAAAAGAGCTAAACACAACCCAGCCGACGGTCACAAGGATAAGACAGAAGCTGGAGAAAGAAAACTACATATTGAAATATTACGCAAGCCCGGCCTTCAAAAAGATAGGCATGAACATAATCGTAATAACTATAATGCAATGGACAGACTATTCAAAGACAGAAGAGCTTAAAAACTTCATAAAAGATATCAAAGCAAACAACAATGTAATCTGTTTCGCAAGAGGAAACGGCCTTTCAGGCAGGACTGCATTTTTCGTATCAGCCCACAAAGATATGAAGTCTTACGAAGATTTCATAGTTGATATAAAATCAAGATGGAGCAAATACATAAGAGAGATAGACCAGTTCATATCTTCCATAGAGAATGTCTTCAAGCCATTCGATCATTCTGGTGCTGCCTCAATGGCTCTTAAGGAAGAGTAATATCACAATTTTCTGATCTTCCCGTAATCATAAAGAATCTTTGCAGCTTTCATGGCACGCAACGGTGTGGGAAAAGTAGGTATGCCTGCATTCTCAAGCGCAAGAAGAATATCTTTTGTATAGTCGCTCCCGACACCTCCGCATATAACAGGTTTTTTTGATTTCCTTGCAATATTTATGATAGTCTCAGCGATGCCGGAATCAAGAGTAGTGCCAAGAGCCCATACGAATACAACCACAATGTCTACATTTTTGTCCTTGATACAGTTTTCAAGCGCAACTCTGAATCTTTCTTCAGTCGCATCGCCTATAAGATCAAGAGGATTGTGCACCCCTGCAAATTCAGGCATTGCTTTCTTTATCGCAGTCACGCTCTTATGAGACAGCTCTGCAAGCTCAAGTCCTGCATATATGCACGCATCAGCAGATAGCACCCCATAGCCTCCGCCGTTTGTAACAATAGCGACCCGGTTTCCCTTCGCAGGCTCCAGCTTGCTCAGGACTTTTGTGAAATCAAAAAGCTCGTCAAGCGTCTTTGCCTCGGTCGCGCCGCACTGCTTCATGGCAGAACTAAATATCTTGTATGATCCTGCAAGAGATCCTGTATGCGATGCAGCCGCAGCCGCACCCTTATCACTTTTCCCTGCCTTAAGAACGATGACAGGCTTCTTTCTGGTTGTATTTTTCAGGGCATCCATCAGTTCTCTCCCGTTTTTCGGCCCTTCAATATATAGTATTATAAGATCTGTTTTCCTGTCTTTTGAGAAAAAATTAATCAGGTCGCATTCACCAACATCTGCCCTGTTGCCAAAGCTCACAAACCTGTTTATTCCTATCCTGTGCTCTGCACACCAGTCTATGAACGCCGTGCCGAAAGCTCCGCTCTGGGAAATCACAGATATCCCGCCTTCTTTTGGTCGCTCCATCCGCTCATAAGGAGAAAATATAGTATCAACACCGCTATATGTATCAAGGACGCCGATGCAGTTAGGCCCTACGACGCGGACATTGTCTTTTTTGATAATAGCCTTAAGATGATTCTCAAGTATGATGCCATCACTTCCACTTTCCCTGTATCCGGCACTGATTATTATCACAGCCTTGACATCGCACTCAGAACATTCACTAACAACTATATTAGCAATCTTTGCAGGAACGACAACAACAGCAAGATCAACCTTTTCCTTGATATCTTTCACGCTGTCATAGCACCTGAGCCCTTCAATCTCTTTCTCATTGATATTGACAGGATATATTTTGCCCTTAAAATTCTTTTTGAAATTCACAAGTATATTGTTACCAAGCTTCTTCCTGTTGGCGCTTGCCCCGATGATTGCGACATTTTTAGGCTTGAAGAATTTGTCTATCATAGAGGAAAACCCGTTCAGAGATATAATATTACTTATAAAAAGAGAGTATAAATAGATTTTACAGCTGTGTTTTTGTAATAGACAAAAAATAGAAATATAAAAAATAAGAACCAAACAATTTTCATGGAAACACAAGACACACCAAATGTGGTTGTCGGGGCCATAATCTATAACGACAAAGACGAAGTATTTCTGGCAAGATCAAAGAAATGGAAAGATATGTGGATTGTGCCGGGCGGCCATCTGGAGCTCGGAGAGACATTAGAACAAGCAATAAGAAGAGAGATCAAAGAGGAAACAGGCATGGAAGTGTCCGACATAAAACTTGTAGGTGTCAAGGAAAGCATTTTTTCGAAAGAGTATCACAAGAGAAAACATTTGGTCTTCATCGACTTTTCCTGCAGAGCCAAAAGCAATAAAATAATCCTTAACGACGAACTGCAGGAATACATATGGATAAAACCAAACAAAGCATTGCAGCTGGACCTGAACCAATTTACAAGAAAATTAGTTGAGAAGTATATAGAGATTCAGAAGTCAAAAGATAACGGTCTGGTCTAGATAAGAAGCCCCTATTATCTTTCAATAACTCCAAGAACAACCAGCTCCTTTCTCGTCCCGACAACACAGTTGAAATTATCCACCTCTTCAGGAGACACCCACCTGAACTCAGTATGCTCATTCTCATCTATCCTGACATCATCAGAATCCACAGAGACAAGAAAAGGTATTACAATCCACCGCCCGAATTCATCACTGACATCTATGATTTCTTCCGCCTTGACAATCATGCCATCAAGCCCGGTCTCTTCCTTAACCTCGCGCAGCACAGCATCTTCGGCAGCCTCACGTTCCTTCAAAGCACCGGAAACACCCTGCCACAGATTCGGAGATGTTGCCCGTTTACCATTTCTTTTCAAAAGAAGTATTTTATCATCAAATTTGATAATCCCTACAACAGCAGCATAGGTTTTCAT
>WTCA01000048.1 GCA_013138805.1 archaeon | reverse complement strand
AAGGGGGATTGAACGTATCTGTCAATTACTAAATGAAAGGATTATTGAAAGGGATTATGTTTATATGGGGGGTTGAAGATTATGGAAGAATGTGTAGATTGTTATGATTTGGGATGCAAGGTATTTTCTGAGATAGAGTCTCTTGATCTGATATTTTTGGATAATCCGTCTGAATACTTTATATCTAAGTTTCTGAATGAGGATCAGAAAAAACAGTGTTTATTAGGGATTGCAGATTGTCTGACTGAGTCCGGATTATTGGATAAGGCTTTTTCATATTATTTAGATATTGGCGTGTCTGAGAGTCCTGAGACAGTTCAAAAGCTGGTTGATGCGTCAAAAAAAGAATCTGTATCATACAAAGGATTAAAATATGAAACTGATAAGTCTCCTAAGGTTTTGTTGGATGATATTATATATGATAAATATAATCTTGTATATAGTAAATCTACTCCTGAGAAGATATTAACAGCTCCTGATGAATTTAAAGAGATATTTATTTCAGTTGTTGAAGAGGATATAAGTGACTTTAAAGAACAGAAGGGATGGATTATTAAGAATAACGCTGTTTGGAATCTGAAGCCTATGATTCGTTATTTTAATGAAACTGATATTTTTAAAAATCTTGAGTTTACATATGAAAATGTTCGTATGGCTCATGCAATTGCAGATGCTTATACTTCTCTTGGTAGGAAAGATGAAGCTGATGAATTATATAGCTTTCTTGAATCTAAAGGATTTAGAGATATATCTTTTTCAGACTTATTGGAGCGTTATAATAAACCATAACCTTTATAAAAATGTTTTCGTAAATTCCTATGTTAATAAGAACCACTAATTTCTTATTACAATATATTATCTTATGTCCGATTCAGGCATATTGATTTTTGAAGGTGCGATAAAATGGCAAAAATGATTGACAAGATCAAAGGAATAGTTAATGACAAGTCAAGGATAAGGAACCTCTGCATATGCGCTCATATCGATCACGGTAAGACCACATTCAGCGACAATCTTCTTGCTGGTGCAGGAATGATATCTGAAGAGCTTGCAGGCAGGCAGCTTGCGACAGATTTTGATGCGCAGGAGCAGGAAAGAGGCATCACTATATATTCAGCTAATGTATCTATGGTCCATACTGTTGGGGATACTGATTATCTTATCAATCTTATAGATACTCCGGGCCATGTTGATTTCGGCGGGGATGTCACAAGAGCTATGCGTGCTGTTGACGGCGCTGTTGTTCTTGCCTGTGCAGTTGACGGTGTTATGCCGCAGACAGAGACTGTGCTTCGCCAGGCGCTTAAAGAGAGAGTAAAGCCTGTCCTTTTCATCAATAAGGTGGACAGGATGATAAAAGAGCTTCAGCTTACGCCAGAGCAGATGATGGAAAGGTTCACTAATATAATACTTAAAGTAAACCAGCTTATACAGGCAAATGCACCGGATGAATTCAAGGAATCATGGCAGGTTGATGTCAATATGGGCAAGGTCGGTTTCGGCTCTGCCTTTAAGAACTGGGCCATATCAGTCCCTTTCATGAAGACGTCAGGCATGACTTTCAAAGATATAATTGACATGACAAATGAGGACAATGAGAAAGAGCTTGCCAAGAAGGCACCTTTGCATAATATTGTTCTTGACATGGCGATAAATCATCTTCCTACACCTGATGATGCGCAGAAATACAGGATTCCAAAGCTGTGGACAGGAGACAGGGAATCTGTTGAAGGAAAGTCAATGATGACATGCGATTCTAAAGGCCCTCTTGCAGGCGTTGTGACAAATGTCACTGCTGATAAACATGCAGGTATGGTGGCTACTGCAAGACTGTTCTCAGGAACATTAAAAGATGGCGATAATGTTATGCTTGTGGGTGCAGGAAAAGAGTTGAGAGTGCAGCTTGTGAGCGTCTACAACGGTCCTAAGAGGGATCCTATAGGTTCTATTCCCTGCGGGAATATTGTGGGTATAACAGGGATTGGTGAAGCTAATTCCGGTGAGACTATATGTCATCCAGAACATATAATAGCTCCTTTTGAAAGCATAACTCATATTTTTGAGCCGGTGGTCACTAAATCTATTGAGGTCAAGAATGTTAAGGATCTTCCGAAAGTTATAAACATACTTAAGCAGAGGGCAAAGGAAGACCAGACTCTTGTGGTCAAGATATCAGAGGATACTGGCGAGATGCTTATCTCAGGTCTTGGAGAGCTTCATCTTGAGGCAAAGGTAGAAAGGTATTTTAAGGATCAGAAGCTTGATGTTATTATATCTGCGCCTATTGTTATCTTTAAGGAAGGTGTCAGGAAGCTGTCTGTTCAGTTTGAGGGAAAATCGCCGAATAAGCACAATAAGTTCTATTTCAAGGTTGAGCCTTTGTCCGGTGATGTGATAAAAGCGCTTAATTCCGGTGAGATCCCAACAGGGACTGTAAGGAAGCAGGATTTGGCTGATGTATCCAAAGGTCTTCAGGATGCCGGTTTTGAAAAGGATGAGTCAAAGAAGGTTGTTTATATCTATCAGAACAATATGATTGTGAATGTATCAAGAGGTGTCCAGTACTTAAATGAGGTCATGGAACTTATCAAGCAGGGTTTTGATGATGTATGCAATAAAGGGCCTATGGCAGATGAACCTTGTTTTGGTCTTAAAGTTCTTATCATGGATGCAAAGCTTCATGAGGATGCGATACATAGGGGTCCTGCACAGGTATTGCCTGCTGTCAGGAGCTCAATAAAAGAAGCTATGATAAATGCGAATGCTTCTATCTTTGAGCCGAAGCAGGTTCTTCGTATAGACACTCCTACATCTAATATGGGCAGTGTCATGACTGAGGTTCAGAACCGTCGAGGGCAGGTATTGAATATGTCTGAGGAAGGCGATATGACAGTGATTGAGGCAAAGATACCTGTCGCTGAGATGTTCGGATTTGAGGCAGCATTGAAATCTGCTACTGCCGGTCGCGGTTTCCAGTCTCTGGTAGATATACTTTATGAGCTTATGCCTTCCGATCTTCAGCAGAAGACAATACTTCAGATAAGGAAGAGAAAGGGCTTAAAAGAGATTGTTCCGGTACAGGGGTCTTACGGCTCCTGAGGTTTTTCTTTTCTTATTCTTTTTTTATATTAACATCAATGCGATACTGAAAATAATAATCATGCCTATTGTCGTGACTGATGTGAATCTTGATGTGTATTCTTTGTTAAATCCATAGTTGATTGATATGACTGTGTTTGTGAATGCAGGCGGCATGATGGCCAGGAGCATGAAGGGAAGGTATTGTGCCGTAAGGTTTCCTGTTGCAAAAAGCAGTATTGCCATTATCAACGGTGATATTATGAATTTGCCTTCTATGCCTGAGAGATAGTCTTTTGTCGGTCTTGATATGCTTGTGGTAAGGCCTATCAAAAAAAGTATGAGATATATACCTAAGCCTGCGATGCTGCTTATTATTTCCGGGATTGTGATAATTAGCTGTGACAGTGCAAGGGCAATGATCATGCCTATTGAAAGCGGATTTATCATCTCTTTCGCAGCAATCTTTTTGTTCTTCAGGTATGAGTTTGAAAGCATAATTCCTAAAGAGAAATGGAACAGTGTTGTGATTATTGTGAATATCGCTGCAAATGATGCACCTATATTTCCGAAAAACATTATGCAATAAGGTATTCCCAGATAACCAACATTTCCGTATGTGCTGCATAAGAAGACTGATGCTTTTGTTTTTCCCTTTATCTTTTTGCGTTCGTATATTCTGAATAATGCGGCTGTGCTTATTATGTTGTAGAGTATAGATATCAGGATGATCCATCCTATATTTGCCGGACCTATTCCTGATAAGGAGACTAAAACCATAAGAGGTAAGCCTATATACATTATGTATGTGTTTATGATATCTCTTATGGATTTGTGATCTGGATGAATTTTCCGGACAAAGATGCCAAACAGGAAGGCAATTATAACCATCATTGATATTTTTTGTGTATATATATATGTTTTTATTATGTTTATATCTGAAAATTGTCTTTTCAGGCAAAAAATATTTATATTAGTTATGATATTAATTAAATATCTAGTGTGCCTGTTTATTTCGGGCCGGTATTTAAAAATAAGTTAAGGGGGTTTTGTTATGTCTGAAATTGAGAAGCTATACATGCTTGATGATGAGGATGAAGATGGCGACGATTATGAAGAAGATGAAGAATAGTCGTTGCAGTTGATTTTTTTGTTTATCTTATTTTAAGAATCAATAGTATTTTTTCACTCATCCAGCGCATCGTTTGCATTGTCAAGAGCGCTTCCGCATTCTTCGCAGATGAATACGCCGTCAAAGGCATCGTAGAATTTGCTTATCGGTATTATGTTTCTGTTTCCGCACTCGCTGCAGTCAATATGGACATTGTGCCTCATATCGTGCTTCATTGTCAGAATGCTGTTTGCCATATCTTATAGTATGTGATATTAATTTTATATTGTTTTTGCTTTTTGGGAATACGGGTGCATGCATAACATTTATAAAGTTAATCTGGCAACAACTCTATGTTATTATTCTTGATATGAATTGTGGTATATATAGAAAAAAGCATATCTTTTTAAAAGTTTTCAATATAATAACACTATCTAAGGTGAATCTTGCGATTCATATCAAGTAGATGATAAAAACAGATAATTTCGGAGGTTTTAAATATGGCTGAAAAACCACACATGAATCTTGTAACAATTGGTCACGTAGACCATGGGAAATCAACACTTATCGGACGATTATTATTCGATACTGGCAATGTTTCCGAGCAGGAAATGAGAAAGCTTGAAGAGAAAGCTAAGGAACTGAAAAAAGATACTTTCAAGTTTGCATTCCTTATGGACAGTGTCAAGGAAGAGCGTGAAAGAGGCGTTACTATTGACCTTGCGCATAAGAGGTTTGATACTGACAAGTATTATTTTACTCTTATAGATGCACCGGGACATAGGGACTTCATAAAGAACATGATTACAGGCGCAAGCCAGGCTGATGCAGCTATTTTAGTTGTTGCAGCAAACGATGGTATCATGACACAGACAAAAGAGCATGTCTTTTTGAGCAGGACTCTTGGTGTGAACCAGATGGTTGTCGCTGTTAATAAGATGGATACGATAGCTTATGATGAGGCTAAGTTCAACAAGATAAAAGAAGATGCTGTAAAGCTTCTTCAGTCTGTAGGATACAAGGTTGATGAGATTAAGTTTGTTCCTGTATCTGCATGGGTCGGAGACAATATAGCTAAACCTTCCGAGAACATGGCATGGTATAAGGGGGAGCCTCTGCTTAAGATACTTGATAGTCTGAATGTTCCTGAGAAACCAACTAACAAGCCGCTAAGGCTTCCTGTACAGGATGTTTATACGATATCCGGTATCGGTGCAGTCGTTGTAGGGAAGGTCGAGACCGGCGTATTGAAGCCGGGCGCAAAGATTATTTCAATGCCGTCAGGTAAGACAGGTGAGGTTAAGAGCATAGAGATGCATCACCAGTCAATGCCACAGGCGCTTCCGGGCGACAATGTCGGTGTCAGCATAAAAGGTCTTGGTAAGACAGATGTTAAGAGGGGCGATGTAATCGGTGAGGTAAGCAACACTCCTACACTTGTTGAGGAGTTTACTGCACAGATTGTTGTTCTGCAGCATCCAAGCGTAATTACAAAAGGATATACTCCGGTGTTCCATGTCAGCACAGCGCATGTAGCATGCAAGATAACTGAGATTGTAAAGAAGTTGGATCCTGCTACAGGTAAGGTTCTTGAGGAGAATCCTGACTTTATAAAGGCAGGAGATGCAGCTATAATAAAGTGTGTACCTACAAAGCCTATGTGTATCGAGAAGAATTCAGAGCTTCCACAGATGGCAAGATTTGCTATAAGGGATATGGGTCAGACAATCGCTGCAGGACTTTGTATGGAATTAGTTCCAAAGAAGGGTTAAACCCTCTATTTTAACTTTTTTATTTTTAAATTATATTTGAGGGTGATGTGAGTCGTCTTCAATCAATAGGTGTGAATATATATGCAGAAAGCAAGAATAGCTCTTTCAAGTACAGATATAAACAAGCTTAATGATCTTACGGCAGAGATAAGAGAAATCTCTGAGAAGTTCGGTGCAAGCGTGCGTGGTCCTATACCTTTGCCTACAAAGAAGCTTAAGATAACTACGCGAAAATCTCCATGCGCGGACGGCAGAGAAACATATGAGAAATGGGAGATGCGCGTGCACAAGAGGCTTGTGGATATCGGTGTCAATGAGAGGGCTTTGAGAAGGATAATGCGGATTCCTATACCTAGTGGTGTTCATATCGAGATTGAGCTTAAGGATTAAAACAAGCGCAATACTTAAAAGCTTATTTCTTTAATATTTTTTAGTGTCGAGGTCGCCGTAGCAACCTTACATAAGGGTTGATCAATGGGGCACATTGACCTTTCAGGTCAACGCACCTGATAAATATAATCCGAAATCAAATCATATTCATCGTGTCGAGGTCGCCTAGCCCGGCCATGGCGGAAGCCTGGAAAGCTTCTGAGCCCCGTGCTCACGTGTGTTCAAAATGAGGGGACTCCCTTAAGGCGTACATGACGTTCACACCTATGGTGTGAAGTCATTGTTCATTATCAAATGTAATATGCGCTGTGAGTCTCTTTTATGAAAATCACATCCTCGACGCTTTTTTTGTTTTTTTGGTTTAGAAATCGTATTAATATTTATGCTTTGTTTTTCCTGCGTTCTTGTCTTTCCATACCATCTTCTATCTCTATCATAAGGCTTTGGTCTATAGGTTCGTCTCTCAATTTTGCAGATGTTTCTATATCTTTTTGTGCCTGTTCGTAATCTTTGTTTTCTCTGCTGTATATTTCTAACTGGGCTTTTCCTAAATAAAGATTTCCAAGCGCTGCTTTGTCGCCTTTTCCATCCTGTTCTATTGCCTCTATCCCTGTTTCATAAGTCTTTAATGCACCTTTCTCATCGTTGATTGCCTGTTGGTATTTAGCAATCTTGTTGATTAAATCTGCATCTGTCTGGTCTTTTTCAAGTGCTATCTTCCAGAGATTTAATCCTGCCTTTATCTGTTCGTCGGTGCCGTTTTTAAGGCGATTGCCGTTCGCTACAAGGTCATCTTTGTTCATTGATGGTATCTTTGCTACATTAACTCCAGAATATGCCTTTGTATCAACATCGTACATAATAATCACAAAACTATATTAAATTGCGGGATTTATAAGTATTCATAGATGCCTTATGAAACAATATGAGTTCTTTCCACATACGGCTGATGCGAAGTTTACCGCTTACGGCAGGACGATTGATGAGGCTTTCGCTAATGCGGCCTGTGCCATGTTTTCTGTGATGGTGGAGCCGAAGACTGTAAAGCCGAAGATTAAAAAGATGATTAAGATTGAGGCTGAGGACAGGAAATCACTGCTTTATGATTGGCTTGAGCATCTGCTTGTGCTTCTGGATTCTGAAAATTTCATACTTGCGTCTGTGGGCAGGATCAGGATTGTTGAGACTGATTCAGCTCTTTTGCTTGATGCTGAGTTTTCAGGCGATACAATATCTGATGATTATGAGCCGCAGGGATTTGTGAAGGCTGTGACTTATAATGATATGGATATTAAGGAGAAAGATGGTGTATGGTGCCTAACTGTTGTTGTTGACAGGTGAAATTTATGGTTGATATAAAAAAAATTGATGATGTTACTTGGGAAATTGCCAAGTCGGGCAAGATGAATGTGCCTGCGCGCATATATGCGTCTGATAAGCTTATGGAAAATATGAAGATGGATAAGACTTTAGGCCAGGTCTCCAATGTTGCCTGCCTTCCCGGGATTGTCAAGTATTCTTATGCTATGCCTGATGCTCATCAGGGATACGGCTTTTCTATAGGCGGTGTTGCCGCTTTCTCTGTAGAGGATGGTGTTATCAGTCCTGGCGGTGTCGGTTATGATATCAATTGCGGTGTCCGTCTTATAAGAACTAATCTTGTCAGGGATGATTTTGATAAGAAGAAGGTGGATATTCTTAATGAGGTTGTGAAAAATGTGCCTGCCGGTCTTGGTAAAGGTGCAAAGTTGAGGTTTTCGCGCGATGAGCTGTCTGAGATTATGTCTAAAGGTATCAGGTGGTCTATAGATAACGGTTTTGGTTGGAAAGGCGATTCAGATCGTATTGAAGAGGACGGGTGCATGAAGTCTGCTGATATCAGCAATGTTTCTGATAACGCTTTTAAGAGAGGTATGCCCCAGATAGGCAGTCTTGGTTCAGGCAATCATTTTTTAGAGATACAGGCTGTTGATGAGATTTTTGATGCTGATACTGCAAAAGTTTTCGGACTGACTGAGCCGGGGCAGGTTGTTATTATGGTGCATTCGGGTTCCCGGGGTCTGGGTCATCAGGTGGCTTCTGATTATCTTCGTCTGATGGAAAAAAAGTATGGGATTGCCGGACTTCCTGACAGAGAGCTTATCAATGCGCCTTTTTCAAGTGATATGGGTCAGCAGTATTATTCTGCGATGAGCGCTGCCGCCAACTATGCATGGGTGAACAGGCAGATGATGGCGCACTGGGTTCGGGAAAGTTTCGCTAAAGTGTTTGATTCTGATGCTAAGGATTTAGGTATGGAGACTGTCTATGATGTTGCGCACAATATTGCTAAGAGAGAGACTCATACAGTTGACGGTAGGAAGATGGATGTCGTTGTGCATAGGAAAGGCGCTACTCGGTCCTTTGCTCCAGGGCGTGTTGAGGTTCCTGAGATTTACAGGGCTGTCGGTCAGCCAGTATTGATTCCAGGTTCTATGGGGACTTCGTCTTATGTTCTTGCCGGTACTGAGAAGGCGATGGAGATATCTTTTGGTTCTACTGCGCACGGTGCAGGTAGGGTGATGAGTAGGTTTGCTGCTGTTAAGAAATTCCGCGGCGAGGCTGTCAAGAAAGAGCTTGAGGCGAAAGGCATATCTGTGCGTGCGGCAAGCTGGAAAGGCCTTTCAGAGGAAGCTCCCGGTGTGTATAAGGATGTGGATGAGGTCGTAAGGGTGAGTGATGCTGTGGGGATAGGAAAATTAGTTGCAAAGGTTCGGCCTATGGGTGTGCTGAAAGGGTAGGGTTTTGTTTTTGAGATGTTTTTTTCCTTTCCAGGCTTAAGAGGTGATTTAATTATGGGTGAGATTAAAATTGATATTGGTACTAAATATTCAAAAAAATTTGAAGAACAGGTAGCTAAACTTGAGGACTCTGAACTTAAGACTTTCTATGATAAATTATTTGAGCAAGCAAAAGCATCTAAATCTCATCAAGATATTTTGGATGCTTTAGAAAAAATGGAATATATCAATAAATATCTTGATTCTTGTCTATCTGAACCGAAAAAAAATTATTATAAAAAGAAGATGACTAAATCTATTATTGATGATTAGATGCAGAAAAAATGATAAGTTTTTTATCTGCTAAAAAAATATTGTATTATTGAGGCTTGAAAATTGTACTTAAGTGCGATATGTTTTCTTTATTCTAGTTTCTCCAGAAAATTAAGCACTTTGGGATGTATCGATGTCGTGAAATAGTTCTGTACCTCTTTCGGGTCTATCCACTTCAGCTCTTCAAATCCTTTGTTGTCTGTCTGTTCTGTCTCGCTTTCAGTGCAGAAATAGATTGAGATGATCTTCCTGTTCTCAGGATAAGTCTTGGCATGGACTATCTTTTTTATATCTACATCAAGGTCGGTCTTGTCTTTTACTGTATTTTTCAGGGATTCTTCAAGGTCTTCGTCCCCTGCCTTTCCGCCTATGAAGGTCCAGCTGAGCTTTTCAATATTCTGGTCGTCTTTTCTCAGGCCTATAAGTATCTTTTTTGTCTTTGTATTGTAGACTATGGCCTGCAGGGTGACGAGGAACTGACCGTCTGAGAGATCTTTGAGGCTCATATATCTATATGGATATTTAATTTTAAAAACATATGGGACAAAGTAAATTATACTAAAGAGATAAATAAGTTTTCAGGCATATATTTTCATATATTTTTCTTTCAAAAGGTGTTGAGATGCAGGATAAGGAGATAAAGGAACTGAACGAGAAAGCGCAGGACTGTGCCAAGGATATAGACAAGGTCGTGTCTGAGATGAAGAAGGTCATTGTTGGGCAGTCCCGTGTCGTTGATAGGATAATGATATCTCTTATCGCTGACGGGCATATACTTCTTGAAGGGCTTCCGGGACTTGCTAAGACACTTATGATAAAGACGCTTTCTGATACAGTTGATGCTAACTTCAGAAGGATACAGTTTACGCCGGATCTTCTGCCTGCCGATATTGTGGGCACGAAAATCTATAACCAGAACAGCGGTACATTCTCCACGAAGAAAGGTCCTATCTTTGCTAATTTTATACTGGCTGATGAGATAAACAGGGCACCTCCAAAGGTGCAGTCTGCCCTTCTTGAAGCTATGCAGGAGAGGCAGGTGACTATTTCCGGTGAGACATATCCTCTTATGAAGCCTTTCCTGGTCCTTGCCACCCAGAATCCGCTTGAGACGCAGGGAACCTATTCGCTTCCCGAGGCGCAGGTAGACAGGTTCATGTTCAAGGTGACTGTGGGCTATCCTGATGAGAAGCAGGAGAAAGAGATTATAGCAAGGATGACAGGTGCTTCCGTGCCTGAAGCTAAGACTGTGATAAAGCCTTCTAAAATACTTGAGATGCAGAAACTGTGCCATAAGATATATCTTGATGATAAGGTGAGGGATTTTATAGTAGATATTGTCTTTGCTACAAGGAATCCTGAGAAATACGGGCTTGATATAAGGAATCTTATTGAGTATGGCGCTTCTCCGAGAGCTTCTATCTGGCTGACACTTGGTGCGAAGGCGCATGCGCTTCTTCAGGGAAGAGGCTATGTGATACCTGAGGATGTGAAAGAGATAGCTTCTGATGTGCTGAGGCACAGGATAATATTGACTTATGAGGCAGAGGCTGAAGGTGTTGTTGTGGACAGTTTGATTGACATGATACTTTCTAAGGTCAAGGTGCCTTGATTATGGTTTTTTGATGGCATTTATGTTATGATTCTGTATGTATCTGGTGTATCTATGGATATGAACAATGAAGCTGAAGACCGGCAGGCAAAGGATATTCTTAAATCCGTCAGGAATATTGAGCTTAAATGCCTGAAACTTTCAAACAGCAGGATGCATGGCTCTTATCTTTCAGTGTTTAAGGGGCGCGGCCTTGAGTTTACAGAGATACGGGAATATATGTCAGGGGATGATGTCCGTGCAATTGACTGGAATGTTACTGCCCGGATGGGATATCCTCATATAAAGGAGTTTGTAGAGGAGAGGGACATATGTGTCTATCTTCTGGTCGATGTGTCCGGCTCTTTTGATTTCGGGACGCAGAAGGCTATGAAGAGAGAAGTGGCTGCCGAGCTTTGCGCATCTGTCGCATACAGTGCCCTTAAGAACAATGACCTTGTAGGTATGGTGCTTTTCTCTGACAGGGTCGAGAAGTTTATAAAACCTGCTAAAGGCAGGAAGCATATGGCTCGGCTTGTGCATGAGATACTTAAGATCCGGCCTGAATCACGCCAGACAGGACTTAAGGAGCCTTTGGCGTTCTTATCAAATGTCATAAAGCAGAGGAGTATAGTGTTTATAATATCTGATTTTATTGATGATACGGAAAGCTATTCCAAATATCTTGGCTGCCTTGCAAAAGAGAATGATGTGGTTGCTATAGATCTTTATGATGACAGGGAGCTTGAGATGCCTTCTGTGGGACTTATCGAGCTTGAGGATGAGGAGACAGGCGAGCAGATGATTGTTGACACTTCAGATCCTGAGTTTATTTCTGCATTTGAGGAGAATGTTGTCGGGAACAGGAAAAGGATTGTCAGTCTTATGAGAAAGAAAAGGATAGACAGGCTTGAGGTCTCGACATCATGCGACTGGGTGTCTTCGCTGTCCGGGTTCTTCAGGTTAAGATCTAAAAGGAGGTCATGCGCATGACAGGCCTTGTTGCAGAGCCGATGTTACAGGTGCCCTGGGCGTATCTTGTGCTGGTTCTTGCTGTGTCGTTATTTTTCATATACATGCATTCTAAGATGTCAGGTCTTGGTG
>WTCA01000060.1 GCA_013138805.1 archaeon | reverse complement strand
TCCTGCATAGAGACAATGTTATGCTGCAACGATTCAAAATGACCCTTTGACTTGCGCTCCTCACCATGAAGCTCAGAAGTTGTCTGGTTCAAAGTGCCAAGGACGCGGTTAAGGTCATTGTTAAGATCCTTAAAATCAATCTGTTCCTTAGACATGATAGACTTCAACCGTGAAGAATGAATGGACAATTCTTTCTTGATCAAAGGAAACCTGGAAGATACAGTATCAATATCACTGCCCAGTCTCTTGCCCTGCTCCTTGAGGCTGTCATTCAGTTCTTTGTCAGCAGTCTCCTGCTTGTGAAGAAGCCTGTCCTGCATAGAGACAATGTTATGCCGCAATGTCTCAAAATGTGTCTTTGACTTGCGTTCCTCACCATGAAGTTCAGACGTTGTCTGGTTCAAAGTGCCAAGGACGCGGTTAAGGTCATTGTTAAGATCCTTGAAATCAATCTGTTCCTTGGACATGATAGACTTCAACCGTGAAGAATGAACAGACAATTCTTTCTTGATCAAAGGAAACCTGGAAGATACAGTATCAATCTCTTTCTGCAGGCTCTTTGCCTGAAGACGCAGGCTGTCATCCATATCAGACCTGATATCACCCATCTTGATTTTAAGGTTTTTCAGTTTTGAATTATAATCAGCTTTCTGGTCAGAAAGCCGCGTTTCTACAGCATCAATATCACTGTTTAGATTATCAGTCAAAGCCAGCACTTGAGAGATATCAATCTTCTCTTTATCTCTTAGCTGCTTAAGAAGATATTCATTTTTTGATATGGATTCTCTTATACCGGGAATGAAATCACCGACACGTTCAATCTCATTGTGGATAACTGACATCTTGTCACTTACATTTTTTTCCAGATGATCCATATCATTGCAATGTTTTTTGAAAAGCTGCTTTCTCATTATAGATATTGATTCCTTAAGATTGTCCACACGCTTTGAAGACTCTGTATCTACCTCATAAAGCTCGGATTCAACAGAGGAAAGTATAGAACTTAAGCCTTTTATGCTTATCTTTTCTTTTTTGAGCATTGCATCCAGATCTTTCCGGTCATTGTCAATCCTCTCACGAAGAGATGGTATCTTCTCTGAAACAGAGCCAATAGATTTTTTCAAGGCAAGCGCCTGTAATCTTATATCTTTTTCAAGAGCAGATTTCGAATTCTTTATCTTGCCGCGCATACCTTCTATACATTTACTGTTAGTCATCTCATCAGCTAAGACCCTGTGTTCCATACTGCCTATCTGATTAAATAAGGATTTGGTTGCCGTTTTTAGCTGTCTGAAATCAAGCTTGTCAGTCTTTGAAAGATTCTCAAGCCTGCGCTTCTGTGACATAAGGTCATCCTTAAAAGGTATTATTGACAAAGCAACAGAATCTATATCTTTTGAAAGCATCTTCACCTTTGATGAGATAACTCTTGCAAGAGTCTCACGATTGCTGTCTACCTTAAGTTCAAGAGATGTGTTCAAAGATTCCGTATGCTTTTTCAGCTCCTTTATTTTTCTTGAATTGTCTGATGTCTTTTTCATAAACACTTCAGATACAAAATCAAGTGAATCAGAAAGCGATTGAAATTTCTCAAAAGCTAAAGATATGTCTGTAGTCTCAGTTTTTGAAAGATCCAGAAGAGACTTGTCAATCTGTGATATTTTTTTAGAAAGCTCAGGAACCTTGTTTTTTACATCATTTATTTCTGTCCTTACAATTGAAATGCTTCTTGTCAGGTTAGATATCATGTCATGGTTCACATCATTTATGTGTCCTCTCAATTCAAGAAAGCTGTCATGTGTAAGCCTCTCAAAACCTGCAAGCTCGGATGCAATCCCATCAAGTTTACCTGAAAGTGTCTTGACATCAAACGATTCTTTCTCTGTAAGCATACGTATATCTTTCGCATGTGACTTTAGGGCGCTTTTGATTTCCGGAAGTTCATCTGCAAAAGAATCTATCCGCTGGCTAAGCGTTTTTGCCTGCTCCTGCATATCTATACGGAGAGTCTCCTTGACTGAGACTATCTGCTTTCTTAAAGAATCAACCTGAGAATATGACTTTATCTCATCATGCTTCAATTCCCTGTGGAAATCCTCAAGCCTGCCTGAAAGCTCGCCTACATCATATGTCTCGGACGTAACAGCAGTATCAAGAGCTGAGCTTATAGAACTTATCTTATTCCTGAGCTCAGGCACATTATCAGAAATTGTATCCATCTCTTTCTTGACAGAATCAATCCGGGTCCTGATATCCCCGCCAAGCACAGAAATATCTTTCTTCTCCCTGTTCTGGAGTTCATCCCGTATCTCAAGCACACGGGACTTAAGATGGCCTATCCTTTCAGACTCTTCATTTTCATCATCTTTCACTCTTGATGAAAGCAGCACAAGATTGCTTGACAGTTCTGAAAATTTGTCAAGAATCTGTTTTGTGTCTGAATCTTTGCTTTCAGAAAGGATACGGAGTTCTGTTATATACTCTGAAAGCTCGTTACGGATTGAAGGTATCTGGGAAAATACATTTTCGATTTCCTTCCGCACCTGGCTTACAGAACTTTTTATTGACTCATCAATAGATGAAAATTTCTTCAGGTCTTCTCTCTTAAGGTCATCTAAAAGCAAAAGTATGTTTTTGCGAAGTTCCATGACAGATTTGGCAGAATTTATCTCATATTCCTCCTGCTTCTTATCAATCTCATCAATCTCAGAAGCAAGATTTTCCAGCCTACCTGCAAGCAGCCTTACATCAAATGTCTCTCTCTTCATGATGTTTGCCAGGTCGGAATCGTGCTTCAACAGCCTGCTCTTTATGACAGGCATATTGGCTCCGAGTTCTTTTATATCAGATCTCAATGAAGATACACTGTCTTTTATTTCATTATCGATAACATTGAAATTGTCCTTGTGAAGCTTCCTCAGATCTGTGTTTATGCTCTCTATCCTTCCTTTAAGAGACTGTATTCTTGATGAAGATATTGTCTCTTCATTCTCAATAGTAGACGAAAGCTTCTCAATGTTCTCAGAAAATTTCTGTGAGCTTACCCTCTGCGAATCTATAAGTTTTCGGAACTGATTCTCATGCACAGACAGCTTGCTCTTAAGCTGCGGTATATGCATCGCTACTGTATCTATCTCCTTTTCTACAAACCGTGATTGTGACTTCAAAGTATCGCTAAGCGACAGTTCCATATGAGAAAGCCTGTTTCTAAGATCAAGAACAAGTATTTTCTGCCCGCTGTCAAGCTTTTTGCCTAACCTGTCAAGATCTATCTTAAAAGAGCTAAGTGTCCCTGTGATTTTCTGGATGTCAAGATTCTCGCAAGCTATAAGATCTTTGAGTTCCTTGTCATGCATGCCCAGCTCATCATGAATCGCAGGGATTGTCTTGGTTATTATCTTTATCCTTGAGTCCAGGTCAGAGACATTGACCCTTATTTTTCCCTCAATCTCAACCTTAGATGCTGAAATCCTCCTTCGCAGGGATTTAAATCTCTCATTAGTCTTTTTTTCTTCCCTGTCAAGTTCATTTAAGATTGAAGATAAGGTTTTCTGGATATCATCTAACCTTCCGGTAACATCCAGCACATCTGCTTTTTCGCCGGACTCAAGAGATAAAAGCTTTTTCTCGTGCATTGATAATTTTGTCTTGATACTTGGAAGGGATTTTTGGACTGAGCTCAACTGAAGCCTTAAATCTTTCAGCTTGCCGCTGAAATCAGTCTGCAGCTGCTCGGCGACTTTATCCTGATGTTTCACAAGCTGGTTTTTTATAGAATACACATTTTTCTTCACAGAATCTATTCTTTTTGAAGACTCGCTCTTCTCACCCTCAAGCGAATTGGCAATATCTTCAACAAGACTGCTAAGAGACTCAAACCTCTTGGCAAGCTCTGTCACATCAAGCTTCTCAGACTCCATAATGCTTTTCAGATGTGTCTCATATGAACTTAACTTGCTCTTGAGAGGGAGTACATTACCAGACAAGCGCCGGATATCTTTTTCAAGAACTGTTGTCTTGCATTCCAAAGCATAGGAAATTGCAGACTTGGCATTTTTCAGTTTCTTTTCAAGGTCATCATCACGCATCTCATCATTCTTTAGCCTGTTCTCAAAAGATTCAATCTTCTGCATCATCCTCATAAGTTTTGCCGCTTCACTGCTCTCATCTCCAGAAACTCTCTTCTTGAGGTCTGCTATCTGTTCTGCAAGCGAAGAGTCATCAGCATTCCTTTTACCGCTATCTGTATCTTGAAAAGATTGCTGGCTCCTGAACTCCGCCACATCTTTCTGGAATCCCTCTACTATCTTATAGAACATTGAGTTGACATTCTTCTGAAAGATTATATGCTCAGTTATCTGCGAGAATATCTTCTCAATCCTTGCCTGGTTCTCTAAAACCAGTTGCTTGATATCTGTATCCTCAGGACTTGAAGACGCAGACGACTGTGAATACATATCAAACTCTGCCATAGTTTATAAATTGGTCACAAGGAGTACATATAGGTTTCTGTTGTCAGGCAGAATAACCGCCGCAATCACCACATATACTTTTCCCTGATATACACCAGATCTTCATTTATATGCCTGCGCATAATCTTCCCGATAGACTCAACATCTTTCCTCGCAGCCTCAGACAAAGAAGGAATAACCTTTTTTTTAACATGATATATATCTCCCTGCAGCAATGAAAAAGATGAGCTCATGCACAATCCGGAAAACAGGACAGACTTAAAGGTCGAATAAAGACCTGCTTTAGGATACGGACCGTCAGGCCCGTCAGGATATACAATATGATAGTTTGCCATCCTGTTGATTGACGCCATCACATCAGGATCAATCTCCTTATCAGAGAACCCAGATTCCACCTCAAAATAATCCCATGCAGCTTTCTCAAAAGAATCCCTGCCGCCCTTAAAATCCTGGTACTTCACTTTCCCGGAATCCCTGCCAAGATATTCCAGTGTCCCATTAACAACCTCCGACAGTATAAACTCCTCAATAGTCGGCAGCATAAAATCATCCTCTGACGTAGAATAATAAAGAAGCGCCTGTAAAACATCCCTGTCATATCCCATATCTTCAATAGTTGGACATACCATATCAATAACCTCCAGTCCTGTAAGACATAAGATAAGTAAGAAAGAGAAGGAGGATATATATTCTATATATAAAATATATATTTCTTAAAAAGATATATACAAAAGTCATCAGAAAAATTAAAGGCAAAACTTTATTTAAGAATATATTCCCATCCAGGTCGCCATGCTTTCTTTTTTCTCCAATCATCTACAAAAGCCTGCTCCCAAGTTTTATTTTTCAACAAAACATCCAATGCTAACTGAGGAGCTTTATGAGCAACAATAGCAACTGACATTCCATCATAGTTTTTCTTCAGGAAATCAAGAAAATCATTTATTCTCTTTTTGACATCTTCATAAGATTCACCGTCAGGAAAACTTTTCGTAATATTCTCATCCTGCATTGGTTCAACAATCTCAGATGACTGGGCATTATATTTTCCATAATTGCATTCTCTCAATCTTTTATCTTGAATAATTTTTACCTTACCATTAAAAGTAAGCTCAGCAGAATGCACAGCACGTTTTAAATCAGAACAGAAAACAACATCAAAATGCTTATCTCTGATACGATCTTTTAATTCAATTGATTGTTGAACTCCCAATTCAGAAAGCTCAACATCAGACCAGCCGGAAGAGATTTCCTTCTCATTGTCTGTTGTAGTCCCATGTACAAAATAAGTAATTTTCACTGCCATAGTATTATTGAAGAATTATGATGTTTAAATATTTTGCTCAATCCTACTATTTAGCAAACTTCTGATTAAATATAATAATATAACCCCATACCAATATACCACCATATACAATAAATAAAAAAATCCTTATCTAAAAATAGATAAGGAAAAATTCATAGACCTGATTTTCAGAGCTTGCACAAAATGCCTTTGTTGGACTATTAGTGACAGTGGACTTAATGCGTTACCGCACTTACATCCCTGTTCTATCAACCTCATCTTCTATAAGGGTCCAGTGTCTCTTTTTGAGGGAAACTTCAAGCTTAGACGCTATCAGCTTTTATCTTCTATGGCGTAGCTACTCAGCATGCCCTGTTGGACAACTGATAAACCAGAGGCCACGGCTCCATGTTCCTTTCGTACTATTGGAACCTTCCTCTCAGACACTAACACTCCAAGCAGATAGCAACCAAACTGGCTCGCGCCGTTCTGAACCCAGCTCGCGATCCTCTTTAATGGGTGAACACCCCCACCCTT
>WTCA01000040.1 GCA_013138805.1 archaeon | reverse complement strand
AAACCCCTGATCCTTTTTGCCGGAAAAAGTTACTTTCCCTTTCTCAGCATACCCTTCATGAAGCACTGTCGGCCTAAAATCAGACTCTACAAGCACAGAATCCAGCCAGTCAGCAAGTTCCTTGCGGTTATTTATCGTCGCCGAAAGCCCGACAACCTGCGCATCTGAAATCTCACCAATCCTGGTGAGAACAATCTCAAGTGTCGGTCCGCGGGAAGAATCATCAAGAAGATGTATCTCGTCCGCTATGACAAGACCTATATCTTTAAACCATTCCGCCTTATGCCGAAGCAGGCTGTCCGCCTTCTCTACTGAAGTGACGATTATATCAAAATTAGAAAGCCACGGATCCTTTCCGTCAAAGCTTCCGATACTTACTGCAGTCTTGACCCCAAGAGACTCATATTTATCCTTAAAATCATTGAACTTTTCCATAGCAAGAGCTTTCAGGGGCACAAGATAAAGAACTTTCTTCTTCGCCTCAAGAACAACCTTAAGCGCCGCAAGCTCGGCGACAAGAGTCTTCCCTGCGCTTGTAGGAATAGTCAGGAGCATATTTTTCCCGTCAAGATACCCACAACGGACAGCGTCTGCCTGAGGCGGAAAAAACTCAGTAATGCCTTCTTTCTTCTTTATTATATCCACTACAGGGCAAAGCACAGGATACTTCTCAGAAATCTCATCAAGCTGCATAACAAGAATTGGTGATGTTAGAAATAAAAAATATGGCATTATCTAAAGGTCAATAGATTTCTTATCATCAACATCAAAAATGTCATCCTCAATGCCCTCTCCCTTAAGCACACTCTTCTTCGCCTCGGCAATCTCATCCTCGGTGAAATAGTTCAGGAAGTCCTCAGCATCCTTCTTCTCAGCCTCAGCAATGTCTTTCCTGCCGACATTCTCCTGCCTGAAAAAGATTAACGCATCATCATATCGCTTGATTGCCGCAAGAAGATAGATTATAGAATCATGCCTCTTTATGTTCTTCACCTTCTTTGCAAATATAAGCCTCTTCCTTGCCTCATCAAGATAGTTGTCCCCATCAGACTTGTGCAGGGCGCGATCAACCTCTTCCACCGAAAAATTGGTCAAAAAACCCTGAATCTCGCTTTTGATAGCATTGATCTCAAAGACCATATCGATATCATCAACTTTCCTGTATTTCTCAAGAGCCTGCTCACAGTCATCCAATGCCTTATTGGCAATAGTTATCGCCTGCGACCTGTTAAGATTCTGGAAAGACCTTGCCTGATCAACCACAGCCTCTATTTTTTTGAGCGCATATTCAGGATTGCCTGCTTTCCCTTCAGATATAAGCTTTTTCTGTGACCTGTACCTTTTACCTATATTATTGAGCATTGACATGGCAGATTACCTTTATAATATTTTTATCATCTATATTCATATAGATTATGGCTATGTGATATAAATGCATGAAGATCTTAAGAAAGTGCACCATATCAAGACTGAAAAGGCGATGACCTGCGGAAAGCTTGTAGAACAGATGGAAAAATCAGGTGTCATGGGAGCAGGAAAAGTAGCGAAAGCCACAAAAGTCATAGAAGATATGATAAGAGACAAAGAATGTACTGTATTTCTCGGTCTTGCAGGCGCCATGGTTCCCGGCGGCCAGAAGCAGATAATAATAGACATGCTAAAAGACGGCTGGATAGATGTTCTCGTTACCACGGGAGCAAACCTGACCCACGACCTTATAGAAGCTTTAGGCTACCACCATTACCAGGGAACGCACATGATAAGCGACGAGGAACTGAACAGGAAAAAGATAGACAGGATATACGACGTTTTCATGCCTGACGAAGTCTACCAGGGTCTTGAAAAGTTCTGCAAAAAAGTTTTCGCAAAGATGCCAAAAGAAGAGATGGACATAAAAGAGTTCCTCTGGCTTTTGGGAAAAGAAGTACCCAAAGAAGATTCAATACTGAGAATCTGCGCAGAGAAAAAGATACCCATATTCTGCCCGGCACTGAGCGACTCCGGTATTGGCCTTCAGGTCTGGGGATACATGCAGGAACACCAGATAAAAGTATCTGCCTTCGCAGACCTGAAACAGATAATAGATATCACATGGACATCAGAAAAAAACGGTGTCATCTACATAGGCGGAGGCGTCCCGAAAAACTATGTCCAGCAGGCATTGCAGTTCGCACCGACATCAGCATCATACGCAGTCCAGATAACAACGGACAGGCCTGAGTCAGGCGGCTCGTCAGGAGCGGAGCTGAGAGAAGGCATATCCTGGGGCAAGCTTGACAGGAAAGCGAAATATGTAAACGTCACCTGTGACGCGACAATAGCGCTCCCTCTTATAAGTGCAGCTGTGAAAGAACGCCTGGAAAAATAAAAAAACTCATTTCAATATCTCGCCGCTGCCGGAAGGTATGAATTTCTGGATATAATCTACAGATATCTCTCTCAGGATCTCCTGCTCATCCTTTGAGCTCAAAGAGAAAAGCTTTGTCCTTATTTCTTTCGCAAACGCTTTTGATTTCTTATATCCTGGTGCGATTGTCACATATTTCTTTGTCTTTAAAACTATAGTCTCTAATGGCACACATATGACCTTACCGTCAACCAAAGCAAATGAAAGCCTAAGCTCAGGCTTTGCCCAGTTCTTCTTACCCCTTACCATAAAAGACCCTTTCTGTATATATTCACCGGAAGGCGCCTGCTTTGAAACCTGCTCAGGAGCCACCCAGAAGACATCTACAGTACCGGCCCGCATCTTCCATGCCTTGGAATACGCAGCAGCAAACTGCGCCGCCTCAGACAATGTATTCTTATCAATTGCTTTCCCCTCAGATTTCACCACAACAAAAGGCGACCCTGCTATATCTGCATGAA
>WTCA01000002.1 GCA_013138805.1 archaeon | reverse complement strand
CCCGCCCCTGAACAATTTAATAAAAGACCCTTCGTGCTTGATAACTATAAATCCTCAACTTTGAATTTTTCCTCAGCTTCGCTCCAGCCTTTCAGGGCGTATAACAAATCGCTATAAGACTCCACTTTGTTCCATCCAAATTCTTGATAACAATCAAAATACAAGAACTTCTCTTAACGCCACATATTATACGAAATCAAAAAAAGCTAAAAGAATAAAAACAAAACTTTAATAATGCTCAATAATCATCATTATTAATATGACAAATAAATTCATCCCGACAGATTTTAAAATCCCAAAGGCTTTAGAAACTGACAGGTTTCGTTTAAGAATGCTCACTGTAAATGATGTCAAAAAAGATTATGACGCTGTTATAACAAGCATAGAACATCTCCATAAAACAAAACCTTTTGGACCTAACAGTAAATGGCCGGCAAAAGACTTGACTTATGAGGCGGATTTGATTGACCTTGAATGGCATCAAAAAGAATTTCAAGAAAGGTCATCCTTTGCTTACACTATTATGAATCTCAACGAAACCGAATGTCTTGGCTGTTTGTATATTTATCCTTCTAATAATCCAGATTATAATGCAATAATTATGATGTGGGTACGGCAAAGTAAAGTTGCAGATGGATTGGATAAAATTCTTTTTTCCTCAGTTAAGAACTGGATCAAAGAAAAATGGCCATTTGACAAAGTAGCATACCCTGGCAGAGATGTTAGTTGGGATGAATTAGAATAGGTTTTGTCTTTTATTTGATTGAACTCTGTTCTTGACATACACTTTTTTCAACTCAAGGTGACGCTGCGCTTTCCTCCCGTCAGATTGTCTAACAGCAATTAAGCGGAAACTATCTCTGTTCGGCATTCTCCCGAATTCAATCAAAACACAAGAACTTCTCAAAACCCCGGAAGTTATATAACATCCCGCCCACCGCCAAAATAATATAAACAAGTTAAGCAAATAAGAATTATGCAGTGGAAAGAGTTCTTAAAACCGACAATCGTGAAAGTATCACTCTCATTTTTAATAGCAGGATTATGCCGACTAACATATTATTTATTATCAATAACAAGAGACCCTAATGCTATTGTACTTACTATAAAACCTGCACTTCCGATAATGATACTCGACTTTTTATTTTTTGTTTTATTGATGTATCCACTTGCATGTTCTTTATGTCATTTGTGGCCGCAATATAAAAAAGGAAATTTATTGTTGGCTCTAAAGGAAAAGAAGGTATTGTTCTGTATTATATTTTTCAATCCATATGTTTTGAAAATTGTCTTTTTTATTTTTTACTTTCTATTCATAAACCTATACATTTCTCAACTACCCAATACAGAATGCGGTGTTTTGCTTGTAGGTGTTTTTCCGGATTCTCCCGCAGAAAAAGCAGGCCTACATTCAGGCATAACTATTTTATCTGTAAACGGAGAAACTATTGAAACACTTTCTGAATTTTCCAACGTAATAAAAAGCAAAAAACCGGGAGATGAAATTATTATTTCTTCATATTCAGATGGCTTGACCACGAATTACGGCTCAAATATCACGATAATATTGGGTAAAAACCCATCAGAAAATATAGATTACGGCTTTTTTGGAGCGAATGTAACCCAAAATTTTGTAAAGAGTACAACTATGTGTAAAAAATAACTGGCAACGGACGGAACACTTCTTATAACAATCGTTTCACTACTTTCCACCAATCTTTCCCTCACCCTTAAAAATACTTTTAGTAACACAGACAATCCATTCCCAATGCAAAACCAGATGGATTAAAACAAGAAGACCCATAATAAGACCGCTCCAGTCATGCAGCATTGAAATATTAGGCACATGCAATGCTTTGTAAGCCGAGACACCAATAATTTTTATTGCCCCCGGCCATTTAATCAGCCCTGTAATAAAACAGATAAAAAAGGATAATGCCAACCCGACATCAATCCAATAATTCAATTTAGTTCTGTTCATCCTACACACCTTGTTGCTTCATCTCTTCTGCCATATCTTTTATCAATGCAGGTGAAAACGCGTATTCTTCTCGCATATCTTCAAGAACAGTATCTACAGTATAGTTTCCTTTCAGGTCAAACTCAGCTATTATCCCCGCTAAAAGAACTTCTGCATCAATTTCCCAGAGGTCAGCCACATCCTGAACAGTCAAAAACTTCATATCTGACCCTTCAATTTCTACCGAATGATCATGCTCATCATCATGCTCATGATCAGAAACACAACCGCTAAGTGCAACTAAAAGCACCAGGCCGATTAACAAAACTATTTTTTTCATATCTTATAACCTCTAAATGTAAAAGTAAAAAATGTTAGGTAAATTAAATTTTACCTAAAAAAGACTGTACCATCTCCTGTAAACGCCATAGTGCCGGATGAGCCACCATTAATTGGCTCATATACACAAGAACCGCTGACAGTTACAGCAACATCACCCTTAAGATTATTCGCTATTGCATATCGCTGTATCTCTGCCTTATCAAAATATACCTGAACTAAACCCATTCGTGTCACACGAGCACTTGCTGCCTCAGCAGCAACTTCGCCCTTAATCATAAATTGTATATCTGCATCAGTTATCCTCATTCCGTTTAAATTACAGCCTAAAGTCACCATAATATTATTGTCTGCATTACTTTCAGCATTGGCATTCAGACTAATCGTACTGGGATCAATCCATATATTTATTTTATCTTCAGCCGTCACTAAAGTGCCAATCATGCCTGCAGCCAAAAAAACACTGCATATTGCCAAAGCCCATTTTTTCATATCTTTATCCATTACTATCACCGCAAGCTTCATTAAATTCAAAAGCTATTATCCTATACATATACAATAGATGAAACTATACATATAGTTTATTGAAACTATGAAAGCAACAAATCCACCCAAAAACAGTCAATAAAAATAAGACCTGAATCAGACTATTTTCTCAAGATTCTTTAGCTTCGAAACATTCTCTTCCATCTTCCGGTTAGCTAACCTCACAAGAAACTCAAGATACTCAGAAGATACAAATACTTCCCCCGAAGAACCGGCAGGAACTGAAAACCCCGAAGTCCCGTGCACCTCAACCATTATCTTTCCTTTAAGCTGATACACTCCGCTCCGTTTAAACCCGCCCCTATACACTATCTCAAGAAACCTGGAAGCAGAATCAATATCTTTACAACACACATGCAATATCATAGGCTCAAACTTGAACCACAAAACTCCACCCTCATATTTCCCTATTGCATCTTTCACATCATCAGCATCGACTGCCTCATGCCATTTGCCCAAAAAAGAAAAAGACGACTTCTTATTTGCCTCATCAGCACAGGCAACAACAATCCGTCCCGAGCAGCTGCTTGTAGTATAATAAGAATCAGACTTATTGATAGCATCAACAAGACCTAAAACCGCTACATCCACAAGACCTTTCTCTCTCGCAATCAAAAGTTTCGATAAAGCTATATCCTTATCTTTCTCAAACATAAGAAAATCACTCTTTCTTAAGATCAATGCCGCCGGCAAGCTTATTCCCGTGATTGCCTTTTGTCATATCCACAGGAAACCTCTGCTCATACTCGTCCATGACCTCATCGATAGCTTCCTTGGAATTCACATTGCAAAGATACGAGACCTTCATTATGAGATACATCATGTCACCGATAAAGTTCTTTACCTCTCCATGATTCTCAGCAATCAATCTCTGTTGTGTTGGGACATCTACCCATTTGATAATGTTCCAGAACTCGCCGATTTCCTCGTTCATGTTCAGGAGCAGATCCTTGATAGATGAAGGAGTGCTCCAGTCCCGCGCATCATTGAACTTTTTAATTGTCTCTTGAGTTTCTTCCATAAAGAAAATAGTATACTGATTTATTTAAACACATCTAAGAAACGATTATCCTCGCATCAGCCGCAACGGCTCTTTTCCCGTCAACAACTAAAGGGTTTATATCCAGTTCCTGAATCTGAGGATTGTCTTTCAGAAGCTTTGACACGCCTAAGAGCGCAGACCTTATCTTTTTAAGATTTGCCGCAGGCTTTCCCCGCACACCTTCAAGAACAGAAAACGCTTTGAGTTCATGAAGCATCTCATCCGCATCTTTCTCAGTTATAGGCACAACCCGAAAAGACACATCTTTCATGACCTCTACAAATATCCCGCCAAGACCTACCATCAGCACAGGTCCGAACTGCGGATCCATCTTCGCGCCCACGATAAGCTCATGCCCTTTGACCTGCTCTTCCACAATGATGCCGTCAATTTTCGCATGAGGACAGTGCCCCTCAACATTCTCCAGAATAAGGTCATAGGCACGGCCTGCATCTTCGGGATTATGTATGTTAAGCACCACACCGCCCACATCAGTCTTGTGCACAATATCAGAAGAAAGCACTTTCATGACGACCGGGTATCCTATCTTGCCGGAATAAGCCATCGCTTCATGCTTGTCTTTTGCAACGATCTCCTTTGTGACAGATATCCCATACTTTGAGAACAGCTTCTTTGAATCATGTTCATTCATCAGTACCATAAGACATCAGCATTTCCCGTATACTTTCACTTCAAGCAGGTCCTTATCCTTTATCGCAGCAAGCTTGTTGCTGTCGTGGGTCATAGACACGTCAACAACAAAATTCCCGTAAAGTATATCGCGCCCGATAATTATCTTATGAGTCATATGGCTCCTGTCCTGTATGCTCGCATCTACATCAAATTCCATCCCTGAAATCTCGATATGCACATTCACGACAGGTCTTTTGAACCTCTTGTTCATAGAAGGATTCTTGACGCTTGTGGTTCTCACAGACTCCCCGAAATCCAGCTCTTTTGCAAGATTCTCATCAACAGATGTCCTCATCGCCCCGGTATCGCAGATTGCCGCAACCTGTGCGCATTTCCTTGCCCCGCAGACATGCACAACCTCTGTAAGACCCAACTTTTTTTTCACTTCAGCACCCCTTAACACACACATTAATAAATAATAGCATTTCAGTTTATATATCTTTGAGATAGTTGCTGTGATTATGATGAATAATATTATTGCAAGAGACATGACAGAAGAGGACCTGCATCTGGCAAAGAAATCAGGCAGTCACTTATCAAAAATAATCTCTGACTGCCTGGAAGTGAAAGAGGATGAAAAGCTGGTCATCATCGGGGATCATGGCTATAAGAACAGGAGAATATCAAAGATAATCAGTGCAGGCTACTGCATCGCCGCAGAAGGGCTTGGCATAAAAGATATTGATGTCGTGCTTCAGGAACCAAAAGGCAGAGGTGAAGAGGCAGAAGAGCAGGTCATATCTTCCCTTGAATCTCTTGAGTCTGGCTCAGTAATTATTTTAGCAATATCAAACAGGCTTGGAAAGATAAGCCATATAGGCAAGAGTTTCAGAGCTTTTGTCAAAGATAACAACCACAGGTTCGCATCAATGCCCAGCCTTGGAAATGTCCCTAACGAAAATATTGAGACAGTCCTGAACACTTTTGACATAGATTACAATCAAGTCCGCGGGAACTGCTCAAGAATAAGAAGTATTCTTGACGATGGAAAAGAGCTTCATATAACAAATGACATGGGCACAGATCTTCACATTAATATAAGGGGCAAAAAAGCTCTTTCAGTTGACGGAAGATATAACACAGAAGGAAAAGGCGGCAATGTGCCTATAGGCGAAGTCTACACACCGTGCAGGGGAAAGTTTGTAGAGGGCAGGGTCGTGATTGACTTAAGCTCACGCATCCGGGAAGGGACGCAACTTGTGAAAGAGCCTATAACCCTTGACATAAAAAAAGGTACAGTCACATCAATAACTGGCGGTGTTGAAGCAAAGAAGCTTGAAAAGACATTGGAATGGGCACATGACAACTCAGAGTTTCCCTGGGGTGTTAGGCGTATAGGTGAGCTTGGTATAGGGCTCAACCCGAAAGCAAAAATCATAGGCTCAATGAACATTGACGAAAAAGTCATGGGAACTGCACATGTCGCCATTGGCAGCAATCATTGGTTCGGCGGAACAATATACTCTATTATTCATCTTGACCAGGTCTTTTCAAACCCGATGATCAAAGTCGACGGAAAGCTTCTGGACCTCCGACAGACAAAAGGCTTTAATTAATATCAAAGACAAATAATCCTATGAATAAACAGGCAGAGCTAAGGATATTCACAATCGCAAAAGAGAGCAAAACAACATTCAAAAAGATTCTGACCCTCCCCCTATACCTTTCAGACATTGACAGCTTCGCCATGCATATATACAAGAAGTGCGGAAGTCATCTCTTCCATATAGAGTTCAAGAGCAGCTATGGCAGATGGCTAAAGCTCTGCAGTATCAGAATCAAGCGCACCAAAAAGACCGGGCTGAAATACACATTTTCCGACATTGATGACTCAAACCGGCTCAGGCTTTTCCTGGAAAAGAACAGGAAACCCCGTGACAAGCTGAAACTCGCGGAAAATATATCAACAGTAAAACCAAAAATAAGAGAAGGAAAAAACAGGGATGATTTTTATTATGGCTGAAATACTGAAAGAATTTGTTGAAACCCCTCTTGACATAAAAGGCCTTGACCTGATTCTCAATAAAGGCTGGGGAATAAAAAAGACAGACAAGGCACTTATTATAACAGATAAAGGTGATGGAGATAACTGTCTTGCACCTACGCTTGCGCTGGAAGAGGTGAAAGCGCTTGAAAAGATAGGATGTACCTGTGACATCTACCTGCAGGAGATAAAGGCCGGCCTTGACAAGATAGATCTTCAGCTTCTTGAAAAGATAAAAAAGCTGGAGCCCGGTTCTGTCATCGCCGTCTCTGTATCAAATAATGTTGGCATCCTTCCGGAAACTGAAGGTAACATAAGCTTCAAGAAGTTCATTTTGGACAGGAACCTCAATTTCATATATTCACGTGACCTTGCACAGGTAAAAAAGAGTGACTGGTCTCTTTTTGCAAAAGCAATATCCTTCAACACTTCAGCACACGAAAAAAGATGGCTTGATATAAAAGAAATCATAGACAGCGGAAAAGAGATGATCATAAAGACAGACAAAGGCACTGACCTGCACCTCGATATCACAGGAAGGGAAGCGTATCTCACCTGCGGAAACAAGAATTACGGTGGCACAAACCTGCCGTTCGGTGAGATATTCATCGCCCCTGTAGAAGACAAGAGCACAGGCAAAGTGATAGTAGACGGCACCAGCAAGATACTTTCCGGCGCAGTACTGGTAAAAGATAGTTTTGAGTTAGAATTCAGCAACGGGCGCATCATTAACAACACATCTGAATCTTTCGCATCCACTATAGATCACATCAAAGACAACGATCCGACAGGAAGCAAAGGCATTGAAACCCTTGCAGAATTAGGCATCGGTCTCAACCCGGATGCAAAACTGATAGGCCTGATGCTTGTAGACGAAAAGACATTAGGCACTGCTCATGTAGCTATAGGCGGAAACGGAAGCTTCGGCGGAAAAAATGAATGCAAATACCACTTTGATCAGGTTTTCAGAAACCCAAGAATATGGGTGGACGGAAAAGAGATTAAGGTTTGATTTTCACATAAAAATAGAAGTTAGGCACCATGTAACAATATAAACAGTCATATAATCAACATAAACACATCTGTGTTGTTTTCGATGTCTCTTGAATGTTTGTTTTACGAAAGTGTCTGGTTTTTCTTGCCTTGCGTTCATGGGGAGTCATTATCGGTTCAATCTCATTTGAATCTATCAAATATCTAACTTCAAGTATTCTGGGGTCTGCCCTTTTTACTGACCTGTTGTATCCTGTCGACACTTTGCACCACAAAGCTGCCTGCCATAATGCTATTGTCAGATTCTCGGGTAAGATACAGTCAGGAAGAGTTGTCTCATCCCAAAAAAGGCTCTTGTAAATATCTATAGCTTCAGGAAAGAGCATTTCGCATTCATTATATTTCTTGCCAGAAATACCGCGGACAGAATCCGTATATTCCTTTTTGCCTGAAATCACTCCCATGTCTGCCAAAAAACTAAGCATATTGGTATCAATCACAGGAACCTTCTCAGCACCGCATTTGTTCTGCATGAACGATGCATTCTTTTTCCCGATACCCGGGATTGTCTTTGCTATCTCGTCCCTATGCTCAAACTGCTTTCCGTTTCCATTATTGACATCCTCTATGATTCTTTCCGGAAGATCAAAAGAGGAATCCAGCCACATCTCGGCCGCATCTATTATATATTGGACCTTTTCATATGGATATACCACCCCACTCAATATTTCTCCCAATTTATCTTTTCCTGTATTAAGCACAGTTTCCGGAACAAAAAGTCCTCTCTTCCCAAGCTGACTGTAATAAAATATATGGTTAGTGTAATCCTGTTTGGATGAAAGTATGCAATATACAGCTATAGAAAACATTGATTCTTTGGTAAGTTCTTCAACCTGCCCTTCCAGGTGCATATCATGACCCTTCTTCCAGTCATGGGTATCCATATACCATTTCCTTCGAACAGAAGATACATCCATATAATAGATTTAAAGGCAAATTTTAAAAATATTAGATATATAGCAGACGCTATATCATCAAAAAACAAAAAAAGGGCAGCCTTAAGCTGCCGGCAGAAAGTTCTCGTACGAATTTTTGGCAATCTTCACATCATGTATGTCAAGTATAGTATTACACGCTTCACATCTTGCAATCTGGTTGCCCCAGATCCATTCAATCTCCTCTTCACATTTCGTACACACTACTTTCATTTTCATAAATACCACCTTTATCTTATATTTTACCCGGATTAGATGGGGGATAAAAAAATCCCCATCAAAATCATTTGTTCTTCATGCCGATAAGGCATGGTTATACCCTTAGATCAGGCAAGGAAAATACAAACATTAAACCTGAAAATGCTTATAGCTTATCAGATTGTGTGTTGCGTACCTTGTCCGCCGGTTTCATATAGGTCCTCTAGAAAAAAATTATAGAATCATCCCCGATAAACTCACACACAGTTTAATCTGGGAATTATACCTGAACGTACCTGTAAAGAATCCTTTGGTAGTTGTATGCTTGGACAGGTATGACATTCTTATCACTAAACCTTAATTAGATATATACATTTAAAAACATTTCTATATTCTTGTATATACTTGACATAAAAATAGAACAGGATGAAACGCAATGAGAAATATAGAAGACACAAAAGCGAACTCAAGCCTTATAGGAACCCTGCCAAAAGGCTGCCGTATGTGCATAAGGGGCGAGAAATCTGTCCTGTTCCTCACAGGCATCTGCAAAAGAGATTGCTTCTACTGCCCCCTATCTGAACAGAGGAAAGGAAAAGATGTCATGTGGATAAATGAAAAGGAAGTGAAGAAAGACTCAGACATCATTGACGAGATAAAGAGATGCGAATCAAAAGGTGTTGGCATAACTGGTGGAGAGCCGTTAAATGACATAAAAAGATTCTGCCGGTATGTCAGATTCCTGAAACAGGAGTTCGGCAAAGACTTCCACATCCACGCATATACTTCAAAAACAACCCTGAACAAAGAAGAGATAGAGCAGATAGAATCATCCGGCCTTGACGCATTAAGGTTCCACATCTTCAGTATTGAAAAGCTGGAACTAGAAAAAAGGCCGGACTTCATGACAGCGATTGAGATCCCGGTAATGCCAGAAGATGAAGAAAGGCTCGAAAAGCTGATAAGAGACGCAGACAGCATGGTTGATTACATAAACTTAAACGAGCTGGAATTCTCAGACACAAATGCAGAAGCTATGGCAAAAAAAGGTTTCATCCTGAGAGACGATGAAGACTTTGCTGTCGCCGGAAGCATAGAGACAGGCATCAATATCTTAGAATACGCAGCAAAAAACACAAAAAAGATATCTGTCCATCTCTGCACAGCATCAACAAAATACGACTACCAATACTGGAACCGCCTCAAAAGGCGCGCAAAGAACATAAAAGAGTCATGGGAAACTGTCACAAGAGAAGGTCTTATAAGAAAGGGTGTAATTATCGGACAGTTAGGCACCATTAACCTGCATCTGCCCAAAAACACCTTCAAAAAGACAGGCGGAAGAATAGAGACAAGCGTATCAAACGCGAGAAAGGCAGCAAAAGCAGGTATAAGGTCAGCAATAGTCCTCCAGATGCCCACAGATGACGGCTTCGATTTCGAGCTCACCCCCTTAAACAGCAAAGGCGAAGAAAAAGAATAATAATTTAAAAACAGCTTACCTTCTTATTACTGCGGCAATGATTATATTGCCCTA
The DNA here is from genome assembly GCA_013138805.1 of archaeon. Lineage (GTDB taxonomy): Archaea > EX4484-52 > EX4484-52 > EX4484-52 > GLR71 > GLR71. The sequence continues at coordinate 8,231 of WTCA01000002.1, read as the reverse complement.
GGATGAAGGCATCCGTGTCTTGTGATTTCCGGAGTAGCTTATGAGCCGCAAAAAATGTTTTCCCGACAATACAAATACATATAAACATCACAAAAAAAATTATAGATAAACACAGGCAAAAACCTTCACCAAAAGGGTAATATTTCTCTTCTTTCAGCCAAAGGAGCCACAATTTATGCGTTAGATTTATAAGTGTTTTATCTTCATTTATTGTATAATTTACAAAAGGTATCAGTGTTAGTATGACAAAAAAGACAAGATACATCTTCATAACAGGCGGTGTCATGTCTGGCCTTGGCAAAGGCATCCTGACAGTATCTGTAGGAAAGCTTCTCCAGGCACAGGGCTACACTATAGAACCATTAAAGATAGACCCATACCTGAACATTGACGCAGGCACGATGAACCCTATAGAACACGGCGAGGTCTTCGTCCTTGACGACGGCGGGGAAGTGGACATGGATCTCGGAAACTATGAACGCTTCCTGGGCTTGAGCCTTTCAAGAAAAAATAACCTGACAACTGGAAAGATATACAAGCATGTCATAGACAAAGAGCGAAAAGGCGACTATCTTGGAAAGACAGTCCAGATAATACCTCATATAACCTGCGCAATACAGAACTGGATCACATCTCTTGGCAAAGACAAGGATTTTGTCCTGATAGAGGTCGGCGGAACAGTCGGCGATATAGAGAGCATCCCTTTCCTTGAGGCCGCCCGTGAGCTTTCAGTAAGAGAAGATGTCTATTTCATCCATCTTGTACTGGTACCGACACTGGATGTCGTAGGAGAACAGAAAACAAAACCTGCACAGCACTCCGTAAGAACTCTCGGTGAAATAGGTATAAAGCCGAACATGGTCGTCTGCCGAAGCAAAAATCCTATTGAAGCAAGAACCAGAAAAAAACTCGCACTCTTCTGTGCCGTAAAGGAAGAAAAGATTATATCAGACCACGACTCAAACATATACGAACTCCCCCTGATACTTAAAGAGCAGAAAGTTGCAGAGAAAATACTTGCCAACCTTGACATGAAACACAACGGAAGCGAACTGAAAGACTGGAAAGCCTTTGTAAGCAACCTTAAATGCGCAGACAGGAAGATAACCATCGCCATGACAGGCAAATATATGCAGCTTCATGACTCTTACGTCTCCATAAACGAGGCGCTTGACCATGCGCGTGCAAAGTTCAAGTGTGATATTGACATAAAGTTCATAGAGACCACAGACATAGAGAACAAGACAATCGACATAAAGGATGCCCTGAAAGGCATAGATGCCCTGATAGTCCCTGGCGGCTTCGGCTCAAGAGGGACAGAAGGCAAGATTGAATGCATAAGATACGCAAGAGAGAACAATATCCCGTTCCTCGGTCTATGCCTCGGCTTCCAGCTGGCATGCGTAGAATTCGCCCGGAACATCTGCGGCCTGAAAGATGCTGCGTCTACCGAAATCAATCCAAAAACAGAAAACCCGATAATAGCAATTATGGAAGAACAAAAAAATATAGACAGTATGGGTGCCACAATGCGTCTCGGCGCATATCCTGCAGTCCTAAGGAAAGGCACGATAGTAGAAAAACTCTACGGCACAGATAAAGTCTCAGAGAGGCACAGGCACAGGTACGAAGTCAACAACAGATATGTGCCTACAATTGAAAATAAAGGCCTCTTTTTCTCAGGAAAATCCCCGGACGGAAACCTGATGGAATTCCTTGAACTGCCGGAGCATCCTTACTTTGTCGCCACACAGGCGCACCCGGAACTTAAATCAAAACCTCTAAATCCTCACCCGCTATTTCTCGGCCTCGTGAACGCTGCGATTGAGAAGAAAGGAAAGAAATCCTGATTCTGCACTCATTTGCCCAAAAACCTTATAAAATTCAGGAAATAATAGAGATTATGGATACAGCAGACTATCACCAAAATCTAATTGAGATGTCTTTTCGTATTACAGACTTAAATCACGGTCTTTTTGGCGCTAAAGTCAGATTAAATCAGTATAAAGAAAAAGACCTGGAAAATTTTATGGAAAAAATAGAACTATATTCTCTTCTTGAACAACTTAAAAACGAAAACGAGGTATATAATGCTAATACTGAAAAAAAAGAATATGATAAGCTTGAAGATATCACTCTTGAAGAATATGAAAAGTTTGAAACAATCATCAAAAAAATAGATGAAAACGAAAAAATTGATAAGGATACGATAATTCATCAGGATATAACACTGACAGAAACTGACATAGAACAGTATCTTACAGATATTAATACTGCAGGAGAAATTCTTTTAAGCTGGCAAAAAAAGGTAAAAAAACAAAAAGAACCCTGCGAAGAGCTTTTAAGAAAAGCTAGAAAAGGCTGTTAAATAGAAAAGACAACAATCTTCGCTCATCTCTCTTTCTCAAAAATCACATATCTCTCACACACCCAACAGATATAAAACCCAGAACCAAAAATAAAAGAATGGAAATCAAAAAGATAAACGACGACATCCACCTTATCAAACTAGGCGGACTGGAATCAAACATATACCTGATAAAGAAAAAAGTCCTGATAGACACAGGCCTCGGATACCACAAAAAGATGCTGGCCGAAGCCTTCGATTCCCTAAACCTCAAATTCACAGACATAGAGCGCATCATATTCACGCACGCACATTACGACCACATAGGCGGCAGAGACATGTTCACGGAAGCGAAAACAGCGATACACAAAGACGATGCATCAATTCTAAAACAAGGCGACATCACAAAAAGCTGCGCCTTCGCATTCAAAAAGACTTTAGAACCAAAAAAAGCAGACCTGGTCCTCAACGACAGCGACATCATACGTATAGATGACATGAGACTGGATGTCATCCACACCCCGGGTCACACAGAAGGATCAATCTGCCTTCACGATGAGAACAGCAAAATCCTGTTCACAGGCGACACAATCTTCTCAGACACGATAGGAAGGACAGACCTGCCGGGCAGCAGTACAGAAGACATGATGAAATCCCTTAACAAGCTGAAAGGCCTGGAAATATCAAAAATCCTGCCGGGGCACGGAAACATAATAGATACAGATGCAGAGAAGCAGATTGACAAGATAATCAGGATGTATACAGATTAACAAAACCTTCACACAAAAACAAAACATGTTAATGTGAAAGTAACACCCGTTCATTTCTTATGGAAACATATCAAATACAGCACAAGACTTAAACACAAACAAAAAAAGAGACACAGCAAACATAACAGTATATGAACGTGAAAGAATCATACATACACAACCCCCTAATTTCTTATGGAAACCCTTTATATACTTTTTGGTCTGTAATACATTTCACAAGGATACCCCTTCATTTCCTATGCACATATGACAACACAAAGTGAACGACCCGTTCATTTCCTATAGAAACCGCTTATATATCTTTTGGTTCAAGCAACCTTTATTTCTTCTGCCCGAACATGCCCAGCTTAAACTGCCTTGCCTTTTTGCCGAAAAATGCGTCAACCTCAGACTCAAGCACAGAGAACTGCTGCCGAAGATACGATGTCACCTTAAAATTGCCCATAATATGCTTGGCAGGCTCAATATACTTGCGCACAGTGCCTTCAGAGACTGTCAGAAGAAGCTTTCCTCCGCACGCGCACTTGCCAGTCAGCGGCACTCTCCTGTACTTGGCATTGCAGCCGACACATCTCATCTTCTGCCGCGAGAAAGTCCTCATATTGCCCTTGATATCTTTAAGGAGATGTTTCTCAAGAATCTTTTCAGACACATCGCTCTCATCCACAGCGACTGCCTGCGTAGCAAGCTTAAGCTGCGACTCCAGCTTCTCGCTCATAGTCTCAAGGACAACATATCGTGACTTATAGACAGCATCATTTATATTATCAGTATCATGCGTGAACATTGAATGATACACGCCCGGCTTTCCCATCAGGTCTTCAACAATGGCAATCTTTTCCCTTATCTCCCATGGCTTCTTGAACTCCATCGTATCCTCATAAAAACTTAAGGGATAAGAATCCACAATATCAACAGTCCATGCCTCATCATCCACCTCTTCCGGATCAAGGTGCGTCGTCAGGACCAGGGGCGCGTCCATAGTGGCGGCACCTCTTGTAGTCGGCAGGTATTTCCTTGAGAAATTCACAAGAGCATCCATAAGGAGAAGTATAGAATCTTCATCACCGTCGCAGTTCCTGCGCTTGGCCGAATGCCAGAACGGATGCGCATAGCATATCTTAGCCGGCGTGAACCCGATAATCCTGCCTATTATGCCAGCAGATGTATGCGGCGCAAGACCTATCACAAGCTGGCCTACTAGATCCTCCTTTTTCTTCACGCGATAGAAAGGCTTCTGATCATACACCTTGACCAAAAGCTCATCAACAAACTTGCACACATTGATGAAATAGTCAGCACAGGAGAAATCAGAATTATCAGAGATGATTATGTCCTGCACCTTAAGCTCTATCACCTGATTATCGGTCTTGATAGGTTTCCCGTATATATCCGCATCATAGCCTATTTTCTTAATGGCGTCAACAGACACATCAATCTCCTTAAGCTTAAAATGTGTGACAGGCACATCAACAGCATCATATCTCGTAGTCCCGTCCTTGTTCACGTAAAGCCCGTACTTTTCACGCAGCAGCCCTTTCTCTATAATTTCCATATCCTTACCTGCACCTGATAATCCACGAACCCCTTTAAGAAGCTTGGGCAGGACATTTATACCTACCTTCTTGGCCGCCCTGTCAATGACATCTTTAGGATTGACAACCATCATACGATACCTATTTGTAGGAACACCGCAATGCACCTTGTCAGCTACTGACTTCTTGCACTTGGAACAGAACCTATACTCCTGCGCCTCTGTCCCGCAGACAAAGCATGACCTGTTAAAGACAGGTATATTGCATTTAGGGCACCTGAAAGTCGGAAACGATGTGCTGACCTTTCCGAGAGAATACGAATCCATAATATTTCTCATGCGCCCGCCTTCATCCCCGCACGGGAACAGGACCTGCGGCCTGCCTTTCATAAGCCTTCTTTCAGCCTTCTCCGGCCTTCCCATCTTAAGCCCAACCCGTGTAGGCCCTTTCTCCCTGAACTTCACACCCGAAAGAGATGATATCGCATCAACAACATTCTTTGATTCACGCACCGTCTTTAACCTGTCTTCAGCACTTGATTTCCCGTCGCACCCAAGCGTGAACATCAATGCTTTCATCTCATTACCGGATACACAGGCAAACTTGCCTGAACTATCAAGACTATGCGGCATGCAGATCTTCTCAAGCGCCTTCTTTGAAGATATATCAACAAGAATCACACCATCCTTCTCCTCAGCTTTAAAGACAGCATCAACAAGACCGCACAGCTCATCTGAAGACAGGTCATGCCAAAAATAATTATAAGCAGGGTGCATAGGCACAGAAAGCTCTTCAGATATTTTCACAGCCACATCAAAAGCCGGTTTTGGATACGGCTTCTCCACAAATGAAGACACATCCATTGATACCTTCTTATCTTCAAGCGCTTTTTTCACCTCAAGAGCCCACCACTCCTCACAATATGCAGAAGGCAGAAGAATATGGTTCTGGCTGACAAACTCGCCGTACGGTATAAGTATATCGCCCATAGACAGAATCTTGTCCACAGAACTCCTGGTTTCCTGCGCATCGTCAGCTGTGCATATCGTCCTGACAGTCCCGTCCTTCAGAAGAACAACAGGCGGCTCAACAGTATCAACAGGCGTGCATACTGTCGCCTTACCCGGAAGCTCTGTTGCAAGCTGCGTGCCGACAGCAACAAACCTTGTAAGATGAAACAGGCCCGGATGAAGCGATGTGGCAGCAATGCCTGTCGTCCTTGAGCTGCCGTACCGAAGCCTGAACCCACCAGGCCGTGCAGGATGTGAAAGTATAGGCCTGCCCGCAATAACCTTTGATATATACTTTGTAGAAGGTGTATATTTCGCATCAGTATCACCACTATCTGAAACCACAGAATTGACGCTCATCTTAAGCTTGTTATACTTCTCAAGCCACAACCAGTCTTCAAGATCAAAATCCTTGCCGAACTTATTAATCCTTTTAAGCAGCTTTGGCGCCTTAAGCGTAAGACCCTCACCCACGACAAGGCACATCCCACCACGTATCCTGTTAGTCTCAACCCGAGGCAGGTCCTTATGGTTTGAGACCTCAAACTTCTCTGTAGGATCGCCTGTAAGACACACATTCACATTGCTTATTATCATCTCTATCTCTTTTTCATTAGGATGATACTGCATGCCCACAAGCCTGTAATAGTCCTCTACCTCTGTAGCATACCTTTTTCTTTCAGTCTCGTTAGCCTCATATTTGGCAATGCCCATCTTTTTCCTGAGATAATCAGCAATAAGGACAGACATGGCAGATGCAGTGCCTCCTGCACTCCTGATAGGCCCTGAATAATAGATAGATATATACCCATCAGTTAACCTGAGCGCGCTTATGCCTTCAAGCGGTGCCGTGACGACACCAAGCGTAAGATATGCAAGCCCCACCCTCAATCCTGCCTCAATCGCCTTCTCCTTGGACTCAAACTTGCAGAACTTTTCCTTGGCCACCATCTCAGACGACGAAAGAGCTACCCTCTCATCATTCTTGCCGTATTTAACCTCAAGCTCACGTATGCCCTCCTTAAGCCCGGAACCCATAAAATCAGGAAATATCATGGATACAAGACCTTCTACGCGCGCTGCAAGGTCTTCAGCTATAGGTATATCTACCTTGGACTCAGGATCTCTATTTTTCTTCCTGGAAGCCTCAGCAATCCCATATGCCTTCTCTATGCCCTCATCAAGAGAGTCAAAATATTTTTTTGTGCCTTCATCAATATCTAACAAAAAACCACCCAAAAAGAAGTACTGATAATTACCTGATAAAGATATTAAACCTTGTTGTGTTTAAAAGACATATAACAACAGATATATATCCCATTTTTTTTGCATTTAAATACTTTACCATTATAATATAAAATTATAACAATATATCACCATATTAAGGGTATTTAAAAAACAATATAGGAAAGGGATAAACGATGTTTATAACAACGATAGAACTTATGGCAGAAGGCAGGAAAGACGAGATAGAAAAACGCCTTGAAACGTCTGAAATGATATCAGACTATGAGATAGATGCAGAGAGTAAAGAAAGCAGCAGGAAAAATGTCATCCTGTCTTTCAGCAACCCTGTTGACACACGATATGTTGCACCGGCCATACAGACTCTCCTGAACTAAAGGCTGTCTATAATCTTCTGCATATCATCCGCACCAGTCTCTTTAGTGTCAGCATGCTTTATTATCTCAAACCTGTCAATATACCTGCCGATTTCTTTTTTTATATTAAAAACTGTCCGGTCATAATCTCCTGCAGAAGGTACCGTCCTGAGCCAGCCATCCCAGACACTGTGTGTCACAAGACCAACGCCTACAACAGAATCCAGAGCTTGGGCTGCCCGGAAAAAAGATGAGAAATCTTCCCTGCTCCTGCGCTGTGGATCAAACCTGAAATAGATGATATATGCCCCGTCAAGACCTGACTTGACAGGATTTATATCTATCCTGTATGAAAGGCCAAGCCTCTCTTCCAGCTTCTTCCGTATAGCGCTTACAGTAGCATGATGCATGTCAAGATGCGTCGCGATAGTGTGATTGCTGGCAAGAGGATTATCTGCAAGGGAACGTAGAACTTTCTTCTCGTTATCAGACAGCGTCATCAGACCACTTATGACAATTTGGACAAGGATGTATATAAAAATATGTAATAATTAAGAGAGGGTAAACAATATTATATCAATATATACAGTAAACAAAGAAGAAAGTGCCAATATTTACAGAAAGATATATAAATGAAAGATACCAATAAAGATACAATCCCTCAAAAAATCCAAACCCCTGGCCGGGCGTCCAAAAACTTGCCCGGTCCTTTTTATTTTCTTAAAGAAAGGCATCATCAACCCACAAGATCAAGCACGCTCGGTCTCATGCTATCAAGGCGCACCCTTGTAACTTTACCCGGATTGGACTGGTGCCCCACCCGGTCCATAAAAGCTGTCTGCCCCTGGAAAGTTGAAGAAGATATCAGTTGAACTCCCCTATAGTTTTTCAGTGCAAATGAATGAAGGTCCCCTGTATGAAATATATCAGGCACACGGCTTATGACATGCGGATCATCACCTGAAGGC
>WTCA01000039.1 GCA_013138805.1 archaeon | reverse complement strand
CAGTAACAGCAAATAATATCACTGGTGAATCAAATCCTGCTGACAACACACTTTCAAACACAACATTTATCCAAGATTTTTCAACAAACATATCAACAGCTCTTGACTTTAGTTCAATCGCAATTGCAGGAACATCAACCCGTTCAGTACTCCTTACAAACAACGCCCACATCAACCAGTCATCAATCACAGAAACAATCACACTAAAAAAAGTATACAATTTCACAGACAATTTCACAAGACTAGAAACAAGATCATTTTATTTTGCATTGCCTGAAAACACGACCACAGATGACATCACAGTAACACTTTCTTACAACACATCACAAGGAAACATAACTTACACACAGCCTCAAGCAGATTCACCCGGAATAACTGAACTGATAATTGATGCAAAAAAAATGAACCTGTCAAGCCTTCCTGTAAACATAACAGTTGAGATAGACCTTAACGAGACACAATGGGTATCAAGTGATTTCACAGCAACTCAAACATTAGAAAACAAATCATCAAAAGTTTTCAATTATACTTTAACAATTCCTGACAATATCTCAGCGGGAGATTATAAAGGGACTCTCACATATTCAAACGAGAACAACACAATCACAGAGAACATAACTTTCACGGTCAATGCATCAGAACTTTGGATTATGTCAGATGTCGTAGAAGCCCCAATAATGACAAGTTCAGAAACTTACACATTTTATGCAAACACAGAGACAGGACAAAACAATTACAGTCTTATAATAAAGAACAACAATGGCGGAACATTAACTGCTGTCAGCATGAATTTCTCATCATTAAATTTCACATATGAAAATGAGAATATAACCATAACTCTTACAAATGGTACAGATGGAGTCACAGTAGCAGGCAACACTGCAAGTATGGGTGCAATAGATGCATATACAAACAAGTCAGTAATCCTGTCCTTCAACGTCTCAGACCACACAAAAGATGTAACCTACTCAACAACATTTAATCTGACAACATCAAACGGCGAACCGATAGAAAACTATTCAGTCACGCTTAACCTGGTAATAACAGACACTCTTGACATAAAGATGACACATTCATCAGTCGAGAAACTGTATCCTGGAAATACGACAACATTTGAGATGGATGTCTCTTACCGTGACGGAACACCAGTTACTGGCATGAACTCCTCAAACCTGACTGCACTTGCAATAAAAGATAGTTTATCAAACTCAAACAGCATATTATCATCATCACTAAACAATTTCACAGAGACAGCAACACCAGGAACTTATCTTTTAAACATCACCCTTCCAGGAAACATGGTCGGGGGTAATCTAAAATTAGATACAACTATCTCAATTGAAAATTATTCTGCAACCGAAACAGAAAACATTGTAGTCTATGCACCATATCTATCGACACCTACATGGATATCAGGTAAAACTCCAATAAATATAAATATAGATACTTTTGGTACAGGGTACGCTACTTATGAAATATCCATAACAAATAACGGTCTTGAAGACATTACTGTCGATGCAACCCTTACAGTATGTAGTGAAACATATCTTGACATTACAAGTACAGAACATACAAAATCACTTACAATACCTGCAGGAAGTTTTGATACCAAAAGTTGGACTGTAGACCCAAAAGCTAACAAGACAGATTGTACAGTAACAGTTACAGTCACCGGTGGAAAGTTCTGGTTCAATGGAACATCATCATCAATATTTAAGATAATAGATCTTACAACTGCTTCAACAGTCACACCACCCGCAGATGATGACGAAGAAGATGCATCATCATCAGATCCAACAACAACATCAACCTGTGATTTAAGCATGTGTGATTTCGATGAAGCCTGTGTTGACGGTGCGTGCAAATTTATTCCTTGTGATGATGGTTATTATTCCGGTCATAAATGCATAAAGTATATTTATTCGATAGATTTCACCCAAATACCAAAAGTTGAGATTGTACAAGGCAACAGCTCTACAATAAAAATAAATTACAAAAATACTGGAACAAAATTGATCAAAGATTTCGATTTCATCTTAGAAGGTCTTGATGAAAATTCATCATATGAAATATTGACAGTCCTTCCTGATGAGATTCTAGATGATGAACCACAAGTCATAACTGTACTTCTGAACATCTCAGATGACGCACCGGTCGGAAGACGAAACATAACAGTAAAGTTCAACTCAGACAAACTGACAACATCAACAATTTTTGTATTATCAATCCTTCCTGACGCAGAATCAATCGCAGAGATAGATGATTGGATGCCAGTTTTAGAGCAAGATATTGAAGAGCTGAAAAAACAATTCGAAGATATAGAACCAAGATTCAATAACACAAATTATACTTATTTAAATGATACAGTATCACAGATAAATATTCTTTATGATGAAATGAAGAATGCAACACTTTCAGGTGATTTCTTGACTGCTTACGAGAAAAAAGCACAGATTGAAAAACTGATGGCTGAAGCAAATAAAATTATGGATGATCAATTATTTAAACAGGGAGGGACTTTAAGATACATAATGACAATATTCATTGTACTATTGATTGCAGCAGGTGCATATCTATTATATGACCAGTCAAATCCAAAAGGATATCACATCTTTGAGAAAGGCAACATGACAAAACTGATGCAGATGCGCCTTATTCCTTTCATCCAAAACAGAAGATCAAATGAGAACA
>WTCA01000050.1 GCA_013138805.1 archaeon | reverse complement strand
TCTTATAATAGAATATCCGATAAGTGATGTAAAGATGACCTGACCGATACCGGTCAATAATGATGTTTTTCCGACATCGCCTATCACCCGAAAATTCAGGTTCAGACCGACCATAAACAAAAGGAATGTTATGCCCATCTGTGCAAAGGTCGAGAAAGTGTCTGCAGACTGCACTAGATTAAAGACGACAGGCCCTGCAATGATTCCGGAAAGAATATAACCAATGATCAACGGTTGTTTAAGAATATAGACCACAGCAGAGATTAAGACAGTCAGGAACAATATTATGCTTAATTCAGTAAACATATCCATATTGTTTCACTTCCGTCTAACCTAATATTTTTCTAATAAAATAAGTATGCTGCTTAAAGTCACAATGCCTAAGACTCTATTATCAATATTTAGGACAGAGACATACTTAAAGATAACAAAGATAAAGCATATCAATTTTAGAATATATGTCCCAAAATCTTATAAATCCAAAAAACAAAATCTCAACCATGAAAGTATATTTTGCTTGTTCAATGCGTGGAGGATATCAGAACACAGGTTTGGTCAACCTAAAAAAATTGACAGGCGTGCTGCAGGAAGCAGGATTCGATGTCCTGACGACGCACACAACAGAAGATGGATCCATCGAGAAGGAAAACAGTCTTGACACCGCCCACATCTACGAAAGGGATTACAGATGGATAGAAGAATGCGACTTCATGATTGCAGAGATTTCCAATCCTAGCCTCGGTGTCGGAGCAGAAATATCAGACGCGACAGCCTTAAAAAACCAGTCATAGGCATGTTCTCTATAGATGAACTGAAAGTCTCCGCATATATACTGGGAAAACTGAAAAAAACTGAAAACTGCAGATATTCCAAATATGATGATAAAGACAACTTCATAGAGACAGTAAAAGAGTTTTCAAAGACAGTCAATTAAAGAATAAATCTTATATACATCTTAGAACAAATAAAAGACCATGATAGACATCATAGCATACGCGCTTGTCACATTCTTCTTATTTCTGACATCCCTTGCAGTCCTGGAAATAAAGGCACGGACAGAGCACAGGCCAGATACAAGGATGAGCGAGCTTGAGCAGATGATTATCAAGGCATTCAACATAGAACAAGATAAAGATGATGGAAACAACAAGATAGATATTGACAGCATCAGAAACAAAATCGCTCCGGAGACAGAACATGTCATGGCACTGGAAAAGGCAGAAGACCTGCCTGCTAAAGATGAATTTAAAGCAGAAATTGATGAGATTCAGGAATCAGCACCGGAACATACAGAAAAGGAACCTGAAGACGAACTTGAAATGCTGATAAATAGATTTGAAGAAGAAGTAAATAAAGCTAAAGAATCACGAAGTTCGGAAATTATCAAAAACGAATGATTATTGAACAATCTCAGATTCCAAACACTTTCTTAGCATTTTCTAAAGCAACTTTCACAACATCACAGACCTCAACCTCTTTGACCACAGCTATCTTTTCAGCCGCAAGCAAAGTATTCCAGGGCATATTCTTCTCCCTGTTAGGCCCAAGATACGGCGCATCAGTCTCTAAAAGCATTCTCTCCAAAGGCGTAAATTTCGCAAGACGACGATGGTTCTTTGATGCAAGTATCTGAGTGGAAAATGAGATATAAAACCCAAGATCAAGAGCTTTCAGAAGCTCATCCTTCTTGCCGGAAAAGCAGTGCATGACGACAGTGCCTGAAGCCTCGCGCGACAGGATATCTACCGCATCCACCTCGCCGTCCCAGGAATGTATAACAAGCGGTTTTTTTATCTCATCAGCAAGCGATATGAACCGTGAAAACCTCTCCCTCTGTAAAGCCCTGATCTTCTCGTCCTTCTCCCAGTGATAATCAAGCCCGACCTCGCCGACACCGATAATCTTGTCTTTGCTCTCCCTGATGAAATCAATCTCTTTCTCAAAATCAGAAGCGCTTGCCTTCTGTGCATCCATAGGATGAAGACCTGCTGTGGCATAGATGAATCCTTTATGCTTCTCAGAAAGAGATATTGCCCCACGGTTCCAGTCAGGCCTCGCCCCCGACTCAATGATGAAATGCATCCTCTTCCTTGCCTCTGCTATGACAGAATCCCTGTCTTCATCAAACCAGTTGTGCTGAAGATGGCAGTGTGTATCCATTGTCTTTATGTTCTCCATAAAAAGAAATGATATTGGAAAGTTTATATAAGATGATGTCAACAGGAAAATATCAACAAAAACATATATAAATATTCCCAACAACTTATTTTGATATATCGGTGATTACTTGGACTTTACGCAATAATTCGGAACATGAACTTCATTTCTATAGATATAGCTAAGGTCATAAAATCATCAAAAAGATTATTCAACTCTAGCCAGAGCTTTAAATTTTTCTTTTTCAGCTTTATGTAGCCCTTCGCAGTTTATTTTTTGCGGGGGGCAGAAAAGGTTAACTTAGAGACAATCATGTTCATAAAAAACAAAAGGAGGTGAAAAAGATGAGTTCAAAAACACACTATGGATTATGTGGTGGATTAAATATTCCAAAAGAACCAGCATACCGTATAGAGATAACACCGAAAACAAATGTATATGGAATAAAACAACCAGCAAGCCTAAACGACATTTACACACAGATTATACCATCTATTGAACAAGCTATCGGCGGTAAAACAAATGTTGGAGTGAACCGTTCAGATTACGGTTCAACACATGAATTTGTAATTGTAGTCGCACCGACCGGAAAAACAAAAAGGAGTCAGAATCATTTAGAAAGCACAATAGAAACAATTAAAGAACAATACCCTGAATGGGCGGGTTCCCTAAATGTAGTTGCAAGAAAGGAGAGATACACAAATTAAGAAAGATAGTATTCCCGTACTCTCTCCTTCTTTCTTTTTTATATATCTAAACCCCTCACCCGAAAGATATCATCACAACACCCGCGACCATCAGGAAAGCAGCAAACATATGATCTCTTAAATTCCTCTCATCAAAGAGATGATGCCCAAGCACAATCGTGAAAAGCACAGAAAGCCTTTTCAATGCGCTCACATAAGACACATTGGCAATGCTTATCGCATAGGTCTGGGAAAATATTATCACCGCAGTGATAAGAGCCAAAACAAAGAACCCCTTGTAATGCTTCCTTACCTCACCCACCACATCCAGCTTCTTATAAATCATCACAGGAACATGTAAGACAGAAATAACAAGATAATAAAAGACAATGAAAAATATTACATTAGAATAGCTCAGCGCCGCCTTTTCGGCCATCACAGCAAAACAGAAAAGCAAAGAAACGATAAACATATACCTTGAGCCCTTGTCATCAAGCAACGCCTTGACAGGCGCGAAAAAGCCCTTATGTGATTCTGATACATTGAGCATATAGCTCCCGATGACAACAAAGATAACACCGAAAAGGCCAAGATAAGAAGCTGTCTCGCCCAGAACCATAGGCGACAAAAAAAGAAGAAACACAGGCGTAAAATTAAGCATAGGTACAGTCTTCCACAGAGGAGATATCTTCAGCGCTTTCATCTGCATTGGCTGCCCGATAACATTAAGCACTGCGCCGGAAAAGACAGCAAGCAGAAATGGTAGGCTCAACTGCGGCCACTCCACAAAGAAAAGAAATGGAACAAGAAACGGTAAGGCAAAAAAAGGTCTTGCCCATGCAGTTACATAAGAATCTGATTTGTTCATTAGCTTCTTCGCATATACATTCATCACAGCATTAAGTACAGCAGCCAGTATAGCAAAAAGAAACCACAACATGGGATAAATTATATATAAAACTATAAAAACCTGAAAAATCACAGTTTCATCAAGCCCAAAAAAACACAAACATATAAAAGTTTCGCCCAAAAAAATAATACTGTTTATAATCAAAATATAATTTCAAGGTGATACAAATTAAGATAAGCGAACTGTCTGTAGGATCAAGCGATGTTTCTATCGAAGGAACTGTTGCCGAAAAAGGCGAAGTCAGAGAAGTCAACACACGATTTGGCTCAAAAAAGGTCTGCGATTTCACAATTGAAGACGACTCTGGAAAGATAAAATTCAGCCTTTGGGAAGAAGCGATAGAGACCGCAAAAGAAGGCGACAAGGTTTCGGTTGCAGGCGCATATGTGACCGAATGGAACGGCACACTCCAGCTGAACATACCAAGAAACGGAACTTTTGAAGTCAAGAAATAAACCTTTACTTTCTTTTTTATTATATTTGGACTAAGCCCCGTCTATTTTTCTTCTTTTACATTGATATCCTAAACGAGATTATAGAAATAATGCAGAACTCTCAACCCTTAAAAACGCCCCAGCCGATCAAGCGCCATCTTGAGTTTATCTGCTTGGACAGTACGACCTTATCTCCAGCCTCTATACAGACAGGTCTTTTAAGCTTGAACTGGGACACCTTTCCAGGTCCCGTACATACACCAATAGTCTTCTGTGTACCTGCATTCATCAACAGGACATCATTCTGCCTGATGTTCAGGTCTGAACTGCCTTCATATCCTACAGCCTTCTCTAAAAGATTTATATCAAGCGATATATCATCTCTTAACGGTGGAAGGGTTCCTGGCCTGCCTGCGACCATACTTGCAAGATTATCAGATTTCGTCATTGAAGGATCAAGAGATGTGCCGATAGCAAGAAGACCTCCTGGCCTTCCCATCTTGACCTTGTGCGCCCCCTGGTTGATAGACTCTATCTTAGCCTTCACAGGAGTCCACTTATTGTTCTCATTGATTCCAGGGCATATCTCAATCTCATCACCGACAGACAGCACGCCTTCCACAAGGCCGCCGCCTATGATACCGCCGACAAGACTCTTTATCTCTGTTCCCGGCCTGTTGACATCAAAGCTTCTTGCCACAAGCATCTTCGGCTTCTTCTTCTCATCCCTTACAGGCGTCTTTATAGCATCCTCAATTGTCTTGAATATCATGCCTATATTTACCCTATGGATTGCAGATACGGGAACTATAGGCGCATTCTCAGCGACGCTGCCCTTGACAAATTTCTTTATCTCCTCATAATTGGCAAGAGCCTCTTCCTTAGAGACAAGATCAATCTTGTTCTGGATAATTATTATGTTCTTTATGCCTCCAATATTCAATGCCTCAAGATGCTCAGCAGTCTGCGGCTGCGGGCATTTCTCGTTGGCTGCAACAAGAAGCAGTGCACCGTCCATAAGTGCTGACCCTGTAAGCACTGTCGCTATGAGAGTCTCATGCCCCGGAACATCAACAAAAGACACAGTCCTCAACACCTTCGTATCTGAACCGCAATGAAAACACTTGTCAAAAGTTGAGTAGGAAAGATTAACTTCGCATTTCGGACACTTGCGCAGTGTCACATCAGCATAGCCAAGACGTATCGTAATGCCACGCTTGAGCTCTTCTGAATGCTCATCAGTGAACTTGCCTGTAAGCGCACTCGCAAGAGTTGTCTTGCCATGGTCTACATGGCCCACAATACCGATATTGACTTCCGGAATAGACAAAGAATCATCTTTTGACATAACAGTTACCTTAAATCTGACAAAGATAATAGAAGTGAAACCTTTAAAAGAGTTATTGTTGCAAGAGACACGAAAATACAGGGAGATACCTAACTCTTTATAAAGTTTTATTTATAAAAAGGTTTATAAACACTTTATAAATGAACTATACCGGCGATGCGTTATGTATGACAACAGACCTTTGAACCAACTCGATACTTTCGAGAACAAGAAGGTTGAAATCCTTCTCAAGAACAGCAACAGGATTACAGGCACGATGAAAGCTTATGACCTTAACCTAAACCTGCATCTTGAGGACGCGGAAGAGACAGATTCAGAGTCAAAGATAAAGCTTGGCTCTGTGCTTCTCAGAGGCAGTATGATAATAAACATAAATGAGATTAAGTGAAATTGGGGGTTTTTATAAATGGCAAAAGATACAAAGATAACAAACTGTGTGGTCTCATGCGATACTCATTCAAAGTTTGTGCTGGAGCAGCTCGCTGCAAAACTGCCTGACGCAGAATACGCACCGGAATCATTTCCGGGTCTTGTATACAGGGTAGCAAAGCCTAAAGCAAGCGTCCTAGTGTTCAGCACAGGAAAGCTTATCTGTTCAGGCACAAAATCTCTTGATGAAGCCAAAAGCGCTGTGAAGGCTGCTTTGAAAAACTTCAGAGAGATAGGCATGACAATATCAGACAAGCTTAACACAGAAGTCGTGAATATAGTAGCGTCATCCGATCTTGGGTCGCCTATAGAGCTCAACAACATAATATTCAATCTTGACAACTGCGAATACGAGCCGGAACAGTTCCCGGGCGTTGTTCACAGGATAGAGACACCAAAGACCGTATTTCTGATATTCAGCTCAGGCAAGATTGTAATAACCGGAGCAAAATCCGTAAAACATCTTGAAGACGCTATTCTGGTGCTTGAGAAAGAGCTTAAAAAGATAAAAGTGTTGTAATAACACCTTTTTCTTTTTTTATTTAGTATTTGTCATATTCTCACAGACTAATAGAAACAAGACGACACAGAATCCGCCATAAAAACAATACCCATAACATTATAAAGTATTAACTAATTAGTAATTACAATGAAAAGAATTACATTGTTACCAAAGTATCATAGATCTACATATCCGGGATATAAAGGCGGTTCTGGATATGTAGAAAATTTAAGTCATTATATAAAAGACGGTAGACCGCTTAGAGATGATCCAGATGTTTTAATTGCTGAAGATTTGGTATTTGATATTGAAAGGCTTGTTTCTTGGGATACAGATTATAATCTTAAACCATTTACATATTCCATGATGATTAATGGATATTACCCATTAAGTTTCTGGCCATGGCATCGTAAAAATAACCATCCAACAAAAGAAGAATTCATTGAAATAGCTTCTCAATTACCTGATTTCGCTATAGACGAAGAATTTAGTAATAGAACAGAAATACCACAATACAGAAATTCTGATAATAACATTTTTACTAATTATCGAACATTTACATCCAAGGGTGTACTAAAAAGAAGAAGAGATCAAATATGTATTGGCGTTATACAAAACGACCGAACATCTGATCTTTATACTGTAACAAACGAAATTGTTCCTTACGCTGTTGAAATATTTAATCGATTAAGTCCTACTAGAAAATTAAATCAAGATATTGTAGAAAGATCAATAAAATTTGCTCATGAAAATGATAAAATTCTCCCAGAATGCAGAGTTAAAAAATAGGAAATTACGATCCCAAAAGCGGATTGAATCAAACCCAAAACTTACTTTACAAGACATAATTTTCTATCTTTATATCATTTCATCACATAACGAAGGTACTTTTGACTCTTCAAACATCTCAGTCCATTCCTCATACAATATCAGCCTGCCATAAAATTCTCTTGCATTTGAACATGCCTTGCTACGGCATACACTATATACATTTGATAACTGCATATTATCAACTTCATAAGCAAGACATGCAGCAGACAGGACAATAAAACCAGAAGCAAAACCCTTTACTTGAGTGTATGATTCTAGAAAGAAAGACTCTTCATTATTATAAAGAAACTCAAACATTTCATAAGCTTTGTTGGCAACATCTTTATCAATATAAGAATTTATTAGATGTTCAACTTCTGAAAAATCAAATCCTTTATGTTCCAAATCCCATAAATAAGTACTCATAAGAAACAAATAATATTAAATACAAAACATTAAATATCTTTCACAAAATCTGTAATCCTTCTCTGGCACCGATAGTCCTTCAAAAGATTACTTTCTGCCCGATAAACAGAAAAATCCAGCCTAAGCCTGCTTTTCATATGCATTAAGGCAGCTTCAAGAGAATCAAAAGCGACAGGCTCTTTTGAAAACGCATCTTTCACAGTCTCACGCAGGATCCACACACCCAAAGGCATACTGTATTCTTCATATATCTCTCTTAATGAAAGCACAGATGCCTGCATCTTCTTATTTTTGAGATACCTTGTCACCGGAAGCCTTGTAGCATAATAACCACCTGCAACATTTGACGCATAAGTTTTCCTTCCCGCAAATTTCTCGTAATCCTTGTACATCACAGGCTCCTTACTCTCAGGACTCCAGACACTTCCCGGAAATGTGACCTCAATGCACTCAAAAGCCCAGAGACCCGGCATCAGAAGTATCTCAAAATGATTGCCCAGATACTCGCTTGAGAACACAAGGAACTGCCCCACTTCATCAAAATTACGTATATCTTCCAGATATTTCTTAGATATCATATCATCTGTAGCTGTTATAGACCATCTTGTAGGAACAAGCTTCCTTTTCTTCTCCTCGCCCAGAAGACCTGTTGAGAGAAGTTTAACAATATGATTCTCAGACAATTTCTTGTGATCAAGAATACCTATAGCTTCAACAGCTTTAAGATCTGTATCAGACACAACCTTATCAACCTTCATAGGAACTTTAGGATTCTCGCAGATGTCAAGCTCTTTCATATATGCGCGTGGACCTATAGGAGCGAACCTTGAATAAGGATCTACATTTACATCCGGTTTTATAGGCCTGTCATACTTCGCCTCTATATCAAGCGGCTTTGAAGCAAGAGCAATTTCCTGTATCTTCTCAAGAAATGAGCCGCTCCTGTAAACATTTGTCTTGACACTTGAATTTATAAGAGACGACCGAAGATCAAAAATTTTATCTATTGAATAATTTTTGGAGAACCAGTCAGAAGGGCTGTCATATATTGCTGTGTTACCTTCCTCGGCAGGGGCAAGAGCACCAAAAGACACATCAGGATAACCTATCCGCCCGACAAATACTGATGGCGGAGACGACCCGAAGAAATCAGTCTTCACCCTACCTGTAACTTCCTTAAGCCTTTTTATGCTTGCGACTATCGGACAGTTTGTCTTCCCACAAAGCCCTTTTCCCTTGCATCTTGCGCAGAGCACAGCATCCATGAATATACTTGTGAAAAAAGAAATAAAAGATACTAACAAAACCTACCATCCCAATCATCTGTAATCCAGTAAATCTTATACCTCTCTCCTTTCTCTTTCTTGTAGATAGTGTCAAGTATCTTCCTGATAGATTCCTCATCCAGTTCACCTTCCGGTGAGACATAACCCTCAAGGTTATATTGAAGCAGCCTCAAGCCGCGAGGCACAACAAAGACACCTTT
Source organism: archaeon (assembly GCA_013138805.1). GTDB lineage: Archaea > EX4484-52 > EX4484-52 > EX4484-52 > GLR71 > GLR71. The sequence continues at coordinate 176 of WTCA01000050.1, read as the reverse complement.
TGACTTCTCCCATCCGGGAACAGGCTTCTCAGAAAAAAGAATCCTATCATTCCTGTAATTATACACCTTTGCATCTAATTCATTGTACTCGCTTGGAGACATAACCGTAAAATACACATCCTTCGGTATTATTACAACAGTAGGAGTACCTGAATTGTTAAGATACCTCTCAACCG
>WTCA01000038.1 GCA_013138805.1 archaeon | reverse complement strand
AATTATAAGGATGTTGAACTTGTTCTGGTGGATCTTCTCCATGAAGCTGTCTTCGGGAGCCTCTCTTGCTATAGATACGCAGACATTGCTCTGGCCGCAGGTCTCAAACTGGTTGCATCCGCAGTCGATAGCGCAGGATCTGCAGTTCTCGCCGAGGTCTGCCTCGCACACCTCATTGCCGCAGTCTGTGAATTCATATGTTGCAGCAAATACGTAAGGTGCTGTTCCTGTTATACTCTTGCCGAGCACATCCACCCGCCAGATACCGACCATAGGATCCTGGACAGAGCACCCTGATGCGAACACAGAGCACTGGATTTCTGTCCCGTCAGGATTGAATATGTGAGATATGGCAACATCATCGCCAGACTGCTTCTCTATCAAGGACATGACAAGAGGAATGTCTGTCTCTTCAACAGATATGAAGAATTTCTGCACCTCATCCTGGGCTATGTTATTGATTGATCTCTGATCTTGGGTCTGCACTTTTGTAAGATTGTAATTTGAAGATATGTTGACCTCGCCTGCACCTTCAAGAGATGCGAGCTGGACTACCCATTTTCCTTCAGCAACATTACCCGGGCTTAATGAGTATAGCCTTGCGTTCTTCTCGTCGCCTGCAGAGTGTGATGTCTTTGCGATTACATTGGCTGATATTATGGCAAGCTCTACATTTGTGCCGGAATCTTTCCAGTCTGCTACAGCAACTATGTGCTCCTTATCCTGTGTCTTGATATAGGTTTCATAGAAGACTATATCATTTGAATCAAGAGATTCTGATATCATAAAATCCTTGGGCTCATATGTGTTATGGGTGCTTGCAAAATTGAATGGTGCTGTCCCGGTTATTGATTGTGCAGAAATATCTACAAGCCATATACCTTCCTGCGGATCCTGTATGGCGCATCCCGTACCTATATCTGTGCATGCAACTTCTGTTCCCAGCGGGTTGAAGACTTTTGATATCATAAGATTATCGCCAGACTGCTTTTCCATAAGAGACAGGATAAGAGGCATAGAGGTGTCTGTCACCAGTATAGGATACTCTTTTGTCTCATCTGCTTTTTTTATCTCGTCTGCTATGAGCTGCTGAGTCGCTACCTCATCAAGATAGCCATAGTCTGTATAAAGTGTTACCGGCGAAAAACCCTTGAGAGATCTTAGAAGAATTATCCAGCTGCCTTCTGCCTCGCTTCCGGGTGCCAGGTAATATAACTGGAGATCTGTCTCGTCCTCTTCTGATATGTCCTGTGATGTCTTAAGGTTGGGGGAAATCAATGTCATATCATATTTTGCTGCATAATCACTCCATTCACCCATAATTGCGAAATGATCCCTGTCTGAAGTGGATATATATTTCTCAAAAAAAATCATGGAATACTGTTCCATATCATATCTTTCGCTTGTGTAATCGTCCTGCTCATAGACATTATAATATACCTGCCAGTTCTGTATAAGGTGGGATGCCTGAACATTTATTTCGCCTGTCCCGTATATCCTGTCGCCTTTTACCTCAACAAGCCATGTGCCGGGCGTCGGGTTATATATCTTGCAGGTCCTCAGTATCTCGCCGGAGCATCCTTCATCTGTCATCATACCGCCTGACGGATCATATATCCCAATAATAGTTATCTCATCGTCGGGGATTGTCTGCACCAGATCAGGCTGATGCAGAGACAGTGTTATCGTCAGGGCATCCTCTTTTGTGACATCTATGAGAAAAAATGATGTGTCGCCCTCGCTGACCTTTCCGACAATAGGTTCATATACCTCTGCATGTATAGGGGATGTCAGGAGTGAGAGAATGATGATTGCATAGATAGCTGCTTTTATATACATAAGTTATAATTATGTATCTTAGTATATATTGATTTTGGGTGACATCAAGTTTTATATTCTGGCAGGTACTTATTAAATCTATAAAAGTATCATGTATATATTTCTTGCATAATTCTGTTTTGGATTGATCGGTGTATTTACTAAATAAGAGGATTAAGTGACTATTTGTATTTTTTAGATGATGCCTTCCTGGATATTTCCATCTGTTCGAGCTGCAATTTCAGCTTGTTGATTTCTTGCATCCCTTTTTTATACGGATCACTTACGGTATGTACGAGTGGTTCGTGTCTGGGATGTACGGAAGGTTCTGTATTGGGGATTATAGGAGGTTCGCGTCTGGTATGTATGGGATGTTCCGGTTTGGGTGTTATAGAAGGTTTGGTTTTGGGTGATACAGTGGTATCTCGTCCGGTTATAAGTAGTTTAGGTCTGGTATGTACGGGATGTTCTGGCTTGGTATGTATAAGCGGTTCTGTATTGAGTGATACAGGAGGTTTGAATCTGTGGTGTACAGAAGGTTTGGATTCGATATGTATGAGTGGTTCCGGTTCGGTATGTACGGGTGGTTCTGTATTGGGGGTTATAAGAGGTTCTGTCTTGGCTGCAGAGATGGTGGGTTCAGAGATTATGGGTTCCTGAGCATTTTCAGAAGAATCAAGAATGAGGTTTATATTTGATATTTTTGAATTGAACATGGATCTTGAGGTGATGGTTTGGGGCTCATTTTTTTTATTGAATATGTTTGAAATGTTTTTGAAAAGCTTTTTTGTCTTTATCATAGATATCATCCTTTATTTTTTGCAGTCATTCTTGCCATCTTCTCAATCACTTTCAGGATTGAATCTATCTTGTATGTATTTTCGGTGATATCTGCACTATACGCTTTCATATTTTTGTCTAAGATTATCTGCTTCTGCATCATTTTCTGATCACTCTTAATCTGAGACATCATATGACGTGAGGCCTGCGAAAGTTCAGACATCTCTTTTGAAAAGTGTTCCATCCTGTTTTCAAACATCTCTATTTTTTTTGCAATGTGATTCACGGAGGCTTCAAGAGACAGGTTTCTCTTTGAATAATGTGACTTGTCTTTTTCAATGTTTTCAATGATCTGGCTCATCTCATTCTTAAGATGATACAATTCTTCTTTTTTGGGTATCCCTTCTATTGCAACTGAATTTTTCTCTATGTCTTTTTTGAGTACGGCACATAATTCATTGTTGCCCTGTATGTCATCTTTTATCTTCTCAAAAAGCTCGACATTTGATGACATATTTACATACATCGCTTCAACACGGTCGGCATGCTTCTCAACGATTGCTTCAACTTTCTTGATTGAAATAAGTTCGCCGTGGACATCCTTATTAAGTTTTATAATGTGTTCAGTGCCACGAAATGCGGAAGCTGTGTTTTTTACTTTCTTGAGCTCGTCAATTATATTATCTGAGATTATCTCGTTGTTCTCAAGCTTGGCATGAATTGCTTCAATCTTAGCTTCAGTCTTCTTCTGCTCGGACATGAAAGTTTCAGGCTGGACCTGAGAGACAAGGTCGGATGCACGGACAGCTTTTGTCTCCAGTTCGTGTATCTGTTTTTCACGGTCTGCAAGGGTGCTTCTCAATTCGCCTATCTCTTCGCTGTGTCGCTCAAAACGCTCCTGCTGAGCCTGGAGGAGTTCTTTCAGGGCACCAACCTGTGCATCAAGAGTTTCAAGCCGGGCTTCGGTCTTTCCTTTTGACTGAGCTTTTGGCAGATTGTGCTGTGGCTGATCACCTTCAGTAAGACGATCGATCAGCTGATCTTCCTCTTCTTTTTTCTTTTTGTTTTTTCCGAAAAACATACGCATCAAACTTAGATATTTAATATATTTTGTTTCTGTATCATATTTATAGATTTATTTCTGATAAATTTATTTCAGACTTTTAAGCAAAGCATTTATCTTGCTTTCAACCTTTACCAGACCTGCAGGATTGTCGGATGCAAGTGCAAGCTTTATATCTGAAGGGATTGACATTGATTTCAAGCGCACAACGGATGTGTCGTTTCCTTTCCGGTTCTGCTCTGATATCTTTTCTTTAAGATCATTGTATAAGTCGGTCAGGTGCTGAGCTTTTTTTTCGGTTCTGCTGATATGCTCAGGATGGGTTTTAGGAGTTTTATGCGGACGATTTATGCCTTTCTTTTTATCTTCTTTCCTTGCCCTATCCTGTATACCTTCAGTCACTTTGGAACGTATCAGGTCAAGCTCGGCTTTTCTTGACTGTTCTGGAGCTTCTTTAGATCTTGTTTCTTCTGAAGACTCCTGTGGCTGTTCATCTTCAGCTCCATCAGTATCATTTTCATTGTCTTTGGTCTCCTCTTTCTTTGCCTTGTCAGTCTTGAATTCCAGGGAGTTTAGGTAATCATCCCTTGCAAGCCTTGCTTTTGCCACATCTTTTTCTATATCATCCCGTGAGGCATATGCGATGACTCTCTTTTTAGGTGTCTTTCCTATCTTTTTCCACTGGGCTGCAATCTTGGGCTCAAGACCGTCAAGATAGATCTCTATCATGTTGAACTTGCCTTTCTTCAGGTTGTCAAGAGTGAGCTTAAGCTCGAGCTCGAGATCAAAGATGTCAATGGCCTCTGACTTCAAGCATTCAAGCTGGTATTTCAAGTCATCAATCCTTGCATTGTACCTGCTGTATTTCTCAAGAATGTCATCTGAAAGACGCTCGATCTCATGAAGGAGCGGCCGGAAAGATATGAAGTATGGCCTGCCTTTGTTGTATGCTGCATTTTCAAGCATACCTTCACCGACTGACGCTTTAACGACAGAGCGGACCATGTCATCGCCGTATTTTGTCTTTATCCGTTCAAGATCGTGCTCATCGCGGGTTCTCATCTGGATATCTGTGCCTATGTTTGCCTTGATCGTGCCTATGAAATCGGACAGGACTTGCGAGATAAGGACAAGACCAACACCCCATTTACGGAACTCTCGTGCAGCCCGCTCTATCTGGATGAAGCCGTCGCCGGTGCCACCGTATTTCTTCAGGAGACGGTGGACCTCATCGTAGACGATAAGAAGCTTAAGTTTCTGGGATTCCTCAAGATTGGCATGGAAAACCTGCTTGACTGTATTTGCGATAAAGAAATCTATGTCTTTCGTGTCAAGATGGTTCATGGTGAAGACAGTTATCTCACCGGGTGTCATGTATCTCTTTATGTCTATTATTTCTCGTGCATCCTTTATCTCATAGATGTTGCCGTTGAATGCTTTAGATGTGGAGACTTTCATGTTAAAGCGACTGTAGGTCTTGAGCATTTTCTTATTCCTGTTAGGCTTTAAGAAGCCGCTCCACTGGGCTGTAGGGTCAAAGACGATTACCGCGGTATCCTTGAGGAGAGCTTCCTCAACTATTGCCTGAGCGGCAACAGTCTTTCCGCCACCGGTAGCACCAGCGACAACAGTGTGGGTCTGGAGAGTGTCAAGGTCAATGAAAGCACGCATGTCGGTCTCGGCAAGCTTGCCAATAAAGCCAGATCTTGGAGTGGCCTGAGGAAGAGTCTTGAAGTCCATTGATGACATGTACCTCCTCTTGGAAGCAACCCAGAGCAGGTATTTATTTCTTGCGAAGTAAGCGATTATCAACAGGAAGACCAGAACTGGAAGAGACCATAAAGGAATACCGAAGACTGAAAGAGCAAGAAAATTCACTATCTTTGTGACAGAGATAAATGAGACTGTGTCTGCGGTGATGTCATGACCCTGAGTAATATATTCTACTGTGGCCTTTATCATGTACCTTTTTGTCATGACATTGTTCAGGCCTTCAAAGGTCGGGGATTCAAGAGTTATGTTCTCAGGTATATCTAAATTAAGATAGATGCTTTCAGTTGAGGCAACAGAAGTTACATTTTTTACCTGCATGATGACGACTCCGGTTACAGGATCAACTATGGATACTGTATAGTTTAAGGGAATCTCATTTGTGCCGGCATTATAGATGCTCAGTTTTGTGCGGATGGTTGCACCGGGAGCTACGATATCGACCAAGGGCTGGATATCTATAGTTATGGGCAGGTTTCGTGAGTCAAGGACACGGATACTTACCGGGATGACTGTGTCGGCATTGTCGTTGGAGATAATAATCTTACCTTCATAGATTCCCGGATATGTGTCTTTTGGAATGTGTATCTTTACAGGGAATGTAGAAGATTCCTGAGAGTCCAGCGTGATTTTTGCAGTATCAAAGGTTATGAAATCGGATATTTCTCCGGTTACTTTTGCAGCCATATTTGATGTGTAGTTGAGGCTGTTCTTCACACCTATTGAAAAACTTAAAGTTTCATCCGAATATAGCTGTTTTGATATTGATTTTGTGTCAACGGAAAATTCACCTGTGCCTTCAAGGAAAGTGGTAAGTTTCTCCTGCAGTGCATCTATAGAACTTTCAAGACCACCTGTGCTGCTACTGCCGCCGCCGGATGGAGTACCTCCCGGAGGTATCTCAACAATTATAGGAGGCGTGACTTCTGCGGCGATGTAGGCAGAGAAGCCTGTGATATCTGCGGAAATCCTGTTGTGTATCTTATCAAGATCGCCTGTGTCTCTTGCCTGTTTTACCCATTCATCGTCACATTTTGTCTCTGTATAATTCCAGTTGGCGCATTTATAGAGATATATATTGTCTTCTTTTGTGCTGACATCAGGGACATACTGTACTGTTATACGGCCACCAGAAGGGATGATGGTGTTAACTGCGATGCCATCAAGCTCTGTTGTCCCGATTATCTGCACCTCGTTTCCAGGTATGAGGTCTATATCTATCGGATCATCTGTATAATTTGTAAGGTTTACATTATAAAGATGGATTATGTTGTTCTCTGCAAGAATCTGGATGTCATAGAAGCGATCGTGGAAAGTTGTGATATTATATGAGCCATCAGTTTCTGTGGTGAACTGGTCTAATTTTTGGGTATCAGAATAGCTCTGGTTCTCACGGTATAGAACGAAGGATGTCTGAAGGCCGGAACCGTCAGCACAGGTGATGTTTCCAGAGAAGGTTATGTTTGTGTAGACTTCAAAGTATTTTTCAATTGTTCCTGAGTTGTTCATAGAGTCTGTGGCGTGATATTTTACTATGTAATCGCCTTTGTCTGTGAAGTTGTACTGGAAGCTGTATGTATCATTTACTAAGTGGGAAATGTTTGTCCAGTCTTTGACTTTTGTTCCATTTGGCGCGAAAATTTCTACATCTACTGATGATATATTTGAGTAATCTGTGACTGTGACATCTATCGTAGTGTTGTCATCTGTCTTTTGCGCTGAAAGTGTCTGATCTTCTATCTGGGGTGCAAGAGAATCCACATAATAGATATTGTCAAGGTCATAAGCAGTACCATAGGCTGTCTGGCTGCTGTATGCTGTGAATGTTCCTTTGAGCTTTAAGGTATAATATAATTTTGCAGACATGTTGGGCGCTTCGCAGAAAACTGACCATTCGGTATTGTTGTAGTTATAGCTTATGTTTGTGCAGGGTGTGTCATCTATATAGGCCTGCCAGGTCAGGTTAGTGTCCTGAGTCTCGTTGAGGTAGTCTGCAGTTGCATTGATTTCAATCATCTGACCCATAATAATGTTCTCATTTGGAGTGATTGAAGTTATGTTTACTGCGTGGGTCACATTCATTGTGGCGTAGACAAGGTTTGTGTTGCCGGCACCGGTTATGTTTATAGAGTAATTGTAGAAGCCGACTGAGTTTGGTGTTGTATAGTTTATGGTGATATTTTCTGTGTTGTTTTTTGCAATTGTGATTTGGTCAGGAGTTGCACCAAGATATTGCGTGTTGTTGGGAGTTGTGAAAAATTCTATCTGGACATTTGCAAGGTTGTCTATTGCAATTGGATTTAGTGTGCCGCTTATGCCACCACCAATGTCATCAATGGCTATATCTGATGAAACGGTCCAGTTATCATCCTGCGGCACTGTCACTTTAAGTGTTACTTCTTTATACTGCATGTAGACGGACTGCTTGTTTGATGTGACTACAAGGGTGCCGTTATATGTGCCCGGGATGTAGAATTTTGGAACTGTGACATTTATCGGTGCATCATAGGATGCTCCAGCATCAAGACCGATTATAGAGTCTATATCTACTGTGAAATCTGTGCAGGCTGTTCCGCTCTCACAGTCAAATTCTATGTTTGACAGGGCGACTGATCCTGTTGACTGGATTGTCATAAGAGCTGTGTTCTTATCACCGTGAGTCACCTGTACAGGCAACTGGGATGCAGCTATTGTCATTTCAGGATTGTTTGAAGGCTCATCCTCTACAAGGATATATGCTCCTGCAAAAGATGTAAATGATGCCTCAAGTTTTCGGTTTATCTTGTCGTGAGTTCCTGAGAGCTTGACCAGACCGGAATTGCAGTTTCTCTGCGAGTAGTCCCAACTGGAACAGTAATATATCTGGAAATAGTCTGTCGTGAGACCCTGGGCGTCCTGGGCTGTGTATGATACTGTCATGTTACCATTTGTCGTGATTGTGCTGTTCTGCGCAAAACCTTTTATGACAGTACCCTGATAACCGTAGTCTCCTGTCATGGGATTATCGATATCTATAATATTAGTTGGAAGGGCTGCGAAGTCTGTATCTTCAAGCTGAACTGTCCAGTTCAGCACAGATATCTCAAGGCTGTAGGTCTTTCTCTTTATTGTTGCATTATAGTTACCTGTGGCATTTGTCTGGAAGGAATGCATTGTCTGCTGGGTCTGAGGATCTTTTACGGTGAAGGAGACAGACATAGGATTTGAGTTCAGGTTTTCTATAATGCCTGTGAAAGTTTTCCATTCGTAGATTTCAAAGGTGTCTGTGACTGAAGAATTTGTGTTACCAGTGGTGTCATTTATTATGTATGTGACTAAATATGTACCTATCTGGCCAGGTTCGGGTATGGCTGCTGAATAGTTTGTCTGTGTGCTGTTTGCAAGAGTTATGTTTATGAATAATGTGCTGTTGGGGTATAGAATCTGTGCTATGACTGTATCTGTTGCTACATTATCTGTTATTGTCAGATTTATTGTGCCGTTTGTGTATATCTCGAATACATCTGTAATGTTGTTTGATGGTACCTGTGGTGGAGTTATGTCTTTGTAATATGCTGCGTTTGAAGTGGTATTTGTAATCTGGACAAGACCGCAGTCTGTGCTGTCGTAATCGGCCTGAAGTTTCAAGTCATAGGTTTTCCCGTCCACCATTGCCGGTGCAGTGCAGGATATATTTGTCATGTTGTTCTGGGTTATATTGTAAGTTATAGGGCATTCTGTCTGGTTGATATATATTGTGTAAGTTGTGTTTTCTGTTATATAATCTGAACCGTATTTGAGTTCTGTTGTCAGGTTTATGATGCTACCTGCAAGGATTTCTGAAGGTGTGCTGAGGTTCAGAATGTTAAGCTCAAAGACAAGGGAATTGAAATGGACTGATATATTTGTCACAGGGTTCATGGAGTCATCGACGGTGAGATTTGCGAAGAAGTAATTGTTCTGATCAGGAGCTGTGTAATTCAGCTGTATTGTGTAATTTTCCTGCGGCTGGACTGCCTCGGCAGCGTCAAGAAGGTTCATGTATGATGTTGCATTTCCTGCCAGGGCGAATATGAAATTGATCGGTGAGTTTCCTTTATTGAAGATGAGTATATCTTCATTGACTGCGTTCTGACCTGCTACACCGTTTATGGTGATATTATCAGGATGTGTAATGTTCCATGAGCTGTCCGGAAGTATGTTTGCTTTAAGTCCGGTATAATAAAAGTTTAACTGAGATTGTATAACATTTATATCAAACTCATGATTCGCTATTCCTGGTGATTCACCCAGATCAACTATGATGTTTAAATATATTATTTGCGTTGTTCCGTTCGGAACTGAAGCTGTGACTGTCGGATTGAAGGATGTGTTGTCTTTTGACAGCATAAGTGTTATTCCCTGAGGAGTGCCTGATGTGCTTATAAGAAGATTATTTGTCTGTGCGTTTCCTTTGCCAGTTATGTTGAATGTTACCTGATTTGTCTTGCCGTGTTCTATATTTGAGAAAGTCATGCTGTCTGCGAGACCTTCTACTGAATATGTCTCGTTGGCGTTTACTGTGATGTTCGCTGCTGTGGTGTTGGTGCCTGTGGATCCGTTGGCGTGCTGATATGTCATGTTTATGGTGACGGGGTAGATTCCTGGCGGCGTGTTTGCAGGAATCTGGACTGTTATGGATGTTGAGTTGTGTTCTGATTCTGAGAGGTTGCCTATTGACTTGTTCTCGCTCCACCACCCGCCTGCATATGATGTTATGCTTATGTTGTATGCTGTAGAGAAGCCTGTGTTGTTTATTGTTATCGGTACTGAAACATTGTCGCCTTCGCTTTCTGATATCTGGGTTGTTGATGCCTGCTGGGCCGATACTTTTACTGTGGTGTTGCCGTAGACATAAAAGTAGATTGTGCTGTTGACAGGGTGAGGGGTTGGACTTATGTCTACTGCATAGACAAAGAGGGTGTAATTTCCGTGAGTGCCTGTGGTGAAATTTGCTTCGAACCGATCCTTATCACCAGAGTAAGGAAGATCTTCTACAAAGGCTGCATTGATTGTTATGGTTGTTGTGTTGGGGTATGTGATGTTGAAATAAGTCTCTGTGTCATTTACGCCTTCTGTTCCTTCCATACCGAAATCATCCACATCATCAAGGACAATTACATTGAAGTCTATCTGCTTGTTTATCTCTACATAGTCTTTGATTGTTCCATTCACTTTGGTCTCAAATGTGTGGAAAGATGGAGGCTGGTCAATTATATCAAAGAACATGTAAGTAGTGTTGGTTGCCGGGGTTGCGCTTGAGTTTGTGAACTCTATCTCTATACCTACATTGAAGTGCTGGCTTGTGTCATCGTTGTCCTGCCAGATGTCAAGGACTGATGTTGAGTTCTTTGCTATGAAGATGTAATCGGTTGAACTGGGCTGTTCCCAGGATGCAGGGGCATTCAGATGTGTGTAGTCTATGCAGGTCCCTCCGGTGCCGAAGGTGAGGCAGTCCTCGTCGCCTGCATTGCCGTACTGTATGGAAAAGTTTAATGGAATGTTTCCTATGTTATGGATTGTGATGTTTGCTACCTGTCCTATGTTACCAAGGCCGAATTCATTGGTCTGATTTGTTGCCGGTGTGAAGTACCATGAGCCGTCAGGGAGGACTTCTATTGTGAAGTTGATTATCCTGTCAGGGACATTGAAGGATGAGATGTTTATCTTGCCTGTGTAGTTTCCCGGATCTGTGAACTCGGGGACGGTTA
>WTCA01000019.1 GCA_013138805.1 archaeon | reverse complement strand
TCGCATACGGAATACTCAATAGCCTGATTGAAAAAGGTCTTGTAAGCTATGTCATAAAAGAGGACAAGAAAATATTTTATGCTTCAGACACAAGCAACCTGTTAAAGGAAATAGACGAAAAAAGGGAGAAGACTTTGGCATTGATAACGAAACTGGAGTCAATCAAGCAGAAACCTGTTGAAGAAAGGTCTGTAAAAGTCTATGAAGGGAAGGCCGGCCTGAAAGTCTACGCAAGAGATCTTCTGGAATCTGACATGTTCTATACTTTAGGCGGCGGCGGAAAAGAGATTTTTGAAGAGCTCAAATATCAGTATCCTCAGTATCTGAAAGCTCTTTCGAAAAAAAACATGAAAGGATGCCTGATAACATCGCAAGATGATAAAGAAGCGATGAAAAAGATGTATAGAAACACTGATGTCAGGGTCCGGGCATTGAAAAACATCAACAGCGTTGCAAGCTTCACAATATTTAACAATAAGATTGCCATATATTCTGCCACAGAAAAACCTTCAGTCGTGATAATCGAAGACAGGAATGTATCAGAATCGCTTAAAAGCTATTTCAGTATCTTGTGGAATGTTTCAAAATAGAATTATCATAATCCTTGTTAATGTTAAGTGAAATTCATAGACTCGACAAAACTTAGAAGTTATAATCAATTCAAATATTTCGGCTTTATTCATATTTATTCTGTAGAAGGAAGTCTATATTGTCCCCTTTGAATTCCACCATTGGGAATCATCAGCTCATTAATATCAATAACAGGTTCAACTTTTCCGAAGTACTCTTCATTATATATTTCTGCATGAAAAATTGGTTCTTCATCTTGTCCAAGCTTTTCTCCAATTAGTCCGTCAATTGATTTTCCATATCCACCTAATTTAATGAAGTCATCCAGACTTACAGTTCTAAATCCGTGATTAACATAATTTTTTTCTAATTTTCTCCAATCTTCGAAACGTTTATTAAAACCAATACATTCGCCCATATACAAAAGACTTACAGCATGTCCAAAACTTGCGCCAGCTTTGATGTATTTCTTTTCGATAGAGTGATCCAATAAGACAGAACTCCATAATTTTCTTAAGATATTCATAATTAATAAAAAGATACACTAACATTTATTAATCTATTCCTCCTCAATACCCAAACTAGAAATTTTTGCATTTAACATTATTGCAATAATCTTTCATCTTCTTTTCAGTTAAAGAGCATAATAACATTTAACCGACTTCGCTCGGTTGCATCTTAATTAATTCGAATCACTTTCATCAACTTGACAAAATTCCAGAATTAATATACAGATTGATTTTCGCAAAAACCCATATCTTTTATAAAACTTTATGCTCAATTTCCAGTGCCGAGGTGGCTCAGCCTGGTTTAGAGCGCTAGACTCATATGCGTATGAGTAATGACTGTCTTACAGGCAGGATGATGTTTTAGCGCTAAGAAATCTAGAGGTCGCGGGTCCGAATGCGGTAGATGCAATATTTTCTATTGCTGGAAATCCCGCTCTCGGCACTAATATTTCTCTTTATGTCAATAACACCATAATACTATGGCATATCTGACATATACAACTGTTTCGCTTTATTTCTTGATGGGTTCAATACCCCGATGCTCTGCATCGGTTCTTAACCATCAAGAAAGGTAGGAATTGCCGTCTTGAAAATCCACGTAATACCCCCGAGCTCTGCTCCGTGAGATAGTGGATTTTAGGCAATTCATTTATCATATACAAAAATACATCTCTCGGCACTAATACACAACAAGTAAGAATATCTAAATTTATAAGGGCACAACATTAAACAAAAATGATGATGTTTATATCTTTTTGTGCCCTTACATTATTTAACAAAAAAAGATAAACAATATTAGTAAATAATGAATCCAAATCCCGCTCTCGGCACTAATTCTTTTTTTTTATCCAAAAAATACCCATAAGTATTTAATCATTCTCGCCAAAATAATCTCTACTTTTCAATGATTAAAGGTGAAATTATATGGCACTTACACGACAGGAAATGCAGACTATTGCTTCAGAATACAATCCCGATGAAATACATGTAGGTTTTGTCGGTTCACACTCAGCTTTAGAGCTGGGAATGGCTGCAAAAGCGCATGGCATGCCGACAGTCGTGATTCTTGAAAAAGGAAGGGATAATGTTTATCGCAGAAACAGCCATCTCTATGATAAGATGATTGCTGTTGATTCATTCAAAGATATTCTGGCTCCGGAATTCCAGGAGCAGCTTATAGAAGATAACGTGGTTTTTGTCCCGAACAGGTCATTTTCAGTATATCTTAAGGATTTAGGTGCAAAAAATGAATATGGCCCGATTGAAAACGATTTCGAAGTACCCATGTACGGGAACAGGAATATGCTCAGGGCAGAAGACCGGAACGATGCTTTAGGGCAATACGCAATACTTGAAAGCGCAGGCATAAGGACTCCGGAAGAGTTCAAGACACCTGAAACAATTGATAAGCTTGCGATTGTCAAGGTACAGCAGGCAGGAAATGAGCTTGAAAGAGCATTTTTCTATGTCACTTCGCCGGAAGAATATGATATAGAATCTCAAAAGTTGCTTGAGAAAGGCATAATTAATGAATCCGGCCTTGAAAATGCAAGAATTGAAGAGTATATCCTTGGAGCCCGGTTTAACGCTAACTTTCATTACTATGGCATTGAAGACATTTTCGGTGATTTTGATTTTGTCGGCCTTTCAGACAGGAGGCAGGTAAACCTCCAGGGTTTTTTGAACCTTACGGCCAAAGAGCAGCTGAAGCTTCCTGAAATACCTGTCAAGAACGAGGAGATAGGCCATTTCGGAGTGACTGTAAGGGAATCAAAGCAGGAGCTGTTCTATAATGCGGCAGAACAATTGTACAATGCACAGCTTCTTTCAGAAATATACTCACCCGGCATGCTTGGATGCGCAGGCATACAGGGTGCTATAAGATACTCGCCTGAAGATGACAAAACGCTCGAGTTTATCGTCTTTGACTTAAGCCCGAGAATACCTGGCGATCCGGCAATGGGCCCGACATCGCCCGAAATGAGGAATCTGACCTTGAAATATGGCAGGCATATTGACGATCCGCTTGATCTTACAATAATGGAAATACAGAGAGCTGTTGAGCTTGGAAGACTTCAGGAGATTGTGACCTGAAGGTTTTTGCCGCTCTCGGCATTTTTTTGTTTTTTATCCCAAAAACCCCCAAATCCACCCAAAGCTTTAAAAAGAAAACAGACCGTATTATTAGCAGAATACTTGAAGTATGAAAATTCTTTAGTTTTTGAGGACAATCTTTCTTCTTGTATTCCGGAGTAGATTTGAATGGAAGGAACAGTAAAATGGTTTAACGCAGATAAAGGTTTTGGCTTTATCGAAGGCGACGATGGCGAAGATTATTTCGTACATCACACAGCTCTCGCAGAAGGAACAGGACTAAACGAGAACGACAAGGTATCTTTTGAACCTGCACAGACAGAAAGAGGCAAGCAGGCACAGAAAGTAGAACTTGCAAAAGAGTAATTGAATAAATTCAATTTTATCATTCTCTTATCTATTTTTTTTATTTTTTTCTGATTTATTTTTATACTGATTCTATTTTATAATAACTTTTGCGTGATGAAATACTGCAAAATCTTATAAACTTTAACATTTAATATATCATACCTGTTGAGGTTATTGATATGTCTGATGTAAAATCGTTTGATGCTCTTCTTGAAGGGATTCCGGATATAGATGGGATTCTTAATACTTTGGAATGTTATGAAAATAAAGGAGTTATAGATTATCCCAAATTCACTCAGATAATTGATATGGACCTATTGTATCTTGAGGAACTCAGCACCGCTTTTACCTATATGCAGAGAGGGCTTGAGAGGCAGATTGAAAAGAACGAAAGCATTGAAGACGGGCTTGCATATCTCCAGGCGATGAATTACATTGCAGGAAAATGGATGAAAAAAACAGATTATGTTGACACTATGCCTGAAAGCACGAGAGACAATTCAAACTTTACATATCTGAACTCCGAGCTTTTCATGGCACATAAGAACAAAAGCATAGAACATCTTAATAACGCTCTTTTTGAGTTCACAGAATATGTGATGGATGTAAAACCGGAACTTCTGAAAGACGAAAACAATATGTTTCACTGGAAAAAAGATGATTGCAAGATCAGCTACCATAATTACCTTTTCCACACAATCCAGACAACAGACGACCTGGAAATTATAGAAGGGCCTACTAATTAGAACCAATAAACAACTATACTAATTCTTTTTTTATTAACTTTTGCGTGATAAAATACTGCAAAATTTTATAAAATTAAACATTTAATGTATAATATCAATTAAGGTTATTGATATGGCTGATGTAAAATCGTTTGATATTCTTCCTGAAAAAAATCTAACGTCCGGTGATATCTTAAAACTATTTGAACATTATGCTGAAACAGATATAATTGATTATCACGCCGCAGCCAATATACTTGACAAAGCATATTTATCTCCGCAGGAACTTGATTCTGCTTATACGCATATACAGACAGGTCTTGTAAATCAGGTACTTAAAGGAAAAATAAACGATGCATTGCCTTATCTTCAGTTGATTGATCATATCGCTGAAATTATGGTGGAAAAATATAAAATCACATATATTCTAAATGATTGCGAAAAAGATGATCAGCTTCTGCAACTCAAGTCATTGCTGTTTGAAGCAAATAAGCAGAAAATATTTAATCGGATGGATAAAACATTATTTGACAGCGCAGTATCTATCTTTAAAAAATATGCACTTGAAGCAAACCCTGAAGCTTTTGGTGAAAATACAGTTTTTGAAGAAATAACACTGCCGAGGTAGTTTTCTTCTTTGGAGAACAAGGATATCAGGGTTTGATAAACAAGAGAGCTGTAGATATTTATTGATGTGAACAACCAAACACTTATATAGTATTCACCTAAATTCTTGGCATAAAATTGTTAAGATAAGCATATTTCTTGTTTTTTCGATTAAAAAGGATTTGATTAAGATGCCGGTAAAGAAAGGTGACAAAGTAAAGGTTGAGTACACAGGTACTCTTGAAGACGGGACTGTATTTGACAGTTCAGAAAAGCACGGTGAGCCGCTTGAGTTTGAAGTTGGCGCAGGCCAGATGATAAAAGGATTTGATGATGCAGTTGTAGGTATGGAAAAAGGCGATGAGAAAAAGATAACCCTAAAGCCCGCAGACGCTTACGGCGACCCGAACCCACAGCTTATCCAGAAAGTTCCAAAAGACAAGCTTCCAAAAGGTGCAGACATGAAAGCAGGGATGCAGCTTGCTATGGCGCTTCCAAACGGCCAGCAGATACCGGCCACAATCACAGAGATCGGCGATACAGAAGTAACAATTGACATAAACCATCCATTGGCCGGAAAGACTCTAAATTTCAAGGTCAAGGTCGTTGATGTTTCTTAAGTCTTTTTTTTCCCTTCTTTTTTTGTTTAATTTTTTTTAAGAATCAGATTTACTTATAATTAATGTCTATACCTTTCATTTCCCCACTATCAATCCACCCATATAATGCTGCC
>WTCA01000094.1 GCA_013138805.1 archaeon | reverse complement strand
GTTATCTGCGTATTCCCGCCTGAGACATAGACAACAATAGGATCTTTCGCCTTCGTCTTCATCCTGCCTATCTCAATATGGGCAATGCAGTGGTTCACGCCAAGTATCGGCTTTTTAAGCCCAAGAGCCAGAGTCCTTGCAGTGACAGCCCCTACCTTAAGCGACGGGCTTAAGCCAGGACCCTGCGAAAAAGCGACAATATCAACATCTGAAATATCAATCTTTGCCGAATCAAGCGCCGCATTTATGACAGAGACTGCATGGTTGGTATGATGCACAGCAGCTTCCCGCGGATGTATCCCTTCATCAGGAAAGAAGCTCTTGCTCTCATTGGCGAGCACCCTGCCTTTATCATCGACGATGCCGACACCGAAAGTGTGCGCTGTCGACTCTATGCCAAGCGATATCATAGACATAACTTTCGCATGTTTTTTTATAAGGTTTTGTTCTTGAATCTTAGATAATTTCTTTGCGGTCAAAGACAAAAACACATATATCTTTTAGAATCCAAATAATATAGTGTCTTATTTAAGGGGATGATCTTATGGTGGACTACGAAAAAGCTATCAAAAGACCGTTCCAGGACATAAATAAGCTTATTATTGGTAGTTTTCTCAGCATAATACCAATAATTAATCTTTTGGTTACCGGATATTTTGTATATGCAGCAAAAAATACGATGAAAAAGAAAGATGCCATCCCTGAATGGGACAACTGGGCAGAGCTGTTCATAAAAGGTTTGTCTGTAGCAATAATCGGGCTGATATATGCTCTTCCTGGAATTGCCCTGCTGTTTGTCGGAATTGGTTCAATCATAATCGGTGCAATCATAAGCGGTTCGGCAGCCACGACCATGTATACGGCAATAGCTGGCGGCGGCCTGTTAGTCCTTGCAGGCCTTTTCTTCCTGCTGCTTTCAGGACTCATCACTCCTATGGCGCTGATGAGCTTTGCAGACAAGGGAAACTTTGGAGACGCCTTCGCTTTCGGCAAAATCATCAGAAAAGTGTTCACAGTGCAATATCTAGTCTCATGGCTGGTTGTCCTGGTATATTCAATTGTCGCAGGCCTTCTATCCCTGATGATCCCGTTTGTAGGCTATGCAATAGCAAGTTTTGTGATTGGAATGACCGCATTCACAGTATTTGCGGAAGTCTATACTGAAATCAAATGATATGGCTGTATATAATAAAACAATAGAAAAAAAGAGATGATAGCAAACTTATTCTTTGCTTTTAATAAGAATCCCTGCAATATCTTCAGGTCTTGCCAATAATATTGTGTGCTGCTGACTGTAAATATCATAGGTTGCGGGGTATGTTTTTGTATATGGGGATACAAATATGTTTCCTTTTTCTGGTAGATATTCAAGTACTAACTCATTTTTGTATTTTACTCGATTATCTTTATCATCTACAAAAGCACTTGTTTCTATAATACCCCTGTTTAATCTATCCTTATCAAATATCAGTTTTACAATAGCATATTCATCATCTGGATAATCTAAACGATTAACAATATTCTTAATATCTTTAGTGGTCGGGATAAGTATTAACGAGAAACCATGATATATCTCTCTATCAGCACGAGTCCACATATAATCTAAAGTATCTATAAGTCCTGCGTCATATCTTTCTGTTGTTCCTTCTTGATTATATATTAAGGCAGTAATATCGCCGTTTTCAAGCCATATATCATCTGCTCTAAATGTATGTCTGGAATCTGAAGATCTCATGCTGCCTGGAAGCAGTCCAAGATTAAATATATTTTCTAGTTCTTTATGATTACCTGGAACCAATGTATATAAAACGACTTGATCTTTTTGAGCAATGCCTGTTTTTCTCTTAAATAAAGGATTTAAATCTTTTTCAATTATTTTGTTTCTTAAAAGATAAAACATATCTGAAAGATCTATGAATGTCTCTGTTGTAATTACAGTTTTCTCATTATCTCTAATATTGCTCATATTATCAGCAAAACAATTATTATCCTAAATTTTATATAATTATAGCTCATTTATCCCTCTTAAATACTAAAACTAGTTCCAATATCCTTTTTTCAGACAAGCACAAATCCAAACCCTTTTTAAAACTTCTCTCAATAACTTAGACCATGGAACACCTCATACTCTGCAGGTACGGCGAACTCTGGCTCAAGTCACGCCCGGTAATGGAAAAATTCTACTCACGGATGATATCCAACATGCACCGGATGCTTGCAAAAGAAGATATAACCTTCAAGATAAAAAAACAGAGAAACCGCGTATTCGTAGAAACAGACAACCCGAAAAAAGCGATAGAAATCCTAAAAAGAACATTCGGCCTTATCTCAATATCACCGGTTCTCAAAGCACCGGCTGACTATGATATCATAGAGGCAGAACTCCTGAAAATTGCAGAAAAGAAACTCAAAGGCAACAAAAAATCCTTCGCAGTAAAAGTAAAAAGAATAGGCACACACGACATAACAAGCAAGGAGATGGAATCAAGGTGGGGCTACGCAGTAGGCTCAAGATACGACAACCCGGTAAACCTCACAAAACCCGAAGTAAGCCTGAGTGTTGAAGTAAGAAACGATGTCGCATACATATTCACAGACACATACTCCTGCGCAGGCGGCCTTCCTGTAGGTGTGGAAGGGACAGTAGCAGCCTTTCTAGACAACGAAAACGACCTGATATCCGCCTACCTGATAATGAAACGGGGATGCAGCGTAGTCGCCCTGGCAAAGAACAAAGTGCTTGCAGAAAAGCTCAATCTTTTTACAACAGACCTTGAGATAATAGAATACAAAAAAGACTGGATGCCTGCCTTAAAAGAAGCGGTTGAAAATCACAAAGCCAAAGCCTTAGTCTCAGGCGAGACCTTAGAAAATATGACAGACCTGGAAAAAAAAGTAGATCTCCCGATCTTAAGACCAATTATAGGTCTTGGCGATGATAAGATACAGAATATAAGAACCCTCATAGGAATCTGATTCTGGTATATCTTAAGCCAGGCCAGACCAAATCTTTTTAAACCTGTTTTCTCAATATATCTTTACAGCGCAAACAAGAGGAAATATCTATGGGATCAGATGACATAGTTGTAGAATCACCGACATATGTGCACGAGGAAGAAGAGCACAGCCACAAGGAAGAGAACGAGATACTCAAGGCAGCGATGGCGGAGCTCAAGGCAGAGCTCATAAGATACAAGCTTCCGCCACTTCTTGTCGCAGAAATCCTTGATGTCTTCCCTGACGGAAAAGCGCTTGTGCGCCTCAAGAACGGCAACGAATTCTATGTCAATGTGGACAGGTCTCTTGACAGCAGGCTCAAGGTCGCAGACGAGGTTCTGGTAGAGCAGAAATCGCTTACAGTCGTCAATAAGATAGGCAAGAAAAAGCATTTTGATGTCAACAAGTATGTCATTGTCGAAAAGCCCAACATAAGATGGAACCAGATTGGCGGCCTCAAGACAGAGATAAACGAGATGAAAGAAGTAATAGAGCTCCCTCTTAAAAAACCTGAGCTGTTCAAGAAGGTAGGTATAGAGCCACCAAAAGGCGTGCTCCTGTACGGGCCTCCCGGGACAGGAAAGACTCTTCTTGCAAAAGCTGCGGCCACAAGCACGAACGCCACATTCATAGAGATAGTAGGTTCAGAGCTTGTCCAGAAATTCATAGGCCAGGGCGCAAAGCTTGTCAAATCCATATTTGAGATGGCAAAAGAGAAATCACCGGCAGTGATATTTATTGACGAGATAGACTCTATCGCCGCGACAAGGATTGATGTCGGCACTTCGGGCGAGAGAGAGGTCCAGAGAACTTTCATGCAGCTTCTGGCAGAGATGGACGGTTTCTCCCCCTTAGGCGATATCAAGATAATAGCGGCGACAAACAGGATAGACATAATAGATCCTGCCATAACAAGACCTGGAAGATTTGACCGTCTTGTCCTTGTCCCGGCACCGGATTACAAAGGCATTGTAGACATACTGAAGATACATACGAAGAGGATGACACTTTCAGAAGATGTCAATCTTGAAAAGATTGCAAAGAAGATGAAAGGCATGTCTGGTGCAGAGATACGCGCTGTGTGTGTGGAAGCGGGATACTTCGCCATAAGGAAGGACTGTGTGATGGTAAAACATGATAATTTCCTTAAATCTGTAGAAAAGATAAAGGTTGAAGAGTCAGAAAGGATAAAAGATCTGAGCTATCTGGGATAGTCCTTATTTTTTATCCACACATAAGCCAATAATATAACCCCCACGATAAGCATAATTACACATGACTGATATATGTCACCTGAAGCAAGACCAAAAATCCCGAAAAACGGATTCACATCAAAAGGAAAAAAAGGCATGATATCTGTATAAAGCACAGAATCAAGAATTATATGCAGATATACGCCAAAAAAACAAGACAGCAGAATCTTCCTTCTCGACATCTCCTGCCCAACCCTAAAAGTATTCATAACCTTCAAAATCCACGGATAACACTTTACAACAGCAAAATACAGAACTAAAGCAATCAAAGACCCGCCTAAAAAAGAATGGAAAAATCCGTGCAAAGGATAGTCAAGCCCAAAAAGCAGAACAACAAAAGGCTCAACATCAACAATAACATTTGCAATAAGAAAAGCCGGAAGATTAA
>WTCA01000033.1 GCA_013138805.1 archaeon | reverse complement strand
GTTGGGGTTCATTGCTTTCGGGCAGAATCAACAATACTGCTGAAAGCAAAGGCATTGCTGCCCAAGATGCTTGCAAAAAACATCAAGGACAGCAATACAAATATCGTTCTTTTCGTTAATAGTTTTATCTATTGGGATGTATTATGCTCCTGAAAGCGCTGTGTACATCATCCCGTCTCGAATTCTGGTATTCCATTAAATTCTCTCTTTGTTTTTTTAATTCATCTATTTCTTTTTTGATAGCAGCTGCTTTTGGACCATCTTCTTCTTCTTTTGTTAATCCGCTTAACTGACTATTCAAGTTAGCAATCTTTTTTGTGTAATTATTTATATCGTTTCGAACACTACCCATATCCTTTTTCGCTGCTCTCATATCAGACACATATGCTGCCCCACTATAAGCATCCCCGACGCCGCGGAAGAACATGCTCTTCAGACCCCAGCCTAACAAGGCGACAAACAGGAATATATACAATAATGTTGCTGTTCCTGTAGTCATGAAAGCTGTTACTACAAAGAAAAATCTCCTGTATATACCTAAAGGAGCTAATATCAATGCAAGCAGAAGAGGTATCCATTTCTCAACACTTGGTGTCGCGTCAAAAAGTCCAAGCTTTACAATTATAGCGTAAAACATCATATAAGCCAGAAGGATAGGTACAAGAACAAATGCAAACAAGTATCCGCCTCTAATCTTCATATCTTCCATCGGTATGCCGAAGAAGTCGGCAATCAACTCATAGGTCCACTCAAGAAGGCCAACCAGATCCCAATCCCAATCCCAATCCAAACCGACTGAAGGTAAATCAGTAACCTGCGCGTCACTAGGAGTAGAGATGTCAAAGCCGTATGCAAACGACGACAAAATGACCAGCTCTACCAGAAGAACCAAAAACATTTCTTTTTTCATATTAAACAAATTTTTCATATTCAACACCTATTTCATATTAAACAAATTTTTCATATTCAGTAATATTATATTCAACACCACTATTTAGGCATTCATAGTTTATAATATTTTTTGCCAAAATATGGATATTGTTGCTACTTGAGATAAATAGTGCCCAAATAGTATATATATATTTCGGTTTTTTGTGGAAAAATAGATTACACTAAAATAGCACCAATATTTATTATAGTAAATTATTACAAGACAAATCTTAAGGATGACATTGTGATTGATATGCAGGTCGTAGGTATTGCTATAAATAATGTTAATTGACAGATTTTGAGTGATTTTGATAGACAAGTCTTATAGAGAATATATATAATTATAGGTGTGGTATAAATGGTGCTTTAAAAGAGAGGCATTTATAGTAGCACTTATGTCAATGGTCGATGTATAGATAAGTTCTTAATTTTATAAAAACAAAACCGAAACCTTTAAATATACTGAAAGGTTAAATATTGATAACTGGTGTTATTTATGAACCTTTACGACCTGATAGGAAATCTGCAGGATGTCGGCTTCTATGACATACTCCTGCCATGGGCGCTGTTCTTCGCTATTGTTTACGGACTGCTTACTAAATTAGGGCCTTTTAGCGGAAAGGAAAACAAAAGCGTAGCATCCATAATCTCTATGGCTGTGGCATTCTTCACTGTCGCATATACGCCGTTCGGCATGAATTTCGGGATATATCTCGCTGAGATGTTCGGAAAGAGCGGAACAATACTTGCAGGTCTTCTGATGCTATCGCTTTTCCTAGGGATGGCAGGAATAAAGCTTCCTGAAGGTTTCGGGAATAAGAAAAATCAGACGAAGAATTTCCTGATAATTGTTGCAATAATCACAGGCATAATATATTTCACCACAGGATTTGGCAATCTGATAAACTTCACTTCGCCTACATTCGCTGAGGACACTATAGTGACTTTCCTTGTCATACTTGCACTTGCAGGCGGGATATATATGATGGTCAAAGGCGGAAATGGTGGTGAAGACGATGAAAGTGATGAAACAGAAGATAAAAAAGAGAATAATAAAAAACGGTGATAATCAATGAATCTATACGATCTTATCGGAAACTTAAAAGATGTCGGCTTCTATGACATACTCCTGCCATGGGCACTGTTCTTTGCTATAGTGTACGGGCTCCTGACAAGTGTCGGGCCTTTCAGTACGAAGAAAGAAGATGGCAAAGAACCTATGGACAAGAGCATACCAGCAATGATATCAATGGCTGTAGCATTCTTCGCTATTGCCTATACGCCGTTCGGCATGAATTTCGGGGTGTATCTTGCTGAGATGTTCGGAAAGAGCGGAACAGTACTTGCAGGTCTTCTTATGCTATCACTTTTCCTAGGTATGGCCGGAATAAAGCTTCCTGAAGGTTTCGGAAAAGATGATAATAATAGGACAAGGAATTTCCTGATAATTGTCGCGATAATTACAGCTATAATATATTTTACCACAGGGTTTGGCGATCTGATAAACTTTACCTCACCCACATTCACTGAGGACACTATCGTAACTCTCCTTGTCATACTTGCACTTGCAGGCGGGATATACATGATGGTGAAAGATGATAGTGGAAAAAAAGGCAAGAAAACCCCTAAGGAAAAAGATGAAGAAGAAGAATAAACAGCTGTGATTTGACATGAACCTGTATGACCTTATCGGGAACTTAAAGGATGTCGGGTTCTATGACATCCTCCTGCCATGGGCGCTGTTCTTTGCAGTGACATACGGAATACTGACAAGTTTCGGGCCTTTCAGCATTAAGAAAGAAGATGATAAAGAACCTATAGACAAGAGCATACCTGCCATAATATCTATGGCTCTGGCTTTTTTCATAATAGCGTACACTCCTTTCGGGCTCACTTTTGGCGCTTATCTTGCCATAATGTTCGGTAAGAGCGGCACTGTGCTTGTCGGTCTCCTTATACTGCTCCTGTTCATGGGCATAGCAGGCATAAAGATGGAAGATGATGATGTCAAGAAACACAAGAATAAGATAGCATTGACTCTTGTTGCAATTGCCACAATCATATATATAGGTACAGGAAACTTATTAGGCTGGCTCAGGATACCAGGCATAACAGATGAGACTGCTGCAACACTTATCATGATTGCTCTTGTGATTGGCGGCGTGATATGGCTTGTGAAAAAATGATGTGATTATAGATGGGCATGGAAATACTTGTAGGCAACCTCAACACGCTGGGTTTTTATGATTTCTTCCTGCCTTTCCTCCTTTTTGTGGCGATAATATTCGGCCTTCTTCAGAAGAACAAAGTGTTCGGCGAGGAAAATACAAAAGCTATAGACGGCATTGTCGCCATGTGTGTGTCTTTCTTTGTCATAAATTACACACCTATAGGTCTTTATTTTTCTATGCTTTTTGCTATAGGCGCATCAATCATTGGTGCCATCCTTGTCGGTGTGATAATACTAGGCATGGTCGGTATAGATATGGGCAAGTTCTTCAATTCAGGAGAGGGCGGCAAGCTTGACAATAAATATGCAGGGCCTGCCATTGCCGGTGTCTTGCTGGTCGTTATTGGGCTTTTCCTCTATGCGAGCGGGCTTTATGACAAGTTTATCAAAGGATACGTACCTTCTATAGGAGAAGATACCATCATTACTGTTGTTGCCATATTGTTTGTGATTGTTGTCTTTGTTGTCATCACAGGAGCGGGGAAGAAAGCACCAACATCATAAATTATAATTCAATGTGATTTCAATGGCATTCCACTTTTCAACGCTTATCGGAAACCTTAACGAGATAGGGTTCTATGAGCTTTTTCTGCCGTATGTGCTTTTCACAACACTTACTTATGCGCTCTTCAGGAAAGTGAAGCTTTTTGATGAAGGGCAGGGAATAGACATACTTTTTTCTATGACTATAGGGTTTTTTGTCATAAACTATACGTCGCTTGGAATATTTCTGTCACACTTATTCTCAGTAGCAAGCCTTTTTATAGCTATGAGTGTTGTGATTGTCCTTGTGAGCGCATCACTTGGGATGAATTTCCCTGAATATATAGCTCAAAGGCCGTCAACAGCCCTTATGCTGATGGCTCTTGCAGCAGTTTTCATACTGATTGAGGTACGCATTGACGAGTTTCTTCCAAATATAGACAGCATGACAATCAAGGTAATCATACTTGTCACTGTGCTTATTGCAGTCGTAGCACTTGCGGCAAAGATACCTGAGAAATAACATTAAAGGAAGAGCAGAAACAGATTATAATTTGTCTTCTTTTTCATCATCGTCTTTATCAGCAGATTCCTTGTCTATTGATTCATCTTTATCAGTAGAGTCCTTACCTTTTGATTCATCTTCATGCTTTTCATGAGAAGGAGCTATATCACCCTTATCATTGACCTTATCTTTCTTGCTGTCCTCCCTGACATCCGGCTCAAGATTAAGTGATTCAGTATCTATCTCTTTTGATTTTATATGCAGCTTCTCATTCACTTCAGATATGGCTTCCACAAGATTAGGCACAACATCCTGGAATGCCTTCTCTATGCTTGACACCTTAGGAGATACATCTGAAAAGTCATCTCTGAGTATATCCATCTCTTTTTTTATATCTGACACTGTGCTGTCTGTGCGTGTCTCGACCATCTTCAAGGATGTGTCCAGATTATCTATCTCTTCCCTTATATCATCTATAGATCCTGTAATCTTGTCTATCATAGTCTTGAAAGATGCAAGGCGTTCCTCTACAACTGATTCTATCATAGCCTCAAGAGTGTTGCTTCTTGTCACTTCCTCCTGATGCTGCAACTGCTGTGAAAAGTCTGGAGGCAAACCGCCATTATCGGATGTTTCCTGCGCAGGCTGTTCAGCTGACATCTCCGGTGCCAGGGCTGAAAGGTTATTGCCAGACACCTGAGATTTTATTACCTGACCGAGAGCGTTGTCAATATCTTTGAAATTGTAGCCTTTTGCCTTAAGCTCTTTGACCATATCAGCTTCAGAAGTCCCTTTTGCCACAAGAGCGTTTATGTCGCCAGTTATGCCTGCAGGCAGCTGTGACATCTGTGGATCTGTCTGCCCCATACCAGGTGACGGCACAGGTTCTGGTAAACCTGAAGGCATATTAGGCATCATGCCGGGCGCTGCTGTATTTTCTGCAACGGGTGCAGGATGCTCTTTTGGCGTGTCTTTCTTTTTCAGTTTACTGAAAAGCTCAAACTTGAATCCCATCTCAATCCCTCTATCTATCTGTCATACCTGATGTGTCCCTGTTTATAGAAAGCCTGTTCGTTATTGATTTCATAAGCTCTATATACTCCTGCATCTCGCGCAGTTCCTGCCTTGTAACAAGAAGCTTCATGTGCGCGTTTATCTTCTTAATGTCTGCCTGCTGGTTGGCTACCTTGTCAGATGTCTCTGCCGTATCC
Organism: archaeon; assembly: GCA_013138805.1. GTDB lineage: Archaea > EX4484-52 > EX4484-52 > EX4484-52 > GLR71 > GLR71. The sequence goes on along the minus strand of WTCA01000033.1, from coordinate 20,540 downwards.
TCTGTCATGTTTTGGACCGCCTTGTTAAGCTCTTTTGTAGTATCCATCACTGACTGCTCTATGGTGTTGACACGAGAGTCAATATTCTCAAGCTCATCCTCTATAAGCCGAATTCTCCTTGTATTATCGTTAAGGCGACGGGACAGCTCGCCTATTATCTGTGTGTTGTCTACCTTTGGGGGCGGATTGTTGAATACCATAAGTTCACCAGCACATGAAAGCTGTGATATATATTTAATAGGTTGCTATCCATATATAAATTATGGTCGTCTGCAACTATGAGTATGACAATGAGAACAATACGGTCAAGGTCAATTGCCTAAACTGCATATACGGCGCTTCTATCGAGGATTTCCCTATATGCATGGCAAGGACAATAGACAAACTTGTAGAGTCAAAGAATGCCGGGCGTGTGGTCCTTACCCAGACAAGGGAATTTGAATATGACATGTACCAGACGCATCTGCTAAAACAGATAGCTAACACCATCATGCATCTTGTGAAGCAGCAAAGGATACTTTCTGTCGCGAACCTTTCCATACCAGAGTGCAATACATGTGTGCCGCAGAGAAATGAGATCCTGCACAAGCTCCTGACAATAGATATACGAGAGGATCCTATCGGCGCATATGTCAAGACAATCAGAGAGATAAGGCATACTCATGAGAAGATGAAAGGAGCTCCCGATAAATGCCTGAGATGCTACAAAAACTATATAAGCAATGTGCTTGAACCTATAAAGTCAACCCTTGAATCAACAGAGCTAATAAACCGCGTAAAATCCAGGCTTGTAGGATATCTTGAGGGGAACAGGTCATTATACAGAGAAATATTCCATCCTATGATAAAACCAAATTTCATGCTTACACGGTATATGCTGAACCCGCCAAAGAAAGGCAAGAAGATAGACAGGTACATGGTGGGGTCAAGCGAGGTGCAGATATTCAAGGTAGAGGACAAGGTGCAGAAAATATACCATATCATACCTCCGGAGTTCAAGCTGGGGGAGGATGAGTATACTATACTTGATGCTGCAAGGAGATATATGGCTGCCCATAAACCTACCAGGACTGAATTTGCCGACCCGCAGAGGATGAGAGACATATTCACAGACATAGGCCGCGACCTTATATCTGAGCTTGCCGACCATGCAAACATAACGCTTCCCACAAAGACTCTCAATACACTTTCTGACATACTTACAAGATATACAGCAGGATACGGCATTCTTGAGGTCATACTTGGCGATGAGGCTGTGCAGGATGTGTACCTGAACGCACCGATGGGCGATGCGCCCATATACCTGTATCACGGCGGGCATGAAGAGTGCATAACAAACATAATACCTACACGAGAGGATGCCAACGCGTGGGCCACAAGGTTCAGGATAGAGTCCGGCAGGCCTTTGGATCAGGCCAATCCTGTGCTGGATACTGAGATTGTTCTTCCGAGCGGGAGGGCGAGGGTCGCTGCTATCACAAGGTCGCTCAGCCCTGACGGCCTTTCATTTGTACTTCGCAGGCACAGGGACAAGCCGTGGACATATCCTCTTTTTATAAACTATAAGATGATGACCTCGCTTTCTGCCGGGCTCATGTCTTTTTTGATAGACGGGTCACGGACAATGATGTTTGCCGGCACAAGGTCTGCCGGTAAGAGCAGTATTCTTGGCGCCACGCTCACTGAGCTTATGAAAAAGGTTCGTATCATAACTGTGGAAGATACTCTTGAGCTTCCGGTGAAGGCGCTGAAGGATCTTGGATATGATATCCAGTCACTGAAATCGCGGTCCATAATAACGCATGTTGAGTCTGAGCTGTCTGCTGATGAGGCTATACGGACATCTCTTCGTCTCGGTGATTCTGCACTCATTGTCGGTGAAGTCAGGTCTGTTGAGGCGAGGGCGCTCTATGAGTCTATGCGTATCGGTGCTCTTGCCAACATTGTGGCAGGGACAATTCATGGTGATTCGCCGTATGGCGTCTTTGACAGGGTTGTCAATGACCTAGGGGTGCCGCCTACATCTTTTAAGGCAACAGACATAATCGTTATTGTAAACAGGCTGAAAAGCGCTGACGGCCTGAGGACGTACCGGAGGATTATGGAGATAACCGAGGTCACGAAGGACTGGGACGAGAACCCGCAGAAAGAGAAAGCTTTCCAGCCGCTGATGAAATATGATTCAAAGACTGACCGGCTTGAGCCTACAGACAGGTTCCTGAACGGGGAAAGCTTAATACTTAATGAGATCGCCGACAGGGTGAAGGACTGGAAGAACAACTGGGACTCTGTCTGGGAGAACATACAGTTGAGGACGAAAGTCAAGGAAGCGCTGCTTAATTATGCGAAAGTGTCCAAGGATTTCGGCATACTTGAGGCAGAGTTCACGACCGAGGCGAACAGCAGGTTTCATCTGATATCCCAGGATGTCAAGGAGCAGTACGGCTCTCTTGATACTGACAGGATATTTGAGAGGTGGGATGCCTGGACAAAGCAGAAGGTCAAGGACAGGCAGAGATTGATGAAAGGGTGAGCTGGGTTTAAATATTAGGTGCTACTGGCTGATATTTCTGCTTAATCTTATCTAATATTGGATCTGTCTTGTCGGGGCCATCACCAGGAATAGTTTCATGTGTCGGGTATTCTTTATTAAACCTAAATACTTGAATATCTGCACCAATACTATAAGCAAGATAATATATCTTTAGGTCTTCCGGAATCTCATCGAGCATCCTCAATACATAATCCATATTATTTTCGTTTGTGTAACTTACTGGGTTTTGCTCAATCACAGCAGATTTAAGATTATCTATATGCTTGTCAAAGGATTCCTGATTATCGTACATATCTCTCAAAAAACAGTTTGTCTCAGATTCAGGATTATCATAATTCGGCCCTATTGTCACAGATAAATAGAATCCATCGTACTCTTTTATCTCTGGAAGATGTTCCTGCATCAGGGAAATAATATTTTCCGGTTTCAAGACCTGTTTTTCATTGTCTGTCATTTCGTTTTTATTCATTGTTTTTCACCTTTTTTGAGTTTTGAAAACACTAAATTTCGCATATCTAAAAAGCAATATATGTCTCTGGATATTCTCTTTTTATCGCTTCAAGAATCGGGTCTGTTATAATTGTCAGCCCTGTAGAATCAAATCTTTCATAAAGGTGATTAATTACGGGCTTTTCATCTTTATCAGAGATAGATATCTCAGAAGATTTAGGTCTAATGTCTATCTCATTAACTTCCATATGATTCGCGAGAGAAGTTCCACACTCAATCTGTGCACCATCTTTATAAAACATAATATAAGTATCCAGATACCTGGTAGAATATTTGATATGTGCGATATCCATACCTTTTGTGTGTATGTCTGATAAAATATTCAAACCTTTTCTTACATCATCTATTTCTTTCTTCAATTCACCGCCATAATCTTTCTGATTATCTAAATCAGACATAAATGATCCATATGCAGACTTACCCGCCTCTGTTCCGAATATATCATCAAAAACATCTTCTGTGCCAGAATGTATGGCAGGTGTAAGAGATACATACAGCTCAAAGCTGGGATCTTTCTCAATTTCATCTATATATCTTAGCATTATATTTGCTACATCCTGGCCTGTTAGAATCTTTTTTTCCATATTGTATCACCTACATCTTCAATTTGATTTAACTATAACTTCAAATCACTTAAAGGAACCATTAAAAAAGGTTCATCATATATTTTGTAAAATCTTATTTTCTTTAACAACCCTACATTGCCTATCATAACTGGCTTCGATAGGATCCTTTGGACCTATGAGTAGAAGAGCATCTTTAGGTAAACATAGTGCACCAGTATTCTCTTCATAAGAACCATGATAATTATTATAATTTGGACTTAATCTCACCAAACAATCATCATTAAATTCAAAATTAGCTAATTTGATACGAGCTTCAGATTTCCAAACCCTATCTTTAAGGTCATACAAAACATCTTCTGTCCAAAATGAAGAATAACCTTGAAATAAATGAGGTTTATACTTTTTTCCTGGAAAAAAAAGAGCCCCATAGCTTTCAGGATCTGATGTCTTTAATTTTTTAATAATAAAATCCACACTATCAGAACCGGTAATTGGTATTATTTGTACATTATCACTCATTTTTTTCACCCGTCGGAATAATATCCCTTCTTTTTTTAACATTTGCATATTCTTCATGGTAAATGGTTTCTACATTATCCATAGGACCAATAAATAAAGTATCACCTTCAATCAGAGATAGATAATGATTATGTACAGTATGATATGACCCGTCAAAAAATCGTTTTTTTGGAGATAAACGAATCTCAGATTTATGCTCAAAATAACTTGTATCAATATAAGATTTTGCAGAATCCCATACATCAGCATTTAAACTATAACTCTGTTTTTCATTGGTTTTAACGTTTTTAGTCGAGATTTTAGTAAAACCCTGAAACAATATCGGACTCAGATAATTGTTAGATTTATCAACAATAACTCCATAGCTTTCAGTATCTGATGTTTTTAACATCTTAATTATTGAATCAATATCAGTTGAATCATTAAACTGTATTGTCTTTAATTCTTCATTTTTACTCATAATAATAAACCCCCATATACTACTAATTCATTATATAGTAGTAATACTAATATAACACTTACACTATTTAAGCATTTCTATCATTTTTCCTAAAAAACAGAAAGATATTTAATGTCTTGTTTTAATAATTTAAGTCATGATAGTTGAAAAAGTGCATAAAACTAAAAAGATAAGCCAGATTGATGAGACAGACCGCAAGATTCTGAATATACTTTCCGATAACAGCAGAGCTAGACTTTTGGATATTGCACGTTCAGTCAGTCTTTCTATACCATCTGCAAAGGCAAGAATTGACAGGATGGTCGCGAATGATGTTATCACAAAGTTTACTATACAAGTAGATACTGAGAAGACAGGGATGCCTATAGGTGTCCATGCACGGATAAAGCTGAAGAATATCACGGAAGAGAGGCAGGATGAGTTCATAAAATATCTTCAGAAGAACAGGAATGTGATTGACATATTCTCTATAATCGGTGATGTAGATCTTCTTCTTGTCATTATCGCGCGCGATTCTTCAGATATGAACAGGATACTTTTCAAGATAAGGCATGAGTTTACAGACCTTATCGCTGACTGGGAGACAAACTATATAATGCAGATATACAAGATTGAGGACTATACATATTAAGACTGTACAGTTGCGATATATTTATTATTTTATCTCTTTAAAAATTTCATTATGGGTGAAGACAGACCAGACTTACTGGGCGCATATCTGAAAATAACTAAAGAAATCGCTTGTGAATATGTGGATATTGTGGATGAAAAGGACTATAAGCCTTTTATTTCAAGCTTTGAAGAGGTCCTGTCATATTTAGGAATGTGTATTGATTCTATAAATCAGGGAAAGACTATCGAAATATATCCTTTGCCTGCCATGTCTGAAATCAATGAGATTCTTGTCTATAAACATAAGATTAAAAATGTAGACAACAAGTATTTTTTTCTTCCGGGCGAGGGCAGGACTGTCTCCGATAAAAAGGGCAGGAGATATTACAAAAAAGATACTATAGCTGAACTGGCAGATGTGTCAGAATATAAGTCACAAGAAGATCTGAACAGGTTTGCGAATATAGATATCACAGGATCTTATTGTCTATATCCGCTTTATGTGCAGAAAGGATATACAAAAAATAATACTGAAGATGAGACGATTGCCTTAGCGCAGATAAAACAGGAAATCAAGATGCCTGCTTTCAAGGAAAGGATTATAAAACCAAAACAGAGCAATGGTGCGATTTCAGATGTTGTCGGTAAGATTGGACAAGTAATCAATGGAAATTGATGAGAAAAAAGAAAGTATATTCTCCTTAAGAACAATTCTTTTCAACCACAATAAATTGAAGATGCTGTCAGCATTCTCATATGCAGCGAACCCAAAATCTAATCTATATATACGGAGCAGATATAAATTAAATAAGGTATATTCTATGCCATCCAACCCATCCGACGCCAAAAAAGAGCATTTTGCAGAGATAGAGAAAGCTCTTGAGTATTACAACAAAGGCATGGCAGACCCCTCGCGGACCAAGTTTAAGGCAAACATAACATCTAAAGCTTACAGAGAATACAAGGAAGAGGAGGCAGACCAGAAAAAAGTAGAAACATTCTTTGAGAAGATGTGCGCATATTCAGAAAAAATTTTTAAGATAGACCTTAAAAAGAAGAACAGAGATCAGATCAATGATGCTATTGAGTTCACGGCCATGAAGGTCACGCCTGAAGGTGTTGCCGGATTTGCTGTGGTGTCATTGCTATTCTTTATCTGTATCGGTGTGCTGAGCCTTATAATGCCACCGTCAATCGCGCCAGGACTTATAAAAGTGACAATGTTTGCGCTTGCGCCAATAACTGCGCTGTATATATTGAAATACCCAAATAACTATGCCACAAGCATTAGGATAAAAAGCTCAGGAGAGCTTGTCATGGTAGTATTATACATGATTGTCTACATGAAGACCACGCCAAATCTTGAGGGAGCAGTACGTTTTGCAGCAGAAAGCGCGACAGGAAAAGTAGGGCGTGATTTCAAAAGGATGCTGTGGCGCCTGGAAAACAGCGAGATACAGACTATCGATGAAGGGCTTATGGAATATGTGCTACAATGGAAAAACTACAACCGCGAATTCATGGATTCCATAGAGTTCATAAGAGCGTCAATGAGAGAGACAAACCCTGTCAGGCGCGAGAACCTGCTGGACAAGGCAGTCAACACAATACTTGATGGCACTAACGAGAAGATGAAGCATTACAGCAGAGACCTGCAGATGCCTATAATGGTCATACACGGGCTTGGCATTCTCCTTCCAATAATGGGCATGATAATATTTCCTCTTGCATCAATATTTCTTGGCGACGCTTTCCCGAATATCGTGACATATCTTGTGTTCGGCTATAATCTGGTACTGCCGACAATAATTTATGTGGTCATGAAAAATATACTTGACAGGAGACCTTCGACGAAAACTATTGTAGACATATCCAACCATCCGGATGCCATGCCTCTGAACAAGATGAAAATCGGCAAAACAATCGTACCAGTATGGCCATTAGCATTTGCAGTAGGAGGCACTATTGTTTTTATCGGGCTGATGATGCTTGTTACTTTCTTTAATATTGACGTGGCATTGATAGACTCACCAATACATCGCATAATAGCATCAAGCATGTTCCACAGCGTAATTATTGTCTTTGGCATCGCGACAGGACTTATCATATATTTCAAAGGCACGAGCTTTCAGAAAATAAAAATAGTCAAAGATCTACAAAAGATAGAAGAACAGTTTGAGTCTGCGCTTTTCGCACTTGGAAACAGGCTTGCAGGAGGCGTTCCGCTTGAGCTGTCGCTATCAAAAGCTCATGAAGACACTGCAGATCTTGAGATATCAGGACTATTGAGAATAACTGTCAAGAACATGACCCAGCTGAACATGACATTTCACCAGTCGCTTTTTGACCCTAAATATGGCGCCCTGTTTTATTACCCGTCAAAGCTGATAAGGACAATCATGCAATCAATAAGCGAAGCTGTTGACAAGGGGACAAAAGCCACAGCTATGACAATGCTTATCATATCTGAATACCTGCGCAACATAAGGACGACCCAGCAGAAGATTGATGACATACTTTCCGAAACAACAAGCTCTATGAAATTCCAGGCATTCATACTTGTACCTATAATCTCAGGGGTGGTCGTTTCCACAGCACAGATAATCATGTCGATGATGATAAACATACAGGCAAAGATGGATGACCTGAACACAGCATCACTTGCAGGAGTAAACCCTATCGAGAGCATGATATCAATTGAGGCTGCAACACCACCCTGGATACTTCAGCTTGTTGTCGGCATATATGTGATTGAAATACTGATACTTCTTTCAATGTTCATAACAAAGATAAATGAGGGAGAGGACCCTGTAAAGCAGAATGATCTCGCCTGGCAGGTTGTTCTTATAGGCGTAATAATGTATATAATAGTGCTTGCGACTGTCAGCTTAATATTCGGCAGTATGATAAGTTCTGCGATGAATGTAATATGATTATCGAGAAATTGTATTAGTGGTTTTTAATTAAATCTGTGTATTTTGTAACGACATCAACTATAATTCAATCCCTGTTTCCCGCTTTTCTTATCGCTATATCAAGGGCGGATTCTATCTCTCCCTCTGACGGCTTCAGGCCGACGACCGGGATGTTGACCAGTTTCTCTATCAGACCTGCCATTATTGGTGCGCAGACAATGGCTTTGGCGCCGTCCTTCTCCGCCCTCACTGATGCGACTATGACTTCCTCGTAAGATGCAGCTATGTATCCTTTTACGTGCACATCCTCAAGTTTTGGCTTTGTGAAATTGTCTATGACTGCTGTGGAAGCGACAATTGCGACCATATTATTGTAGACATCTTTACCTTCCATCTTTCTTAATGCAAAGATTATCTGCCTGAATGTCGATAGCTGAGGGTCGCTCCTCTCGCCAGACATTATCTTGTACAGGGTAGATACAGGGACATTTGATATCTCTGATATCTTCTTTATTGATACGCCTGTAGAATCCATATCCTTCTTGAGAGACTCTACAAAAGCATCGTTTGAGATCATCGCAGACCTTATGACATCTTTGTAACCCATAGATAAATATTAGCACTTATTGTTTATATAATTAACCTTTATGTATAATTAATAGTTTATTATATCTTATTAGGTTAAATTGTTGTTACTAAAAGAGAAAACTATATATACTCAAAAAACTAATGATAAATTGAAAGGATTCTTATATCCTTCCACTGAATCCAGGGGTGAATTCAGATATGTAGCGTGAGCTATAGGCAGAGGTAAGGTTGTGAGGTAAGAGGTGTAGAGTAAAATAAGGAGGTGGTATGGTGGTAAGTTTTAAAGACTGGCTGTATAACGACATAAAAGAGAATGGCACAGAATATGCGAAGGATCTTCTGAAGGCCGGCATGAATGTACATCTCACACCTCTTGGCTTTCTGCCGTCCAAAGCGATGTCTCATATAGAGAAGAAGATTGAAGGATGGTATGTGCCTGATGAGAATCAGATCTATAGGGACAGATTCCTTGATTTTTCAGGAGCCTGTTCTGTATTTGAAAATTATACACGAATAGGTGTCTCTTTTTCATAGGGCGGCTTATGAATAAGATTATAAATTGTTGAGGACAATAATAAAAAGGATTTGAGGAGAAGAGATATGGTTGATATGGGTTATCTTGAAAAAATTGTTGTGGATTTATATAATGTAAAAGAGATTGACATATTTCCTGAAGGCACGCAATGGAAAGATTCTGTGAAGCATTACAAGACATTGCTTAAAACCGAGTTGAACAATGATGTAGAACTTATAGATGAATGCGTAGATGTGCTTTATGACTGCATCTTGGAAAATTTTGGAAAACCAAAAAAAATCGCAGCTGTGCCTGAGGCATCAACAACAATTGCAGATGTGATGTATGAAAGGCATGAGGTGCCTAATGTAAGATACAGATGCGAATACCAGAAATATATGGATGTTGCGGAATTGCTGGAAAAAGAAGGCATGTTAAAAGCGGCAGAAGAGGTCAGATCATTGAGCGACCCGAGAGTTGCAAAAACAAAACTGCATGGCAACGGTTCGCCTTTGATTGGAACAATTGAAAAATATGACAGGATGGTTATCATAGATAATGTTACAAGTAGCGGTAAAAGCATAATAGAGGCACTGGACATATACAATAATTCTGCAAAAGTCTATGATGAATCTTTGGAGCTTGGAGAAAATTTCTTTATTGAAGAGGCAGCTGTGTTTATTGTCAATGATCCTGCAGCTGTAGAGGTATTGGAAAATGCAGGTGTCTGTGTCTGTTATCCTTTGACATCCAAAAGTGCCATAGAAATATTATGGGACAACCAGGAAGATATCATACCTGAAAGAAGGCAATTATTGATAGACAACTATAAAATATTAGAGGAAGAGGTATCAGTCTGGGATAATTTTTAAATCTATCACTTCAACCGGCATAAGAAAAATGCATGATCCTTCTCGAAATAGCCGAGGTTGATCTGCTGGATTATATTGAACTTTTTTAAGAGCTTCTGCTTCTCCTGCGCAAAAATCTTGTTCGGGTTCTCTGTCACATCAATGCTTCTTGCCTTGATTGCTATCATTGCGATGCCACCTTTCTTCAGGAAGGTGTCTGCATTCCTTATGAAAATCTCGCTCTGATCTTTCTGGGCTATGTCCTGGTACAGGATATGAACCTTTTCCACTCTTGGCGCAAAAGACTGAGGCATCCTTGCATCGGCAAGAACAGGGATTATGTTTGTCCTTTTTCTTGAGACTGAAAGAAGATCCCTTATGGACCTTGCCGAGAATTCGACACCGTATATAGCGCCTGACGGACCTACTATGTCTGATATGTGGCTTGCTGTGGTACCGCTTGCAATGCCGAGATAGAGGACTTTCGCACCCTCAAAAATGCCTGTCTCTTTCAGGCCCATCCTCAAGGCAGCTCCAAGCTTGCTCTTCTTCGGATCCCAAAGGCGATATTCATCTTTTCCTTTCTGGATTGTCTTCTCGTCATAGACTTTTGTCTTAGGCACCATACTTAGGGTAGCAAAATCCTTCCCTAACCTGTATATGCCGTCCATCAAGCTTTTCATAATAATCATCCTTTAAGGCTATTGAGCCTTTTGTCAAGGTCTTCTTTCAGCTTCTTTCCGCCTGCCAGCTTCTTATCGAAATAATCCATCTTTAAGGCAATTGAAAGCTTGCTGGCGAGAATCCTTGATATTTTCCCCCTTATCTTCTTCTGGGCCTGGTTAACTAATGGAGACTGGAATATCAGGCCGTGCTTAGGTGACGGGCCCTGTCCCTGCATATGCCTGAACAGCGCCTTTTCAGCGCCCATGACCTGTATCCTTGATGAGGGCATCTTTGATATCTTTTCAAGGGATCCGGCATCTGCAAGTATCCGGGCGGCAAGCATTGGACTTATCAGCAGGCATGCATTGGGCATTATCTGTCCGGATTTCTCTTTTATGTAAGCCTCAAGCGCTTTCCTGTGAGAATACATACTGTCTATCAGGGCAGCAAATCTCTGCATCTCTGAAACATCAGATTCTGAATAGTCACCACCCATGCTCTTTTGTGTGTCATCTTCTGATGTGTCTCCTCTTATCGCGTTTTGTGCAATCATTGATGCAAGCTTCTCGTTTGATCTTACATTCTCGACAAGCTCAGGATAATAGAGAGCATACCATTCCTTGAGCCGTATGGATAATGTGTTAGCTGTCGATTCAAGCTCATCTACTGTATTTATTGCGTGGATTACAAGTCTGTCTTCTGTGGCCGCTGCCTTTATTGCATCTCTTGTCATATCTGTGTTCAGGCCATGAACATAATCATAGTATTCGGAAGCGTTTTTGCAGAAACCGACTGATACAGCAAGCTTTGGAAGGTTCTCCCTGACAATGTTTCCTGATATGTTGGGGAACTCGCTCCTGTAGCCATCTTTGGATTGCTCAAAGGTGATCTCTGCTTTTGTTCCTATCTTTTCTATAAGGTCTTTTTCCTCAGCAGTGACCTTTCGACCCATAGCTTCTATGAAGGCATCTTTAGATTTCTTCCTGTCTAAGAATATTATTGAAGCTAATTGAGACCCATTTTTATCATGGGCAAAAAGTCCTATCGGAGTCAGCGAAATGTATGCATCCATAGAATATACACCGGGTTACACAAAGTTTTATAAAAGTTTATCTTTAAATGTCTTTGCAAAAAAGGGTGACCAAATGGGAAAGATAAAACACACATTCATAAAGAGAGGCGCAAGGCGTATCTACGAGCAGAGTCCTGGAGAGTTCTCAACAGACTTCAACAAGAACAAGGAAGCTATAAAGACCAAGGATGTTGTCGAGAGCAAGAGCATAAGGAACAAGATGGCAGGATACATGATAAAGATTATAAAGAACAAGCAGTTCTGAGTTTGGGAACTGCCTATTTCTTAAAAAGTCATGATTAAAGATATTGTTAAATATATTGCGGGAATATGTATGATATTGTATATATACAATAACTTATGCTCTTTTAAAGAGGATATAATCATTTATTTTTATTCTTATCTCTTTCCTGCAAAAGGGGCACAAATATAAACAACCAATCACAAATATTGATTGGTGATACATTTATGGCCACATTAGGAAATATATATTCACAGGTACTTGACAGTTTTGTCGAGGGAATACCCAATCTTGCACTTGCTATTCTTGTGCTTGTAGTGGGATACATCGCAGGTGTTGTGGTGTATACAAGCGTGCGCAAGATCATGGTGCGTGCGGGTGTTGACACAAAGCTCAAGAGCAAGCAGCTGGATGTCAAGATCAGCGATATCACAGCGGTTGCGGCAAAATGGGTAATATATCTTGTCGCTCTGAGCCATGCGGCTGATTTCCTGCAGGTACAGATAATAATAAGCATAGTTGAGGGAGTGATAGCGTTCATACCGGGCGTTGTAAGTGCTGCAGTTCTCATGATTGCTGCATACATACTTGGATATTTCATAAAGACTGCAGTCATTGGAGAAAAAGATGTCTACACGAAACTTATAGGTGACATAGTGTTCTTCCTTGTCATATATGTCGGTATTGCTACTGCACTGCCAGCACTGGGAATTGATACTACGCTTATAAACACGATACTTGTCCTTATAGTAGGGTCAATATGTGTAGGTCTTGCGATTGCTTTAGGTCTTGGGCTCAAGGACACTGTTGCTGAGATGTCAAAGGACTTTGCCCATAGATACAAGAAAAAGAAGAGGTAAAACCCTCTTTTTTATTTTTCTTTTTTTATATACTTTTTTCTTATAATGTGATTTTTCAAAACTAAAGAAGGATTGCAGACCTTATAAGATCATTCAATGACCTTTGCCTTATGCTCGCCAAGAACTGATACAAGGAAACTATTGATATAATTTATGTTTATCGGCTCCTTGAAGAATATAACTACAGACTTGCGCGCATCAGTCTTGTCAAGATCCTCAATTTCAAAGGAATCTATGTTTTCTGCCTTTTTCAATAGAGCGTCAAGCGCTGAGCGTTTATCGTCAATTATTATTTCAAGAGAGAGAACTTCCATGTAACAGATTACGATGATTAGATTTATATATCTTATCTTTGATTTTGAATTTTTGGGTAATATGTGCAGTTGATTTATAAGCAAGATTATGAATGGATATGTTTTTATTGTATTTATAAAAATTTAACAACAACCAGACATATGATATACATTTATATTATATTGCAACAAATTCTAGTCTGTCTTATAAAGTGATACAAATGGCAGGATTAAAGATTGGTTTTTTCGGTTTCGGTTATGTCGCATCAACATTTGCATGCGGCCTTGAGAGGATCAAGGCAGGAGAGATAGACCTTACAGGCATCCCCCTTGAGAACAAGATCCCACAACACAAAGTTGAAGATATTGAAGTTGTATGCGGTTTTGATGTAGACAAGAGAAAGACAGGCAAGACTTTATCTTCAGCCATACAACTGTATCCTGAACTCAAAGATATGAAAGCGTTTGAGAAGATAAAAATATTTAAAGGCATCAATCTTAATTCAACCGAAGGTATGCCTTTTGAAGGTGAAGGGCTGGACTATGATAAAAGCCTTGAAGAATGCGCAAAAGAGATTACAGAGGAGATAACAGAGCTTGATCTTGACTGCACAATCACAATCACTGCGACTGAACCGATTGTGGATGTAGAATCTGTTGATGAACTTGAAAAGATGATCAAAAATGATCAGAAAGACAAGATGACTGCTTCTATGTTTTATGCTTACTGTGCATTCTCTGCCGCAAAAAAGAGAGGCCGCGGAATTGTGCATATCAACGGGATACCCAGCAAGGTTGCCAACTGCCCTGTTTTTGTGGAGCTTGCTGAAATGAGTGATTCTGTCCTTATAGGAGATGATATAAGTTCCGGACAGTCCAGGATGCTTTCAGACCTTATGGAGCATTACAAGGAGCTGAACAGGAAGATATTGAGTGCTGTGGGAGCTAACTGGGGAGGCAATATGGACTTTTTCAGGTTGCAGGATGAGAAACGAAACGAGAGCAAGAAGGTGACAAAGACAGGATGTGCACAGGACATACTTGGCTATGACCTGCCTTCTGACATAAAACCGCACGGCTATCTTGAGCCTCTGGGAGACAAGAAAGCAATATTTATGCATTTCCCTATGAAACTATTCAATGGTGCAGAAGATGAGATATTCATCTGCGGAAGGATAAATGATAGCCCGGCAGCAGCAGGTATGCTTGTTGACATGGTACGGCTTGGTGCTGTCGCATTGTCTCGGGGCGAGAAAGGTGTTATACCCCCGATAAATTCGTTCTACTGCAAATGGTTCGGGAAACAGCACAGCAAGATTCTTGCTTATCAGGAATTGATGGGTTGGTTGGGGAAAAAGTAAAGATTAATGACTATTTTATCAATCAATCATTTTTACTAATTTTTGGTCTACCATCTTTATTTTAAAGAAAAGGTTTAAAAAATCATATTCAAGGCATGTCCGGGTTTTGCTTATCTCGAGAGTGCGCAGGATTTTTTCCTGAATTTTCTTTGTTTTTAGGATATGCTTTATGTTCGGTTCATCATATTTTGGGTCCATTATTGTTTTTGCTACATCTTCGCCAGACTTTATTCCAAAGTATATGCCTTCACCTGTGAGACCTGAGGCAAATCCGGCTGCATCGCCTATCAAGTATTTGTTTCCAAAATGATGGCCCCTGTAATCATAGTTTATTGTGTATGCTTCAAACTGGGATTCTTTTGTGTCAAAGTGATTGTTACACCAAGTGTCAAAGTTTTTTCTTATCTGTGATAGTTTTATGCCAAGTATTGGCTTTTTCAGTTTTCTTGAGAGGTCTCCACCGGTGCCGATTGATGTTACATTTTTATGAGGAAAAATCCAGAGGTAAGCCGGTCCGAATCTGTCAGGATCTATGAAAACCTCCATGTCCCTGAATTTTTTAGGGGTGATGTACTGGAATGCCTCAAGAACATTTTCTTTTTTTATTTTCAGGTGTTTTCGTACTATTGAGTTTGAGCCATCCGCACCCACAAGATATTTGTATTTTATCTTTTTTTCATTGTTGATTGTCAAAATGTTTTTGTCTATTTTTGTGACTAAAGAATCTGTCCTTATTTCTGCCCCCTGCATTTTTGCCTCTTTTGTCATCCACCGCCCAAGGTCTTTCCTGTTGACTGTTGCTACAAATGGCTTTTCAAGCTTTATTTCCGTATCCTCATGAGGTGTATGTATCTTTACTTTTTTGAATTTCCTCTGAAGTATTTTTTCAGGTATGCCTGAATTGATGCAGTTTATTGTAAGACCCCCTGCACAGACTTTAGGACCTATAACTTCATTTTTTTCAAGCACCAATACTTCTTTTCCTGCTTTTGCAAGAGTCTCTGCACATTTAAGGCCGGCAGGACCTGCACCGACAATCACTGTTTCATAAGATTCCATGCAAGTTATTTGATGTTTAGGAGATATATAGATTGTTGTGTTCTATTGATTTATTCTTGTCTTACAAGTGGTGACAAATAGAAAGGTTTAAAAGATTCGTCTTAAAGAGTATAGTTAGCGGAGATGAAAATGGCAGGCAAGAGAATCAAGCCAGGATTCAGGGAGAAAGTGCACAGATACCTGTTTCCAAAGAAAAAGAACCCGGTGTCAGCCAAAAAGATAAATTTTTCTTATGATAAGAAGAAGATTCTCAAGAATTTCAGTTTTACTGCGCGTACAAGCCAGATTATCGCTGTCGTGGGACGGTCAGGCGAAGGGAAATCTACATTTCTGAACATTATTTCCGGGGCGCTTACCGGGGGATATTCCGGCAAGGTTGCAATAAATGGATATGGTAAGGTTCTTGCGCGTGAAGATATCGGTTTTGTGCCGCAGGAAATCTCTATTGTCCCTGACCTTAATATTGAAGATAATATTGTTTTTTTCGGGAGCTTGTATGGGCTTTCAAAGTCAAGAGCTATTGAGTCAGGCAAGGAGCTTATGAAGATTATGGAACTTGATGTTCCAATATCAGCAAACCCTAACGAACTGTCGGGCGGGCAGAAAGTGAGGCTTAACATTGTTGTGTCTTTTTTGCATAAGCCTAAGGTGATGATTCTTGATGAGCCGTTTGTCGGCCTGGATTTCTATAACAGAAAACTTCTGTGGCATTTCCTTGAACACCAGAGAAACAGGAGAAAGACAGTTGTCATCACGACGCATATGCTTACTGAAGCAGAGATTCATTCAGACAGGATTGTTCTTCTGCATAGAGGCAGGGTGTTTGCTGACGGCAAGCTTAAAGACATCTGCAAAAAGCTAAAGACACATTTTGTCCTGGAGATGAAGATAGGCAGTCTTAACAAGAGGCATAAGTATGATATTGCCAGCTATTGCGTGGATCATAATATATCTCTTCTTGACAGTTTCGGGTCATACAAGATGTTTTCTGTGGAGAGCGCGGGACAGAAAAATTATTTTTTGAAATTTCTTGAAAAGAACAGTATCACATATGAAGAGACAGGGTTTAGGGAGCCTACTTTAGATGAGCTGTTCCTGAAGGTGAAGTCTGTATGATAGGAAAAAGTGCACGGATCCTGAAGAAAATGTATATCATGCCTCAGAGCTTTATCGGGTTTTTGACAAGAGAATACAAGCTTCTCTTCCGGAAGAAGAAGTATCTTTACCTATCTATGGCACTGCCAGTCATACTTGGGCTTATCTACATATTCATGCTTGGAGGTTCGGCAACATCAATCCCTGTAATTGTCTGCGATTATGACAATACATCTGTGACACGAAACATTCTTGGAAACATAGGTGATTTTGATATTGTATATGGGTCAGGTGATGACTGCAGTTATGAGCTTCAGGAATCTGTACGCAGACGGGAATTTTTGTTTGGTATTGTAATTGAAAAAGGCTTTACAGAACGGCTTGACAACCTGCAGCAGGCAAGCATTGATGTCTATTATGATAATAGCGAGCCATCTGTAAGCAGTCTTGTGGAATGGAAGTTTGACATGGCACTGCAGCCTTTCAAGAATGCGCTTGTGTATTCTGTGGGTAATGAAATAAAGCAGCAGAGTGCTGAAGCAAGGGAAAATACTGGCATCGCTCTTGAAGTTGCAGAGCATGTGACTGGTTTTTCGAAGCTTAAGATTAAACTGTCTGAAGTTGATGAAAATCTTGGCAGGATGGAAAATATTGATCCTGCATTTCTTTCAGATCCGGTATCTGTCGGGAAAAAAGGAATCTATGAGGAATTCAGTATCAAGGAAGTGGGCATTGCACCTTTGTTTGCTGTGCTGAACCTATTTTTGATTCTTATGCTGTGCTCCACAGGAGTTATATATGACAGGAAAACTCAGCTGTTTGCAAGGATAAGGGTGAGCAACAGCTCGTTTGCGGCATATATATTATCAAAGGCTGTGTTTTTTTCCTTTGTATCTGTTGTGCAGTTTGCAGTGCTGTTTCTGCTGTTCTCTGTGTTTGGCGCAGATTATAATCTGAGTTTTGTCTTACTTGTAAAGGCACTGCTGTTTATCAGTCTTGTGAACACTTTTGCCGGTCTTTTGATTGGTCTTGCAAGCGATAGTGAGGGTGTTGCTGTACTTATATCTCTTATTATCACTCTGCCTCTATTGTTTTTATCCGGAATGTTTTATCCTGTTGATCTTATGCCTTTCCTTGTCAGGATGATATCTGATGTCATGCTTTTGAACACTGAGATATTGATGATGAAACAGGCATTGCTGTTTGGCGGTGCAATCGCTATGGATTATTTTATTATACCTGTTTTGATGTTTGCAATTTCTTTATATTTTATCAACAAAAAATAGGTAAAAGCTATAAATAGTCTGAAAATCAATATGTATAAGGTGCTATTATGGAATCACTAAGTTTTGGGAAAGCATTTAAGTATCCATTTAACAGGCTTAAGGGGATGCTGAATGCGTTGTGGATACTTTTGCCTATTTTTGGGTGGTTTGCACTTATGGGATATACTATACGGATTGTAAACGAATTCCTTGAAGGCAAATTTGAGCAGCTGCCGACAATGCAGTTCGGGTCTGATATGAAGCTCGGGTTTATGATGTTTCTGAAAGCGTTACCGTTTGCTATTGTATATATGATAGTTCTGGGTGTTGTCGGTATAATAAGCTATGATCTTTCACAGATTATGAATTTCCTCTTTAGCTGTTTCGTCATACCTTTGCTTGGTGTGAACTTCATGAAGAAACAGACAGTCGAAGCTTATTTTGAATTCGGTGTGCTGACGGCGATGAAAGAGAACTTAGGGGATTATATTGTCATGATACTGAAGACATATGCACTGGCAATCATATTTGGACTCATGATACTTGTCCTGGTGGGTTTCCCTGCGCTGATGTTTACAAGCTCTATCTTTATCGCTGACTTCTACAGAAGGTATGTGAAGGGATAAAACCCTTTTCTTTTTCTTTTATTTTTAAAATCCAGAAAACCTAAATCTAATCTGTCCTATATCATCATTACTAAGCCTTCCCATATATGCATATAAGTTTAGGATGAAATCTTCTGCACCCTGTATCATGCTCTTTGCGGCATCTTTAGTGATTTCAAAATTTTTCTTATCAGAAACATGATACTGTTTATCAATCCGTTCTTTTTTTGCGGTTTCAAGATTTTTTTTCAAATCTGAAAGCTTGAATAATTCTTCAAGCAAGATTATTGTTGCAGTATGGTTCTCACACTTAATACCACATTGAAAAAACAAAGATAAAGAAGCATTATACATTGCATAATATGCTTCAGATACAGAATTTTCATAAAGATCTGAATCAAAAAGAATTTTTGCAGACCTGAGACAGTTATCTGATTTGATAGAATAAGATTTCTGTATTTCAACAGAAGGCCCAACCAATTCAAGTTTCTTCTCTTTTTTTAACTTAATCAAAAAGTTTTGTTTTTTCATAAAATTCATCTACACCCTTGATTATGACATGATTTTTTATGATTTCCTTTATCAACAGGTCGTCTGGGTTAAATAAGCCTATCTTAACACTTAATCTTGAGTTTTTGCTTTCTGTTTCTTTTTTAATATATAGCTTGTCTGTTTCGATATACAAATCTATGTCGCTGTCTTTTTTTGCATTAAACTTTGCATAGCTTCCAAAAAGAATTACTAAATGACTTTTAACATTTAAGATATCTTTAATTAACGGCTCAAGGTAAGGATAATGGCCAATCAGTTTTATCATCTTATAATTTTCTGCATCAGATACATATTTTCTTGCAGATAAACTTTTTTTTATAAAATAGACCTTACTCTTACCTATAATCTTATAGTCAATTACATTATCTTGTTCTAAAGAAGATAAAGTTCTCTGGATTGTTGTCAAGGGCACTTTTAGATATTCTGATATTTCCCTTCCGTGAGTCTCTTTTTTTAGTAATGCCATAATTATTTCTGATTTAATACTGATTCTTTTCTGGTTCATATGATTCATATTAGAATCATAAGTATATAAAGGTTTCGGAGCCATTAAACTCCTGTTAATTTTCCTGAAGTGTAGGCAAAGGTTGGATTTTTGTGCAATTGATGAAGCTTAAAAATCAGATGACAGAATCAATGTTATATGCATCAGCATAATCCGAACTTCTCAGATATTGCTGTTTTAGACATTACTGTTTCAGATATTTGCGGATAATTCTTGTTGACATAACTTATCTTTTTATGCAGTTCCGGTAAAAGACAGAGTTCATCATATGTTAAATCTTTCAGCAGATATGCTTTTAAATTCTCGGCACGGCCTTCATCAAACTCTCCCTCATTTTTATCTGCTTCTTCAATCAAGGAATCCAGGCAGTTTACAACTGTATTCTGAAAGCCTTTATAGAACTCTTCAGGATAATCTCCGAAAACTGTTTTGTATTCACGGGCTATTAATAAAGGAATATTTCGAAAGTTATAGTTCTTCATTATTTGTTTTGTATCTTCAGATCCGTACCATTGCGCGTACAGGTCTTTGAAAGGTGAGCGTATATTTTCATCACCGCTTAATACATTTTCCCAGAAGCTCAGACCTCTTACAATCCCTTTTCCTGCTTCATCCAGAATTCTTTCTCTTGCAGATTCCTGGAATGCCTTTCCTTCTTCAGTACCGGTGTCTGCAAAATTTATATCCTGGTAGAAATTTCTTATTTCTGTTATTTCTGTTTCAATCGTTTTCCAGTTGGATTTATATGTTTCTAGTTTTTCTCCTGAACCTGATACTTTTTTTCTACTTATTGAATCTGTGACTTCAGCCACAACACTGTCTCTCAAGTCTTCTTTATTAAATATCAGATCATATAAGCTAACCAATTCGCTGAAAG